>UQAW01000069.1 GCA_900539175.1 uncultured Lachnospiraceae bacterium
TTGCCCACATTACTGCACTGGTATAGAATTCACCTTCTTTTACATCTGAGAACTTGTTCTCATAAGCTACTTCCGGACTTCCTGCCAGCCGGTAAAGAATGGTGGCAAACTCTGCACGGGAAAGCTCTGCTTCCGGTCCAAAAACAGTTTCCTTTAAACCGGTCATGATGCCTTTTTCACTTACATAAGCCACATCCTTACGGAACCAGTCGTCTTCGTGTACATCCTCAAATTCATGTACATCCCCGGATCCTGCAGACTTTCTAAGCGCTGCTGCTATGGCAGGCACATAATGCTCCCTGATACCGGTGAAATTCGGATATTTGCCGGAAGGGTATTGGCTTGAAAATTTTTCGCTGGATATCGTCGCCATAGTGCCAGGCAAGCTATCCTGCCCTAACTCGTCAAATGTTTTATTTTGTCTGCAGGTATCTTCACTGGCATCCATAGTCTGGTACAAATCAGCCACACAAACACCGTGCTTCTTACAGATATCCGTCACAATCTGATACATCTGCTCCTGATCCGCTTCTGCTATACCTGAAGCTGCCCCGCTCATTTTATGGGCCGTTGTATAAATAAGCTTTGCCTCCGGCCACTTCTGGCTCATCCGGGTAACCATATTTTCAAATGCTGTTGAGAAGGAAGCTTTATCAAATGCTGTTCCAAAATCATTGATCCCGCCATTGAAAATTACCACATCCGGAGAGTTTGCAGGAGCTGCTTCAATCTGAGAAAGTATCTGCTTATCGCTTTCCATGACAGTGGCTCCGTTTACTGCCCCGTCATAAGATACCTCCATGCCCTCTGCCGCTGCCGCAAACTGTACGTAGCCTGCTTTTTCATACGCATATCCTGCCATAATATCATCGCCAAAGGCATAGATTGTTTTTCCTTTGTAAGGCAGATCCACCGCATCATCTTTTCCGATCAGTTTAAAATTATCAATATCCTGTGTTCCCACATAGGATTGATTCTCAACCGTATAATAGTTTGCGGCAACCATTTTCGCCATACTCTCAGCCTCTATCGGAACATTGATCTGCTGGGCTATGACATTTCCCGTATCTTTTTCTGCTATGGAATAGCTTACTATATGGTTTTCAAAATCAGCCACCAGGCGTACCGTATAGGTCTTTGTCCTGTCCATGGCAGCCGATGTCCATTTGGGCTCCCAGTCGTATTCACACCTTGTGGAATCGGAATCCCGGGACGTAACCGAATAACGCAGTTCTGTTCCCGACTTACTTGCCAGAGCAAAGATCAGTTTTCCATACAGATCACGGAATTCGATTCCACTCTTTTTCCCGTTTGATGTCACATTGGATTTCCAGTCAAAGGACAATTCTACTGCTGACTGTCCTAATATCTCCGCATCAAAGTTTTTTACAGATGTTGTGTAATTTCCCATGCCTTCTGTAATATGTAATGCGCCGTCTGAGACAGATGCTCCTCTTGGAAAACCAAAGGTATCTTTCGCATCCGAAAAATCTTCATCTATCAATATTTTCCCTTCTAATGCATCCGGCATGGAATCTCTTTTGATAAAATTAATATAGTCTAAGCAGACATGTCCTGCCTTTGTGACCGTATAGGTCAGTGTGTTTTTCTGTCCCGGTTTTAGCTCTACAATCGGACCTGCTTCGGAAATCCGATATCCATACTCTCCTGTCATATCCAAAGGTGTCCCATAATTCTTGCCATTCACAGAGAGCTGCACCGTTGCACGTCCCGGTGTATTGGATTTATAGCCGGTTGCGATCTGGGCCGCAGACAGATTCTCCGGAACCATAATCTCAAAAGTCACCTTAGCGCCAACCGGTGCATTTTTAATTTCCGTCCACCGGCCGCCGTGGGCTCCGTTTTCACTATGATTGTTAATCTGTAATCCATTGGATACTGTCACGTTTCCGGCTTCCACCAGATCCTCGGTCTCATAATAAGTCGGTTTCGGAAGTTCGCTGTTTGTCTCCACACGGACACAGGAGAATACAGGCATCTTTACTACAAGATCGCTGCCCGACTTCTGATAGCTGACTTCCCCGGCATCTGATGCCCATTCAGTACCTTCATACTGACCATATTCAACTGACTTCACATCATCCGCGATCTGTGACAGGGTAAATGTGGCATCCTTCCCCTGTGTGTTGAGAAGTACAACTTCATTACCGCTTCTCTTTACGGCAATTCCGGAAGCATACCTGGTATTGGACTTGTATGTCACATCCATACCTTC
This sequence comes from uncultured Lachnospiraceae bacterium, assembly GCA_900539175.1. Lineage (GTDB taxonomy): Bacteria > Bacillota > Clostridia > Lachnospirales > Lachnospiraceae > Novisyntrophococcus. The sequence continues at coordinate 2,237 of UQAW01000069.1, forward strand.
TATTTGCTTTGTCACATTAATATTCTGAAGCTCCGTTCCCTCACAATTGAAGAACAACAGATCTTTACCGCCCAGACTATCCGGTTTTTTCACTGCAAGTTCATAAGCAATCTTATTCAGAAGCTTATTATGGTTGCGTACATCCTCAATGTAAGTTCCGCCTTCCGGCAAATATTTATCACCGGCTGCAATAACACGCGGCTGCATATTTTGATCGTAGAGATGATGTCCATCCGAGCTGCACAGATCATATACATTATAGAATCCGCCGCCGGCAACCGTCGCAAGCATCATCAGGGCAGACATGGAATTCTCCCCTCCGCTCTCCATAACAACCGGAAGATTCTGTCCTGTGGAATAGCTGCCTGTACCATAATCATATAAGTTTTTTCTGCCCCATCCATAGGGATCCAGGCCGATAAAATCAAGATAGGTACCGCCGTCTTTATCTGTTCCTCCTTCTCTCCGTTTCTGTTCGTTATAGGTAACGCCCCATGCATCATTTCCCTGTACATTGTTCACACGGGTCCATACCGGGTAATTCGATGTTTTCACTGCCTTCGCCAGATTATTATTGTATTCGAACATTGTATAATCCCGAAATCCCTGATCACTTAAGTTCAGCTCTTTCTTCAGCTTCTGACAGGTTTCGCACATACAATGCTGAACTTTTGTTCCATTTGCATCATATACGCTTCCATTGTGCAGTCTGGATACATTGGGTTCATTGCTGACCTGACAGCCTACTACGGTATTTTTATTTCCATTTTCCGCATCAAATTCCGCTACATGATTAAATAAAGCCTTCAGCGTAGCAGCTTCCTGCGCCTTCATATTTGGATCATTTTTACACATGAGATACCAGTAGATTCCATAAGCCACTGCCCAGTCGCCCGACTGTTTCTTAAAAAACGGCTTATCCACATCTGCCATACTCAGTTGATAATGGTTATATACATAGAATGGCACCCGGTTGTCCGAGGTAATACTGCAGGTATCCGTAGCAAACCACAGTATCTCTACCTTCAATCCTATTTCTTCGGCCCAGCCCAGATATTTATCCAGATAGCTCCAGTCATACTCATCCTTGTCCTCTGAGACAACCAGCTGGGGGGCGTAGGCTGCGTTTTCTATCTGAATCAATTCTCCATTTGATTTCCCATCTTCTTTTAAAGCAGCCGATACCATCAACGTAATTTCATCCGCCCCGGGATTTTGGGATAATTGTTCATTCACCATCTCCGTCACATCAATGTCGTAGTAGGTCGCCTTTTTCACGGGATCCCATACCTTCGTAGATGTGCCTGCGAAAGTCTCAGTATCCTTCACAGGGGTATTCTCCCAGGTTAAGCCTGAAAAATCAGCCCCTTCCATATCCTCTGTAACATTATACGCATACAGGACATGATCTTTTGTAAGATCGTTCTCGGCATCCGGAAGATTCACCCGGAGTTTTGCTGCTTCAATTGCATTCCGATCGGCAAACTGGCTCAGATCATATTTCAGATAGGTATAATGGTCGTCCTGCGCATCCGCGCCTTCCACTTTCAATGTCCCTGTCTGTGGCTGATCCGCCTCTTTTTCCGAAACTGTGGCTGATTCCTTGGCATTTAGCTTTTTGTCCGGCTGAATATCGGACCACCGGATCTGCATATTCGCCACTGTAAATCCATCATCTTTTGCCATCTGCATAAGCTGTTTGATCTGGTCGTCATTGAAACCATAGACGTCCGCCTCTTTGTCTATTCGGATCTGAACACCATTATAAAAGAACGGCTCTCCGCCTACCTCTAACGCCAGATCTCTTTCATATCCCTCTCCCGAATATACCACGCGGGATCCCACTGGTTTTTCTGCCCCCAGGACCGGCATTGCCGGTACCACAGAAGAAGATAGAACGGCTATTGAAGACAGAACACTAAGTCCTCTGCAAAAGCCGTTATGTGTACGCTTTCTTTTCTGTTGCATACATTTCCTCCTTTCATTATCCACCCTAGTACAACAAATACTAAGTAACTGATGCATGCAGTATATCGAAAGTTTCCCGTAAAAACTAGAAATTTTTTTGGTTGTCATCTGAAATATTCCTAGAACTTCATACAAAGCTTCGATCCCGAAGCGCTCTCTCCCGATACTGCTTTGGTGATACCCCGGTATACTTTTTGAATACCTTAGAAAAATAGTTCGAATCAGAATAACCTGTTTCGATTGCAATTTCTGTAACCGTCCATACATTATTCTTTAAATATTCTTTTGCTTTTTCCATTCGTATCCCCTCAATGTAACTCATAAGTTTCATTCCTGTTTTTTCCCGAAACATCGTAGAAAGATAACTTGGGTTCAGATAAAATCTGCCGGCAATATTCGAGGCATTCAGATCCTCGAAAAAGTTCTCCTTAATGTAATCTTTAATTATATCAACAGTTTCCTTACTCCTTCTGTCACTGTATAGCTCCATAAAACTGGAAAGCATCTTCTTTAGGTTTACCTTGAGTTCATCGGCGGTATCATAGACCAACAGGTAATCACGGCTTTGGAAGCGATGAAACATAATATTAAAATCTGTCCGGCTGCTCTGGTCCTCTGCAAAATACCAAAGCAGTAACATAATCTCCCGTATTACTTCCTCTATATTGTGGATAGAATTTTCTTTTAAAATGGTCTGATCCACAATATTCATAAATTCCTGAATGGACTTCCTGTATTCCTGCTTCAGAAATCCCTTCTGTGCCGATAGGATCTTTTCCTTAAGCGCTCTGTATCTTTCTTCTTTTTTTCCATCACAAGGCTCTGCATATAGTATGGTTCTGTCCGGATAGAAGATTTTTCTTTTTAATGTCTGAATACTTTCGGATGTTGCCTCCTTTACTTTCGAGCCATCGTAAATTCCCGAGTATGCTGCTTTCACATGCTTTTCTTCGTCCTGTAACAGGTTCTCCAGCGCCTTCCTTATACCGTCTTCTGTTAACCCCTCCCCTGCTGCCAGATAAAGAAAGCAATGTTCCCGGCAGTGTTCTTCAAGAAAATATAATTTTATATGGTTTTCTATTATATAAGGATTCCGTCTGATCGCCTCTTCCATTCGTTCTCCATACTCTTCGTCCTTATTCCAGAATGCCATTGCTCCGATTCTCGTCCCGTTTACCGGGAATACACTTTCGCAGAATTCCCTCTGATTCATCTGTTTTATTACATTTTCTTTATTAAGCCGATACGCTGCTTCTTCCAGGATTCTTTCCATCTCTTCTTCTTCTATCGGCTTTAACACATACTCCGCTACTCCAAGCTGCATTGCCCTTCTCGCATACTCAAAATCACTATAGGCGCTCATGATTACATATATGCTCTTTGGAAATTTTTTCCTGGCTTCCTTGATAAATGCCAATCCATCCATTACGGGCATACGGATATCTACTATAATCAAATGGGGAGTGATTTCGCTCATAATCCGGATCGCTTCTGCTCCATTACCAGCCTCTGCCGCCACAGAAAAGCCGTATTTTTCCCAATTGATGCGATTCCTGATACTTTTTCGAATAAATTTCTCATCATCAATAATCAATACCCTATACATCTTCTATCCCCTTTTCTCCATCTCTTACATAAAAAGCCTCTTCCGCCGATGCTCCACCTGCACTCAGTAGTATAAAATAAGACCAGCCGTCCCGAGACTGGTCCTATCCGTATTACTGCAAATACTTTTTTAACGTTTTCCTGACAGCACCTTTTCCTGCGATCAGTTCTTCTAAGTACCCAAGAACCTTGTCTGCCAATCCAATCTCATATAGATTGATTCCAAAAATATCTTCCCGTTCCATGATCGGACGCACAGCAGTTTCCACATTCTTGTCGCCAAGCCTGAGTTCTTCAACACATGGTCTGATCTCCCCAAGCAAGGGATCCGGACTGAGTTCAAACTGCTCACCGTCATCGTTGATTCCCAGCAGATACCGTAACCAGCCTGCCAAAACCAGAGGAATCATCTTCAGCTCCTTCACATCCAGCGTCTCACTTTCAACGTATGCCTTCATTGTCTCACCAAATCGGATTGCCAGCTTTTGTGAGGTGTCCGTCGCAATTCTCTGCGGCGTATCCGGCATAAACGGATTGGTTACACGCACTGTCAGAACCGTATCAATAAATTCCTTCGGATCTAAAATCCCCGGGTCTACTACTACCGGAAGTCCTTCCTCGTATCCTACGATCTCCACCAGCTTTTTCAGCTCTGTGTCCTTCATCTCCTCAGAAATTTTTTCATATCCCAGAAGACAGCCAAAAACAGCCAGACAGGTATGCAGCGGATTCAAACAGGTGCATACCTTCATCTTCTCGACCTTGTCTACCGTCTCACGGTCCGTAAACATCAGTCCGCCCTTCGTAAGATCCGGCCGTCCATTTGGAAAATCATCTTCAATAACAAGGTATTCCGTCTCTTCTGCATTGACAAAAGGCGCCACGTATGTTTTCTTAGCGGTAACTACCGGCTTCAGTTCTTCCACACCATCTTCCTGCAGGATTTCCGCTACGGATGCATCCGGTCTTGGCGTAATCTTATCAATCATGCTCCAGGTAAACGAAACGCTGTCAGAATCTATATAGTCTTCAAATCCTTTCTCCACCTTACCGTTATCTGCCCACGCTTTTGCAAATGCCATAATGGCGGCATATAATTTATCTCCATTATGAGAACAGTTGTCGGTGCTTACCATAGCAATGGGTTTTTTTCCGGACCGGTACCTTGCATATAAGAGAGAGGCCACCTTGCCCATATAGCTTACCGGTTTCCCAGGACCGTTTACAAAGTCATCAGCCACGTCCGGGAGCAGTTCTCCCTTTCCATTCGCAATGCTATACCCTTTCTCCGTAATCGTAAAAGTCGCCATCTGAAGAGAATCTTCTGCAAAGATTTCTTTCAACCTCCCATAAGCCGCTTCATCCGCAGAATCTAAAGGCAGCGCTTCTGCCACACTCCCTGTCACGGACTTTTCAATGGTTCCATCCGCCTTAAGTGTGGCCAGAATTCCAAGATTATCATGCACTGTGTACATTTTCTCAATAATCTCATAATCAAATCCCTCCGCTACAATCAGACCTCTGTCAAGGGTTCCCTCATTCAGCATATTCTGGACAACATTTGCATGAAACGCACGGAACAAGTTCCCTGCGCCAAAATGAATCCAGAAAGGGTTTTCTTTTGTATTGTTCACCATTCTTTTAATATCATACTGCGGAAGATGGTATCCCTTCTCTTCCCAGACCTGCTTATCTTCTATTCCCTGCAATGATAACTTCATAAAATTGCCTCCATCGTTTCATCAATCCAAATAACTTCTCATTTACTTCTTATTCGTTGTACTGCCTGCTCTGAACCTCTTCCGGCAGATGCTGGCTGAAGATCTTCAAAAAGAACTTTGCATTTACCCATACACAGAATGCAGGCATGATCACCACATCCAAAAACGAAACAAACACAAGTTCCTCCGAAAAAATCAAAATCGCCCAGACCGGAGCTGCTCCCACAACCAGAATAAGTAATGTATACGGCAGATGCAGGACTGACATAAAAAATGCGTTTTTTATGGTTTTCCAGATAGATGCTTCAAAAAAAGCCAACCCTGCAAATACATAGCTGAACATAAATAAAAATGCTGCTGCCGCCATACAGGCAGGAACGCTCACCCACTGCATCTGATTCGGCAGTCTCTGAAAAATAATGCAGAAATCTATGACAAGAATTCCCGCTGCCAGTATACAGAGCAACCAGATAATCGTGGCCTGCCGAAAATTTTCCTTAAAGGAATGAAAAAAATTCCTGATCACATATCCCTGATCTCCGGCTTTCATTTTCATTGCGGCATAATGCAGCGCCGTTGTAGCTGCACCTGCCGTTATCACCGGAATACTGCATAGCAGCCATAACACATTCAAAATCGCCAGATCAGATACTTTATTTAAAGTAAGCGCCAGTCTTCCATCTGGTGAAAAAATTCCCCCTGACATGTCTGTATCCTTTCTTTTTATACTATTTTTTTCGCTCAGTTTCCCTGAATTCCCGCGGCGTGATTCCTGTATACTTCTTAAATACTTTCGAGAAATAGTTGGAGTTGGAATAACCGGTATGAAGCGCCACCTCCGTCACCGTCCACTCCCTGCTTCTCAACAGACTTTTCGCCTTCTCCATACGGATTCCTTCTATATAAGCTGTAAGATTGACCCCTGTCCTCTCTTTAAACAAGGTCGACAGATAACTTACACTCAGACCATACCGCTGTGCAAGCTCTGCTGCATTCAGCGAATCTCCATAATTATTTTCTATATATTCCTTTATCTGAACTATGGCATCGGCGGAATCCTTTTGCTGAACAATGTTCAAAAGCCTGCTGATGAGACTTCTGAGATTCATTTTCAAATCTTCTGCTGTATGATATACCAGCAGGTAATCCTTACTTCTAAAATCATGCAACAAAATATTAAAATCCATGTCATTGCTTGCTTCCTTAGGAAGATGGCACAGCAAAACCATGATCTCGTCGATTCCCTCCTCCATCACTTTTACAGGATTGCTCTCCTGAATCAGGATATCCACAATTTCCAGCAGTTCCTCTTTTACACGGTCAAACTCCCTCTTCCGTATCCGACTATAGATTTGTTCCAGTTCTGTCTGTATCTGGCTTTTTCGCTCCTCAACGCATCTGTTTTCCCATGAGGAATGTGTAATAATTTTATTCTGCGAATAAAACATTTTCCGTTTCAGAAAATAAAGGCTCTGCGCAATGCATTCCTTAAAATTTTTCCGTTCAAAAACCTCTGACACAGACGCCCACATCCCCGAATCCTGCATTGCATCCATAACTATTTTCACGCACCTGCGCCCTGTTTCCTGCTTTCCTTCTTCCATATTGATTAAAAACACATGACAGGTACTCCGGGAACAGTTCCGCAGGAAATACACAAAACAGTTTTCGTATTGTTCCATCTGGTTCCGCACAATCACTTCAATTCTTTCTCCGCATTCCTCGGTCTCCGAATAAAAAGCTGCTGCCACAACATTACGATATCTTAAAATAACCTCCTGCTGCAGTTCTTCCACTTTAATGCTCTGAGACATACGCTGTAACTTTTTCTCATTTTTCCTGTGCAGCAGTTTGCCCAACTGTTTCTCCAGTTCCTCCTTCTGAATAGGCTTCAGAAGATATGCCTCCACCCCAAGGTCGATGGCTGTTCTGGCATAAGTAAAATCACTGTATGCACTCATAATGACGTAATCAATCTCCGGATGCTTTTTCTTTGCCTCCGAGATAAAGTTCAGTCCATCCATCTTAGGCATACGGATATCTACCAGTACAATTTCCGGGCAGAAGGTATCCAGAAGCTCCAACGCTTCCATACCGTTTCCTGCCTCCTCCAGTTCCGTGATTCCAAACTGCTCCCAGTTTATCCGATTCCGTATACTCCTGCGTATAAATCTTTCATCATCCACAATCATCACTCTGTACATGACCAATCCCTCATTTTGTAATCCTTGATATTGCCCATGTGCGATTGCACTGTTTTTCTATTCCTGCTCACACTCTGTGTTCGTCACCGTAACGGTATCCATGTAGGAAAAGGGTATCTTCATGGATATACAGGTTCCTTTTCCTTCCTTACTGAATATTTCAAAGGAATAACCTTCTCCATAGAAAAGTCTGGAACGGAGATGTACGTTTAATATTCCCAGGCTTTTATACTGTTCAATATATTCCAACGGATGTTCTTCCGTCTTTTTCAGACGATCATTCAACTCCTTCAGCTTTTCTTTTGGTATTCCGGTTCCATTGTCATAGACCATAATAGAAACTGTATCCTCTTCCTTTTTAATCCGGATTCTCAGCATTCCTCCTGATTCCACATCAGCCAGGCCATGGGACACCGCATTTTCCAAAAAGGGCTGCAGGGTAAACTTTAAAATACGACAATCCAGACACTCCTCGTCCACATCGTAATATACTTCAAATCTATCCTCAAAACGTATCTTTATCACAGTTACATAGTTTTTGATCTGCTCCAGTTCTCCGGCGATAACCGTGACATTCTCAAATCGTGTATTATAGCGCAGCATCACACTCAGACATGTGCTCACCTCAATGACTTCATCATCGAGCCCTTCGCTCGCAAGTCCCATGATAGTTTCCAGAACATTATAGATAAAATGAGGGTTAATCTGCTGTTGAAGCGCCTTAATTTCTGTTTCTTTTACAAGAAGCTGTTCCGCCTCCACACGCTTTATCAGCTCATCAATGCGCATCATCATCTCGTTAAACTCCCGGATCAGAATACTGATCTCGTCCTGTGTCTCTGCCTGCACCTTGGTCTTAAGGTCTCCTCGTTTGACCTGCTCCATCCCCTCCACAAGCCGGGTAAAATTCACCGTGATGATAGAAAAACATTTCTTGGAAATCAAAAGAGTAAATCCTACAATGATCAAAAGCAAAGACAATAACACCGGGATCACCCGATTCTGATTCTGAAGAATTTCTGCCTTGGAGCTGGCCAGACAAAGATACCATCCGGTACTTTCCAGAGTCCCATAAGTAATCATGTAGTCTCCATTCTCATAGGTTCCCTCTATGTTTTCTTCCAGTACCTTAGTCGGAACCTTGATCGGGGATGAGGGCTGGGGGGCTTGGTCCGATAACGTATAAAACAGTACGTTGCCATCTCTGTCCAGAATCGTTGCCCCGGCAATTTTACTGAAGCTGTGGAGGAACTTCTCTTTCAGATAACTCATGTGCATATCAATCTTCAGATACCCCACCGCATTGGAGCTGTAAAGATCCTCTATTTTATAGACACAGGACTGAATTCCTCCATCCTCATCTGTTTCTTTACCGTCTGACAGCAGCACTTTTTTATCTCTTGTCCATATAATTTCCTGATACCAGTCGGTATAGCGATAATCTGAAACAGGGATCGCCCTTTCACTTTCCTGAATGGAATACTTGCTTGTCCAGTTTCCGGATTTGTAAAAACTCATCTCCAGTTCCGGATTGGAATAATAATACTGACTTTCTATTCCCCGGAGCAGCACCATATCTGATACCGTATCCTGACTTTTTCTCATGAGATGAATCACATCCCGGTTATAGATAATGGCGTTTGCAATATTATCCACATTCTCAAAATACTGCCGCATCGTGACCATATTCGATTCCATCAGCCCCTGCCGCAGATCCTCCGCCTGTTTCATTGCATTATCGCGCATGATTCCGTATAAAAACATGGCTACAATGAGATTCGACCCAATAATGATAAGAATAAGATATTTCAAAAACCTTCTTGTGATTGTCTGCTTCATAAACACCCCCGCAGAAATATTCCTGAAACCAATTTCATCCTCACCTTGCCCGCAGTTCTCTGAGCTGCTTCTGAATGTTCTCAAACGTATAATCCAATTCCTGCTCATCCTTCATATAAAGCGCCACTTCATTCTGCATGATTGCTATCCCTCCATTATATAAGCCCCCTGCCTTTCTCTCCACCGGCATATCATTGGTAAAGAAGCATTCCGAATGCTCCGGCGTTCCTGCAGCCGCCAGATAGCTCTCCTGTATCGCCGGAGACTGCCAGGAAGGCACTGCGCCGTTCTCTGTCAGAATCTGCGCTCCTTCCTCTCCTATGCAGAACTCCATAAACTGATAGGTTTCTTCCGGATATTGAGACGAAGCCGACATCGTAACAACTGACGTATTATAGACCTCTGATGTTCCGGCTTCATCCCAGACCGGAAGGCTTGCCACATCATACTCGATTTCCAGTCTCTGATTATGAATTTCCCGATTCAGGATATTCACTTCATTGTCTTCGCCAAAATACATTCCCAGTCTGCCCTCCAGAAACAGTTCGTTATACCCGCTCCCGTCATCTTTCCAGTCAACATAGGGAAATGTTGTGGTAAATTCCTTTGTAAATTCATGGCACCACTCCGCAGACTCACGAAATGCTTCCAGATCCTCCGGATCAAAGGGATCTTCCGCTCCTCTTGTGCGTGCCGGAAACATCCACCACAGACCGGGACCCTCAAAACCCAAAGAACCATAGATCTTCCTGTTATCTTCCCAACCGGTAAGCCGTTTTGCTGCTTCTTTATAATCTTCCCATGTCCAGCCGTCCGCGGGCACATCCACACCGTTCTTCTCGAAAAGCGTCTTATTATAATACACACATATCTTCCCCAGCCTGTACGGGATCATATAATATGCACCATCATCCGCCATTTCTTCATACCAGCGGCAGTAATATGCTGCCTCCTCTGTCCCCTCGTACCACGGTCTGAGGTCTTTTAAAACTTTCTTATTCCTCCATATAGCCGCCTCCCCGGCGCTTTGAAAGAAAATGCAGTCCGCCTGCACTTCTCTGTTTTTGATCCGCATCATCTGCTGCGTATACTCTGAATTTGGTATCAGATGGATTTCAACAGACAACTCCTTATTTTTCTTCTGATAAGCATCTACAAGAAGCTCCAGATTTTCTTTCTCACTCTGTCCCGCATATACCTGCAGCACAACCGGAGGGGCATCCTTGTTTTCCAGATCCTCTTCCTTCCCTCCGCACCCGGTCAGGGCTATCGCCGCCTGGACGGTCAGTATCAGATAACATAGTCTCTTTCTCATCTTCCGCTCCATTTTTTTACACGAACACGATTTTCTTCCTGCCTACATTGTAAATCTTTATCAGAGAAACTTCAAGGAGTCTTTATCCTTTTAATCCGCTTGCACTGATACCCTCTACAATGTATTTCTGGAAACAGAAAAAGAGTATCACCGGCGGTGCCAGAGACAATACGCTCATAGCGAACATCGCTCCCCAGTCCGTCATGGACGTCGGGTCAGAGAATAATTTCAGTGCCACAGACACCGTATATTTTTTCGGTGAAGTTAAATATATGAGCGGTCCGAAGAAATCTTCCCATTTCCAGTAAAACTGAAAAATAACAGAAGTCGCGATAGACGGCTTGATCAGCGGCAGAATGACCCTGGTATATACCGTAAATTTACTTGCTCCGTCCAGATATGCCGCTTCATCCAGTTCGATCGGAATAGACCGGATAAACTGCATATGCTGAAATATGAAAAACGCACTTCCGAACCAGAGAGGTATAATCAGCGGCAGATATGTATTGATCCAGCCCAGTTTATTGAACATAATATACTGCGGAACCATAACCACCTGTGCCGGCAGCATCAGGGAAATCATAATCGTAAAGAACCACGCCTGTTTGAACCGGAACTCCGTTCTCGCAAATCCATATGCCACCAGCGGACATGACACTACCGTTCCCAGCACACACAGCAGAACAACAACGAAGGTGTTGAAGAAGAACGTAGCAAATGATATTCCTCCGAATCCCCTCCATCCATTGATATAGTTCTCTATTTTAAATTCCCAGGGGATCAGATTTGCCGCATCCACAAACACCTGCGTACTGTCTTTCAAAGAACTGGACAGCATCCATACGATTGGATAAAGTGAGGTCAGTGCAAACAAGATACATGCCACATGAAATACGATACTTCCGATTTGTCTTTTCCTTTTCATCACTTCTTTCCTCCGCTTTCATAATAAACCCATGCATTTGAACTTTTGAATGCCAGAGCGGTAAAAAACAGAACGATTACCAGCAAAATACAGGACAATGCCGATGCATATCCCATATTGAAATCCTTAAATCCTTTTTGATATACATACAGCTGATAAAACAGCGTTCGATTCATCGGTCCACCGTTGGTGACGATCAGTCCCTGTGTGAAGGTCATAAATCCATTGATCATCTGCATAATAAGGTTGAAGAAGATAATCGGTGACAGAAGCGGAAGTGTGATTGAAAAGAAACACTGCACTTTATTCGCTCCGTCCATCCTCGCCGCCTCGTAATAAGTAGAAGAGATATTCTTAAGACCTGCAAGGAAGATCAGCATAGGCGAACCGAACTGCCAGATTGCCATCAGGATCAGAGAACCTAACGCGGTTGACGGATCTGCCACCCAGGAAATATCCATATGGATTCCGGTAATCGCTTCAATCAGCGCGTTAAAAGCGCCGTCTCTGGAAAATAAATTTCTCCACATCACGGCTACCGCCACGCTTCCGCCGATAATTGACGGAATATAGAACAGCGTCCTGTAAATTCCTATTCCTCTCCTTTTCTGGTTCAGAAGCATCGCCACCAGAAGAGCTGCTATCAGCTTCAATGGAACGGATACCAGAACATAGATAAATGTTACTTTCAAAGATGTAAGAAACTTTTCATCTCCGTTAAAAATTTCAGTATAGTTATGAATACCGATCCACTCCGGTGCGCTGAGCATATTATATTTGGTAAAGGAAAAATAGATCAGACAGATAAATGGAATCAAGGTCAGCACAGTAAATCCAAATATCCAGGGCGCTACATAGAGATAGCCCTCATACTGCTTTCTAAACATTTTTTTCTTCATAGTTACCTCCGGTCAATTATACAATGTTTCCTCTGGAACCACAGCCGCAGACTGCCTTTGTCTGTAATAAGCTGCAAGGGCGGAGGCTTCTTTTACTCTGCCCCCGCCCTCTGCCGCTCTCTACAGCTTATTTTATCATGGCAGCTTCTGCTATTGCGTCGTATGCCTCCTCCGGAGTTACATCTTTATACATCATTCTTTCTTCGTATTCCTGAATCAGTTTCTGGATTTCACTGCTGCCCTCCATGGACGGCGCATCATTGGCAGAACTGTAATCCACTGCCTGATCCGTGATATCCGCTACCTTTTTCTGCTGATCTGTAAAGGTATCCTCCATATTTTTACGCACTTCACTGGAAGCCGGGATACCTCTCTCTGCCTTCAGCAGCTTGTTCGCTTCCACATCATTGATCAGAAAATCGATCAGTTTTGCGGCAGCTTCTTTATTCTCGGACTTGCTGGACATGCAAAGGTGGAGTGAAGCCGGAACCATCGTAGCCTCGCTGTTTGTTGCTCCCGGGAGAAGAATCATCTTCAGATCTTTCTTCGCCGCATTCGCAAAATTGGCATACTGAGATGCCGGGATAATATTTACCGCAGATTCACCTTTTACAATCGTATTGTCTTCCGGTCCGTTTTCTGCCTGTGAGACATCATATGGAGGAATAAGCCCTGCATCCGCCCATCTTAATTTCATGTTATAAAAATCCACAAAGGTTTCTTTTGAAAATCCAATCAGACTGTCGCCTTCCGGTGCATAAACGCTTTCTCCCTGCTGCCTGCACCAATATTTCAATACATCGCCTTCATACTCGACAAAGTCTGCCGCCGCATATTTTCCTGTGGCCTCTTTGAGTTTTACCAGATCTTTTTCCAGCGCCTCCCAGGACTCATATCCGTTTTCCGGTATTTCCAGTCCGGCTTTTTCATACATATCAGGCGCCACAAGCATAGCCCTTGTGTTAATTCCAAATGGAAGTCCATACAATTTTCCATCTACCTTTCCTTCAGAGATCAGATTATCAGAAATAGCAGACAGGTCAATCAGCCCTTGCTCCGCATAGCTGTCCAGAGGTTCCACAATTCCGCCGTCCATAAACTGCTGAAATTCTCCGGCACCTATGTAGCCCTGGTATACATCCGGTACATTGTTCGCTGTGGATGCCACCGACAGATTTTCCCAGTAGGAGTCCCACGGGTAAAAGCTTGTTTCCACTTCGATATCCGGGTTCTTCTCCATAAATAACTCCACGGCCTCATTTGTCATATCTGCTCTCTCCTGGCCGCCCCACCATGCAAATCGAATCGTTGTCTTTTCCCCGTCTGTCTTTTCTCCATCTGTTTTCTCTGATTTTGCATCCACGCTGGCGCTGCTTTCATTTTTCTGATCTTCATTATTTTTCTGATCCGTATTACCACTGTTTCCGCATCCGGCAAACGCCCCTGCAGCCATTACGGCTACCAGTGCAAATGCCATTACTTTCTTCTTCATCATATTCTTTTTTCCTCTCTTTCTTATATGTTTTATTATTCTTATTTTATATGGCTTTTATTTTTCAGAATATAAAAATTTTTCGATAAAACAGGTAATTTTTTTTAATCTGCACACCCCTGACTGCCCGCAGCATTCCAATACAAATCCACCGGCGGACGGTTATTCCGATCCGACAGGTAAAGCCTGTCTATCCGAATGCCGGATGCCATGACTGCGACAGTCAGCAGATGCCGCCCGCCGGAAAGGGAAAGGCGTGCGAACGGAATCCACCGCCACACCTGCTCCGCCTCATACCTCCATGTCTTCCCCTCATGATACAACAGATCTTTTTCCACAAACATTCCGTCTACCGCTACGGCCATGCAGGACGGATCAGCGTGATCGATACGCATCAGAATCCAGAGCGTATAACTTCCATCTCCGCATTCAATCTCATAATTCAGTGCAGGCGCCTCTCCGGCGCGTTCCCATGTTCTCCCTCTCTGACGCAGATACATCGCCAGTCCGCTTCTTCCATAAGATTCACTGCTGCAATATTGCCAGTTTCCGTTTGTCGTATATGCGTATTGCGTCTGCATATATGCCGTGACCGCGTCAATTTTTACCGTATTCTCATTTTCACAAAATACAGAATCCGCAGCCTTCAGAATTTCCTCCGGTTTCTTTGTTTCTGCATACCGCTCTGATTCCACAAACTGATCCGTGGGAGTAAGGCTATCCTTTCTGGTCTTTGCATCTGCAAAAATTTCTTTTCTCGGTCCCAGGTCTGATATTCCGTAAAAACGTTCCGCCCACTCCCGTACCATACCTGTCTGCGGAAGTTCCTGATTTCCCTGAATGATTCCCAGATTGTTCTCCTTTCTCTGTTTCGTATAAATAACCATCCTGGAAAATGCAAAATATCTGTCAATTACCTTTACGGACAGGCAGTGATGTCCCCGCTCCATCCATGGCAGGGTAAGGTAAAGCCTGTCCACATTGTCCATCGTATTACGGCTCCATGTGCTCTTCCACTCATCCTTTGCCTGGCTTTCCACTATTTGTACCTCACCATGATCCATCTGAATGCCGACCCGAATCCTCCCTGTGGAATTTAAAGACGGAAAACGGTGGATCTCCAGCAAAAATTTTCCGTCGCTTTCAAAAAACACAGGAAATGAAACCTCCGCCCCTTTTGTATATCCCTCCAGAAGATCTCCTTCTTCTCTTCCCAATCTATGGATTGTGCGGAAACCTTCCGCCTCTACTCCCTGCATCGGGATTACTACAGCTCCATCTTCTTCTGTCCCGCCTGATCTCCCAAACGGCAGGATTTCAATGGGGACGCACTGAAGAACTTTATCGGTCTCATTCCATAGACGAATTTCTCCTTCGGCACCTTCCCTTATTTCCTTTACGGTCACCATAATTCGTTTTTCACTGTAGATTCTTCCCCGGCTTTCCGACAGTTCCACCCATTCCGGCGCCTCCGCATGGAAATCAAACCATCCTTCTCCTCCATTGGAAATTTCCAGCCACTTTATCCCCGGCTTCCGGAAAGACAGTCGTTCCTCTTCATTCCACAGATGCACCAGCATTTTTCTCTCCCCGATCTGCAACGGCGGCGTACAGGCCGGATACATGGCGGTTCTTGGCGGCGGAAAATCTTCCGGTGTGACGATTCCGTTCCATTTGCCGCCGGATACCACCTGATTATAGTAGAAAATCAGTTTTCTTCTGGCATCCTCATATTCCCGCGTTTCTTTTACATACAGGGCTGCCGCCTGCATCTTCCCCTGCGAGTGGCACAATGTACTCCGGTCAGAAAAGTAATACTGGCACATGGTAAGCCAGACCGCATGAATCCGCAAAAGAACCATCTGAAAGAAGGCATCCTTTTCTTCCTCGGGAAGCCCTCTGTATATTCCATCGGCTTTCCGTACAATCTCCCGCAGCTTATGAAGCCTGACGGCTCCTTCATCTCCGTAGGCAGTTTGGGAAAACACATCATCTTCCATCATCTCAAGTTTACGGACATTGGCAATCTGAGAGAACTGATTCAGCAGTGGTCCAAGCATTTTCTCTTCTGCTCCGGTAAAATTCCTGCCCAGCCACTGGCTCACGTAATCATCCACATTTCTGGTTCTGCCTTCCTCTTTTCCCGCCTCCCATGCAAGACGTAAGAAAAATTCAGTTTCCATTTCCAGAGGCTTCAACGCCCCCACATTCAGAATCCACAGTTTCTGTATCCCTTCATGATACGCCTTCATCAGTTCATATTTCGTATGAGCCAGAGGCGTAGAGCAAAGAAACAAATAAGACCTTCCCGGAGGTGACCAGTACGAATTATGATAGTAAATCCCATGTCCTCCCTGCCTTTTCCGTTCTTTCTCCGAAGGATACCGCCGTATATAGCCATAATTATCATTTGACCAGATTATGGTAAACTCCTCCGGCACGCAGAGACCTTCGTCATATAGCTCCAATACTTCCTTGTACGGTATAAATAATTTCAAAGGGACTTCGTCCAGTTCTTCCTCCAGAATTTTATTCTGATTTTCAATTACGGTTTCCAGCAAACGAATTTTCTGCTGCCTGAGTTCCTCTTCCGTATTCCCCGTTAACATGCTGGTCTCGAACCCGGAATCATGGATTCCGCGCATTCCCAATGTATAGCTTACTTCAAACTCCTTATTCTGTCTTACACTCTCCCGCCAGTACTCATGAAGTATCTCCCGGTTTTTTCCTGTAACAGAATAATCATACCGTACATCCTGATAGCCCTTTTGTTCAAGCCAGGGGCGCCACTCCCGATTATTGCTCCGCATAAGCATGTCACAATGTGAGGTGCCTACCACAATTCCCATCCGTTCTGCCAGGGCTCCATTTTCCTGTTTCCGGTTAAAAGAATTTACATGCATGGCCGGCCAGATATAATTTCCTTTCAGCCGAAGAAGCAGTTCAAATATTTTTTCATATGTATGAACGCCGATTGTATCCTCATTCATATGCAACCGTGCCCAGTGATCCAGTTCTTCTTCATCATTAATAAAAATTCCCCGGTATTCCACAGACGGAAAATCTATCTTTTCATAGTCCTCCGGTATCTGGATTCTCTCTTTCTTCCTGATCGGAACATCCGCCCAGTAGTACCAGGGGGACACGCCAATCCATTCACAGAAATCATAAATCCCGTATATGGTTCCTCTGCGGTCCGTCCCGGCAATCACCAGCTTTCCATCCGATACTGCATGAATATATGCCTCCTTTCGGAAATTTCCCAGCTCATCCTGCAGTTTGCCCGGATCAAAATACTGTTCTATTCCCTGTGAAACCCCTATGGTTCCTACAATGATGGTCTCATTACCCTTATTTTCTTCCAGTGATACTTCCGCCGCCAGCACAGACATCAGATCTTGTTTCAGATTCTGCGCCGCTATCCGGACTGCCGGGGATTCCATCTGACTGACTCCGATTGTTACGAATGTCCCCGTTTCCATAGCTATGCCTGCCATGTCTTCTCTCCTTCCCTGAGCAAACTCATTTCATTTCCATATAAAAACTGTCATATTCTGCAAATGCATCCGTCCGTTCCTTTGACAACGCATAAAGTCCTGCAACGGTTCCTGTAAAGCATCTTCCCGCCACCTCACATGACAGAAATCGGGTGGATGCCGTACACGCCAATTGAAATGCTTCCTTTCCGAAGGCATAATAGAACTGATACTGCTCTTTACTGCACTCAATTTTTAACCTGAGTTTTCCCGGCTCCACCGGAATGCAGCAGGCGGTCTGTTGAAAATCCTCTGCGGTTTTTTCCAGAACAATAAATTCTCCCTGCTCTGTTTTCCTCTTCCCGAAGCGATAATGAAAGCCGGATTCCAGATAGATTGCCATTCCCGCTTCATCCCCTGTATGCTGAGGACAAAACTGATATTCTGTCCCTATGATACACGCAAAGTCCAACGGTCTGACTGCTGCAAACGCAGAACCTATCTCCCGGTCTGACTTCTGCCTGGAAGCATGCATGCTCAATTTTCCATCTCCACGCTGAAAAAGGCTGTCTCTGCGCCCGCGTACAAAAATCCACTGCGGCTCCCATGCAGCCTTTCCAAAATCCGCCTTCCATACCCGTTTCTTTTTTTGTTCCTCCCAGAGCGGTCCTTCCTTTTCCAGCATCTCCATCTTTCCATCTCCCATAGATGGCCATCCATCTTCCCAGAGTATGTGTGTCAGAAATGTTTCTCTTCCCAGATGGCTCATAGTTCTCCTTGCCGTCCGTATGCCAAGATGAACCATCCACCAGTTGCCTCTGTGATCCTGAAACAGATCTCCATGACCGGAACACTGAATTTCTTTCACGGTATCATGGCGATTGGTCAAAATCGGATTATTCTTGCAGCTCTCATATTCACCCCACAGAGATCTGCTTCTGGCAATCGTCACCATATGATTGAAATTCGTACCGCCCTCTGCCGCCATCAAATAGTACCACCCATTGATTTTATAGAGATGCGGCGCTTCCAGATGACCTCCGCCGGTGCCGGACCATATCGATGTGACTGCACTTTTCAGCTTGCCCGTTTCTATATCAATCTCTTCTAACGTAATTTCTTCCATTCCCGGATGCAGGCTTTGATTGGTACAGTAATATGCCCTTCCATCTTCAAAATATAAAGAAGGATCAATTCCCCCTACCGGAACCCATACCGGCTCTGACCATTCCGCATAGGGGTCTTCCGTGGATATAATAAAATTCCCATATCCCTCCAGGGTAGCTGTTACATAAAATCTGCCCTGATCATAGCGGATCGTCGGTGCCCAGACTCCGCCGGAATCGCCGACCTTCTCCATCGGCAGACAATCCTGCCTGCTGATACAGTTTCCAATCTGCTCCCAGTTGACCAGATCCCTGCTGTGAAATAGCGGGATTCCCGGAAAATATTCCATAGAACTGGTTACAAGATAATAGTCTTTTTCTACCCGGCAGATACTTGGATCCGGATAAAAGCCTTTTATAATCGGATTTTCATATTTCATAATTTTTTTCCTTTCATCTATATACAATGAGTTGCCCGACAAATCGGGCGATTTAAAGTAACATTTTTAAATTTGCACCTT
>UQAW01000070.1 GCA_900539175.1 uncultured Lachnospiraceae bacterium
ATCCGGCCAATTCAGGATCTGATGGATCATATCGCAGAAGTGGACAAAAACCACAGAACAGCGACATTCCAGGTTATGAACGAGCCTGACTGGCATACGCGCTACAATACAGAGGATAAGCGTTGGGTACAGGAGTGGATCAGTGATGTGGCAGTAGCCATCAAAGCTTCCGATTATTCCATGGTAACCAGAATTAATGGCGGATACGGCATGCCGCACGCAGACTATATCCCGATCACAAAGCTTCCGGGAGTTGATATGGCCGGCGATGATGCTTACACAACCGGTGTTAATACGATCAAAGATATTTTCCAGAATGATTTGTATGATGCCGGATTCCCGCATATTGCGGAAAATGACGGAAGCTTCAGCAATACCTCTTCACTGGTACTGACGACACTGTTGTACGGCGGCGGTTACCACGGATGGCAGTTCAATGACCATTCCTGGGATCAGGGTATGGCAGATACAGCAGCGAACGGACCGTATTATACATGGAAGCTTGGAACTCCGGTGAAATGGCGTGAATCCGGACAGGATATGTCCCGTCTGAATCCGTCTATGAACAAGATTTCCGAAAAGCTGGCCTGTGCACCGCTTAATTCTATGGTGGGACTGAATATTGAGACAGATTCACCTGCAAAGAATTATTCCAAACTGAAGATGGTGGACGGCGTTTATGCCGGCTATGAATGTAACGATGGTTCTGTAGCACTGGCGCTGAAAGAAGGAAACGACGTATATCTGGTTTCCGACAGTGCTTCCAGGGGAGATGGAAGTGTCAACTTCACAAGTTATCAGGAAATCATCAGTGCTTCTTATGTTGGTTATTATAAAGATGAGGTTGGCGTAGCTGACGAAGATCAGGAATGGGTGGAAGAAGAACCTGTTCAGGTAGTAAAGGGCAGTGATGGAATCTATCGGGTACCTGTGAAAGCAGGACAGGCTTTGAAGGTAACCTTTGGTGAAAGCAGCCTGGCCACCATGAAAGAGCTGAATGTTTCAGGCGGCGATCTTACACCTGCGTTCGACCCGAATACACATGAGTATTCCATGACTGTAGGTGCAGAAGTCAGCCAGATTTCTGTGAATGCGGTACTGTCAGATGAGAATGCACAGTATATGGTGAAAGGAAAAACCTATAACAGCGGAGCTTCTTCCAGAAATATTCCGCTTCAGCTGGGCGAAAATACAATTGAAGTAAAGGTGATCTGGGACGGATTTTCTGCAGAGGTGCCGGATAATCTTTATACGATCAAGGTATACCGTTCTGAGATGAACTTTAATGACGGTACTTATGAAAATGTTGCTTTGAAAAAGAAAGTCAGCAGCCCGAATTACTCCGGCGGCTGGTGGCATTCCATCAATAATGCGGTAGACGGAAATGAGTCTACGCTTGCACAGCCTGCTTCCCCGAATCCGGTATGGAATCTGAAAGTGGATTTGAACGGATCCTATGCGGTAGACCGGGTGAGAATGGTCATGGATGTAGTCAATATTCCTGAAGAATTTAACATCAAGGTATCAAAAGACGGAGAAGACTGGAAGACTGTTCTGACGGAAGAAAGCTTTAAAGGCGGAACTTTTGACGAGGCTTTTGCACCGCAGGAGGCATCTTATGTTCTGGTAGAAGTTCTGGAAGCAAGTACAGGAACTGACTGCGGCTGGGTAGTGAAAGAACTGGAAGTATATGGCGTGGAAGGCGGAACAGCCAGTGACTTAAGTGCACAGCAGGTTGCCGAGAGTATTCTTTCCATACCTGCATATAATGGAAAAGGAACGATCACTTATCCGAAAGTTCCGGCTGGCTTTACCGTATCAATTGAGGAATCCAGCAATGAAGAGATTGTTGCTCTGGACGGCACGGTAACACCGGGTATCTGTGACGAGACGGTGTTCGTTCGTTTCAAAGTAGTGAAGGATGCAGATCCGGAAGAGGCTGCTTACAGTAAAGCACTTCCGATCACGATTGCATCTGCTAAGTCTACACCTCAGAATATCAACCTGGCACTGCACAAAGGAGTAGAAGGAAGCGGCGGCAGTTCCAATGAGCCGTTGGAAAATGCAGTAGACGGAACAAAGGCAACCCGTTATGTAGCAGCAGTTGCCGGCTTCCCACAGTGGATTATCGTAGATCTTGGCAGTATCATGGAAGTAAATCAGGTCGTAACTACATGGGATGCTGCCCGTGCAAGTGAGTATAAGATCTGGACGTCTCTGAACGGTCAGGACTGGACAGAGCAGGGAACCTATGCACTGAACAGTGAAGGCACCGTAGTGAATGATTTTGAAACTACAAGCTGCCGTTATGTGAGAGTGGAAGGATCAAGAAGAGGTCCGAATGCCAATGTATTCGCACTGGTAGAACTGGAAGTTTATAACAAGATGGTTATGCCGGAAGAATTTGTAATTCAGGATATTGTCTTAAGTGAAGGGGCAATTACACCGGACTTTGACAAGAATGTAACCGCTTATACAGCACTCGTAGGAAAAGAGGTTGAAAGTATTACGGTTTCTGCCGTACAGTCAGGAAAAGATGCTTATACCTATATTAACGGTGAGAAGGTTGCGAACGGATCATCCAAAGAGATCACATTGGAGACAGGCAAAAACGTAGTTACTGTTTCTGTTCAGGATCCGGAGAATCCGGCAAATGTAAGTTCTTATGAGGTTGATGTAACACGCAAAGATTTTTCATTGGATAACTATACAAACGTTGCATTAAACAAAGATGTTACAACTCCGGGCTTCGATGTAGGCTACTGGCATCCGCTCAGACAGATCAATGATGGCAACAAAGGGACGTTTGCACAGTCCAGTTCAACAGCAGTACTGGATTATCAGTTTGATCTTGCGGGCTGCTTCCTGGTAGATGAACTGGAGCTTTATACAGGAAACGCTAACAGACCGACCTCCTTTGATATCAAAACATCATTGGACGGACAAAACTGGACAACGGTTCTTTCTGTGGACAACTTTGATCCGGCTGTGGCGAAGTATGCATTTGAGCCGACTTATGCAAAGTATGTTCTGATGGATACAAAGACATCCGACGGAAGCTGGATGGCAATTAATGAATTAATGATCAACGGTGTGCCTGCGGAAATGACAGCTCAGGTTGTTGCGGATTCACTGGGCGATATGGAAGTTGCATTCAACGAAACGGATATCACCTTGCCGGAAGTTTTGGAAGGTTACACAGTTGCCATTGTGGACAGTGACCGCAAAGATATCATTGATACAGACGGTGCGGTAACTCATACGGATTCTTATGAGACCGTTCAACTGACCTTAGAGGTGAAAAATGGTGAAGACACTGCAACGAAAGTGATCACGGTTGTTGTACAGCCGGGACAGCTGACCAATCAGGCAGTTGCAGAAAATATTGCAGCACAGATTAAAGATCCGGCAAAAGACCAGACCAGAATGATCTTACCGGAAGCTCCGGCCGGTTTCAAGGTAACTTACCGGGCAGATCAGGACGGAAGCGGTGCAATCAATATCAGCGGCAATATCATGACGATCACTCCGAACCTTTCAGGCTTCAGCCTTCCTCTGGGTATCACAGTTACCAGTGAGATGGATCCGGATGCAGCCGATGTATGGAAACCGTTAACTTTCCCGGCACGTTCCAAAACAGCTGAGGAAGTCATGAAAGAGGTTACCCTGCGTATGGAGGATTCCCGTGTGGTACTCTCAGGCGTTCCGGAAGGATACACAGCAGAGATTATCGCAACAGATCATACGGCCATTATCGATGCAGCCGGAAATGTTACGGTTCCTGAGACAACTACAACAGTAGAAGTCTACGTACAGGTGACCAGAATTGCTGATAAGAGTACTGCAGATAAAGTATTCACGATCTCTGTGGAAGGAAAAGCAGACAAAACTGCACTCGGAGCGCTCATAGCTTTGGCAGCCGGGAAACTGGAAGAGGCTGAAAAGTATGAGCCGGAAACAGTAGAGATCCTGGCTCTGGCACTGGAGCATGCGGAATTCTGTTATGCAGATAACTGTATTACACAGAAAGTGATTGACAAAGCTCTGGAGGATCTGCAGAAGGCAGTGGATGGACTGGTTGAGAAAGAAGAACCTGCTGACCTTCCGTACAAAGATGTAAAAGATACGGACTGGTTCTATGATGATGTGCGCACGGTATATGAAAAAGGTCTGATGACAGGCGTGGATAAAGTGACATTCGCACCTGGTCAGAACCTGACACGTGATCAGTTTGCAGTGATCCTGTGGAGAGCAGAAGGCTCACCGAAGATGGACTACGAAGAGAAGTTTGCAGATGTGGCAGAAGGCGAGTGGTATACCGATGCAGTTCTGTGGGCAAACGAGAACGGTATTGCAACAGGTTATGCCGATACTGGACTCTTTGGAACGGCGGATTCGATCAGCCGTGAGCAGGTCGCAGTGATGCTGTACCGTTATGCAAAGAGCAAAGGCTGTGATGTTGACGAGAAGGCAAAACTTGATGGTGTCTATGATGATGCAGACGATATCTCGGCTTATGCAAAAGAAGCGATGGAGTGGGCAGTAGGCGCAGGAATCATCAAAGGAAAAGACGGACAGAACATTCTGGCTCCTCAGGGAAATACAAACCGTGCGGAGACTGCAACGCTCATTTCCAGATTTTTTCAGAAATATTGATAACGGAATCGAAAGCTTATACTTCTCATGCCTTCATGAAAAAGTATGACTTTGGGATTGATGTATCATAATATTGTAGTAAAACCATAAAGAGATATGGTAGAGGCGCGTACCTTGTCAGTCAGACGGGTACGCGTCTGCTTTTATCAGAAAGAGTCAGGGAGGAAAATAATATGTCGGTGTTAGATATGCCAATAGAGGAACTGAAAAAATATAGAGGGACAAATCCGAGACCCGCCGATTTTGATGCATATTGGGAGAAGGCGCTAAAGGAAATGCACAGCGTAGAGCCGGATGTGGAACTGATTCCTGCGGATTTTCAGGTGTGGTATGCGGATTGTTACGATATGTATTTTACGGGAGTCAGGAATGCCAGAATCTATGCAAAATTTATCATTCCGAAAAAACGGAAGGAAAAGATGCCTGCAATTCTTATGTTTCATGGATATACGGCCAACTCGGGAAACTGGAATGAGCTGCTCAGTTACGCAGCAGCCGGTTTTGTGGTTGCTGCCATGGACTGCAGGGGACAGGGGGGACGTTCGGAGGATACAGGAGGAGTGAAAGGAACCACTGTAAATGGACATGTGATTCGGGGACTTGATGGAGAGCCTCAGGATCTTCTTATGAGACATATCTTTCTGGACACAGCAAAGCTTGCGGGAATTATGATGGATATGCCTGAGGTTGATGAGAAAAGAGTGGGCGTAGCTGGTGGATCGCAGGGCGGCGCCCTGTCAGTCGCATGTGCTGCTTTGGAACCACGTATTGCAAAAGCAGCGATTCAATATCCGTTTTTAAGTGATTATAAACGAGTGTGGGAGATGGATCTGACAAAGAGCGCTTATGCAGAACTCTGGTCGTATTTTCGCCACTTTGATCCGCTTCATCAGAGGGAAAAACAGATTTTTGAAAAATTAGGATATCTGGATGTGCAGAATCTTGCTCCGAAGATTCGAGGAGAGGTATTGCAGGCGGTCAGTTTGCTGGATGATCTTTGTCCGCCGTCTACGCAGTTTGCAGTATATAACAAAATAAAATCTTCAAAAGAGGCACTTATTTACTATGATTATGGTCATGAATATCTGCCGGGATATTCTGACAGAGCCTTTCAATTTATGATGGGATTTCTTACAGAAGAGGAAAAAATGGTATGAATTGCGGCGTAAACGGAAAACTCCGAAGGATCAGAACAGGAATTAGCCGATCCGGTTATTTATAAATTGACCATAAGAAGTTATAATAAAACTATCAAAAAACTTAACGAAACAAAGGAGGAATTTGGTTATGAAAAAAATGGTTGCAATGATGATGGGTTTGACATTGTGCGGTTCACTGTTAGCCGGCTGCGGAAATCAGGATGATAAAACAGCGGACTCTACGTCAAAAAGTTCCGCATCAACAGATTCTACATCTGTAGATTCAACTTCTAAAGGCGAAGATACACAGAAGGATGCAGCTGCAGATGGAGTGAAGTCAGAGGAAGCGTTCACGCTTCGGATCGTATGTTCCGGTGAGACGGATGACGGTATCGACATTGCTATGGATATGTACAAAGAGATGTATCCGAACGCAACCGTAGAACCGATTACTGTTACCTGGGGTGCCGGCGGAGCGGACATGCGTGAAAAGGAATTAATTATGCTTCAGAGCGGTGATGTTCCGGATATCGGTAAGATGGTTTGGATGAAAGAGTTTGCGCGGGAAGGTCTTCTGGTGGATATCACAGATGGGGTAAAAGAGATGCCGATTTATCAGAACCTTTCAGAAGGACAGCTGGCTCGTATGACTTATGAAGACAAGATTTACGGTATGACCTTTGGCAACAACTCCGTGTTTATGTTCTATAATAAAGATATTCTGGAAGCTGCCGGATGGGAGAATCCGCCTGCTACGATGGAGGAAGTTACTCAGCTTGCAAAAGATATCAAGGAAAAAGGATTAAAAACTGCAGATGGCAAAGATATTTATCTGACTGCATTTGAAGGCGGAAACTGGTCTACCGATTACTGGCTGTGGGCAAACGGCGGAGTTCAGATGAACGATGATTATACAAAGACCATGATTGACAGTCCGGAATCTGTTGCGGCATATCAGTATATGCAGGATCTGGTAAAAGACGGATCAGTACCGAAGATTGACGGAACCGGCAATCAGTTATGGCTGAACGGACAGGCAGCGATCTGGATGAGCGGTGAGTGGGATGTACCTGCAACAGATGATGCTGGTTTCAACTATGGCGTTACGACAACTCCTGTCGGTGCAGACGGAGAAAACCCTGTAAGTATCGGCGGCGTTGAATGGGGCGTATTTGAAGGCAGCGAGCATGCAGAGGAAGCTTTGGACTTTATCAGCATTTTTGTATCTGATGAATTTGCAGCAAAGTTTGGCCGTGGTCTGACAGATTTGACACAGTATGATAATCCGGATTTCCAGGCAGTATGGAAAGAATCGGGAATTTATGATGCGAAGATGATTCAGAGAGAGCAGCTTAAAAACACGAAATATAATTTCTTAGAGGCACCTTATGTATTCCAGGAGGCATCCTCCATTTATTCGGATGCACTGGAGAAAATCCTGGTTCGTCTGGATCCGGTAGAAGACACTATGAAGGCTGCAGCAGAGCAGATTAATGCAGGAATTGCAGCAGATAGTGAATAAATTTATAAGATAACATAAGTGGGTGCTCCTTTGAAGCAAAGGAAGCACCTGCTTTTCTTAAGACACGTTTAGGAAGCAACGGCTGCGGTTTTAAGCTGCTGCCGACATAAAGAGGAGGACGAGTTATGGCAGCAAAGAAAAAGCTACCCGGAAAAACCAAACCCCGCAATTTAAAAGAAAAGGGGTTTGTTACAGCCATTGTGGCGCCAACGATGATTTTTTTTGCAGTTTTCTTTTATTATCCTGTTATTATGAACATTTACTACATGTTCTGTGACTACAACCTTTTAAGCAAACCGAAATTTGTAGGTCTGAAAAATATCATCCGCTTTTTTTCAGATGAAATTGTGAGGATTTCTTTTCAGAATACATTTATTATCGCATTGTTCAGTGTGCCGCTTGTGATTGTCTTTGCGATTTTGGTAGCTACTGCGTTATTTAATATTAAAAAAGGTGCGGGATTTTTCCGAAGTGCAATTTTTGCTTCTTATCTTACATCGATGATCGTAGCGGCGATCGTATTTAAAAGCTGGTTTGGCACAGAGAGCGGTTTTATCAACGGACTTCTGGTTTCACTTGGAAAAAGCAAGATTCCATGGCTTTCCGAGCCGGCAACTGCGATGATGACCGTGATTGTGCTGTCTGTGTGGAAATATGTAGGTTACTATGTAGTAATCTTTCTTGCCGGATTTTCCAATATCAATGCTGATTTGTATGAAGCGGCAAGGATTGACGGAGCGGGATCTGTTAAAATGTTTTTCTCCATTACGATACCGCAGCTGATGCCGACGATCGTATATTCCATGATTATTTCAACGATAACTTATCTGCGGTCATATTCAGCAGTACTGGTTCTGACCGGCGGAGGTCCGTACAGTTCTACAGAGACGGTAATTATGTATATGTTTGAGCAGGGCTTTAATTCCAGAAATGTAGGTTACGCTTCTGTTATCGCGATTGCATTAACGCTGGTGATCCTGGTACTGACTGGAATTCAGATGAAGATGACAAATATGATGTCTGAGGAAGGGACGGTGTAAGGAATGGGCGCGAAAAAAAAGAAAACGATTCAAAAAACGATAATCTATGCAATATTGATTCTGGTAACTCTCATTATGGTATTACCCCTTCTGTGGTTGTTTTCCGCTTCCCTGCAGGGGCCCGGCCAGATCTATCAGATCCCTTTTAGCTGGATTCCAAAGGAAATACACTGGGAGAATTTTTCCTCTGCGTGGAAGCTTGGCGGTCTTAAAACAGCTTTTATTTCCAGTTTCTGTGTATCCGTACTTTATATCTGTATCCATGTCAGCTGCTGTACGCTGATTGGTTATGTTTTTGCAAAGTATCGGTTCCGTTTTAAAAACTTTTTCTTTCTGATGATCCTGGTTACAATGATGATTCCGCAGGAATTGACCTTTTTCCCGGTTTACGGGGTAGTAAAGAACATGCATCTGATTGATACATACGTGGGTGTCGTTATTCCTTTTGCAATCAGTGGAGTGGGTATTTTCTTTATGCGTCAGTTTTGTGCATATGTACCGAATGAAATTCTGGAGGCAGCCCGTATCGACGGCTGCGGACATGTCCGCAGTTTCATCAGTGTTGCGCTTCCGCTTCTGAAACCATCGATTTCCGCACTGACGGTACTTGCATTTTCCTTTATCTGGGATGAATTTGCATGGTCCAAGCTGGTACTGAATTCTATGGAGAAGATGACACTTCCGGTAACATTGGCGAAGCTGTCCATGTCACCGATCAATGAGGTGAAGATTTCCGAGCTTCTGGCAGCTTCCGTGCTGGCGCTGCTTCCGGTAGTGATTTTGTTCGCATTCTTCCAGAAACAGTTTATCGAGAGCATCACCCAGTCTGGCGTGAAGGGTTAAACGCTGAGCCTATAAAAAAATTAATCAGGAGGTAATTTAAAATGACATCAAAAGAACGTGTATTGCGCACCCTGGAGTTTCGCGGACCGGATCGGCTGCCGATTGACTTATGGACGCTGCCGGGAACCATTTGGCGCTTTGGGGAGCAGGTAGAAGAACTGAAAAAAGAATATCCAACCGATTTTGCATCCATTCCCGGTCCGATTGATCATGGAACGACGCCGGAATTGTTTGAAATCGGAGAATTTACGGATGATTGGGGCTGCGGATGGAGAAATCTGCAGGCCGGAATCATCGGCGAAGTAAAAAATCCGCCTTTGGCAGATGACGATGCAATCGAAGGCTATGAGCCGCCGATCCAGATTTTTAAAGACAAGTGGAAAAAGATGGAGCCGGAGCTGAAGAAAAATATTCAGGCGGCCCGCGAGGAAGGGAAATTTATTATCGGCGGATGTGTGATTGTCTTTGAGCGGCTGCAGTATCTGCGGGGAACAGAAAATCTGTACTGCGATATTGCACTGGAAAGTGAAGAATTTGATGCTCTGGTAGAAATCATCCGTTCCTTTTATGACGTATATCTCACACATTGGCTTACCATGGATGTGGATGCGATTGCTTTCAATGATGACTGGGGTTCCCAGCGGGCGATGCTGATCAACCCGAAAGCCTGGCGGAAGCTGTTTCTGCCGATCTATGAGGAACTGATCGGACGGGTAAAAGCTGCCGGGAAGAAGGTGTTTTTCCATTCCGATGGCTATATTATGGATCTGTATCCGGAATTCATTCGTCTGGGCGTGGATGCAGTGAATTCCCAGTTATGGTGTATGAATCCGCAGGAAATCGCAGAGAAATATGCAGGAAAGATTACGTTCTGGGGAGAAATCAGCAGGCAGACCACACTTCCCTTCGGTACGCCGGAAGAAATTTATGCCAGTGCTGATACGATGAAAAAACTGTTTTATGTCAATGGAGGAGGATTGATTGGTCAAAGCGAACTGGGACCGGATGTTCCGCTTGAAAATATGCGTGCAGCTTTTTCGGCATGGAATCGTGAATAGCATACTGCTCAGGTGAACAGTGACGCACAAGGGCAGTAACAGACGTGATTCTTGACGAAAAAAGAGGAAAGTTGTTATAATCACAATAGAAAAAATATCATAGGAAGGTAGGGAGATGAGCGTGCAGAAATCAAAAAAGCAAAAGGGATTATCGGTTCGTCTGGTATTGATTGTACTCTTCTCGACCCTGTCTTCTGTCGTGGTTATGTTTATGGGTGGTTGTATTAACCATATCACGGCAGAATATTTTACACATATGGCATATGGCTATAACGAACAGCTTACCACTCAGATCAAAGAGAATCTTGACGCTTATTTTGAGAATATCAATGAAACCCTGATGTTCTTTGTGAGTAACCGGCAACTGTATGATGTTGTGACAGGTGGCCGGGAACAGACTCCTTATGAGCAGTATACTGCAGTGAAAACGGTGCAGAATTCCATCAATTCGCTGTTGAGCACCCAGCAGGATATTCGTCAATTGTTCGTTTTTTCCGAGAATGCTGAGGTTTACATCGATGACGCCAACCATGCGCCGAATAAAAGTTCTGAATTTTTGAAGGAGCTTCTGGATTCCTATCCGTCTACAGAGTATATGCGCATCACGTATTATCCGGTTATGAATCCTGATTATTATGCCAGTGCCTCTCTGTATAAGATGCAGCGGGAAATTCCAATCTCTCTTGTGATTCGTGATATCACGAAATATGACACCAGAAATCAGGGCGTGATATTGGCAAGTCTTAGTACAGAGCATATCGATGGAATTTTCTCTGAAATTAAAAATAACGGCGGTCTGACAGCGTTTATTATTGATGAAGATGATACGATTTATTATAATTCAGACAATCGCTGTACAGGAATAAAGGTACAGGACTATCTGGACAGCCATGATATGAGATCGGAAAAAAATGGACGGGTATATAATCAAAATGGGAAGATGATAAATCTTTCTTCCGCCCAGCCCCTTGCCGTAAATAACTGGAGACTTGTCGTGCTGTCGGATCTGGTGGAATTGAACAAGCAGTTAGGCACCGTACAGTTTGTTATTTTTTCCATGACGATACTTACGGTTTTGCTGATGATTGCATGTGGTTGTGTCGTAGCAGTGAAGGTTACAAAGCCGCTGATGATACTTACGAATGAGATGAATCAGATGGACGGTGAATCGGGTAAAAAACTTCAGCAGAAGCATCTGTTGAAGGAGATCAGCATGCTTTATGACAGCTACAATGAGATGCGTCAGCGTATTGAGTTTCTGATTTACCAGGTATACTATGGAAAATTAAGGCAGAAGGATGCCGAGTATGAGGCTTTACAGTCCAAGATCAATCCTCATTTCTTATATAATGCGCTCCAGACGATCCATTCGCTTGCAGTGCTGGAACGTCATGAAGACGTGGAGACGGTTACCGCTTCTTTGGGAGAAATGTTGGAATATCTGGTATATGAAAAGGACGGTCAGGTATATTTTCAACAGGAACTGGATTATATCAACAGTTATACGAAGATTCAGCAAATTCGTTATAGTGACAGCTTTTCTATATCTATGAATATTACAGAAGAGGCTCGCAGATGTGTTATACATAAGCTTCTTATACAGCCGATTGTGGAAAATGCCATCAACCATGGTCTGGTTGATAAGGAAAATGGTGAGCTGCTGATTTCTGCATGGGTAGGAGAAGAGGTACTGCAGATTGTAGTCCGGGATAATGGAGCCGGTATGGATGAGCAAACTCTGGAACGCCTGATGAAGCATGTAAGAAGTGAAAACAGGGAGAGTAAGCATAAGAGTATCGGTCTGCCGAATATTCAGGAACGTCTGGTGTTAAAGTACGGATCGCAGTATGGGATCTCGATTAAAAGTGAACCGGGCGAAGGTACGGAGGTCATCGTGCGGATGCCGGCGATCAAAGAAAAAATCAGGGAGGAATCATTATGAGCGAAGTCTATAAGGTTCTTTTGGTGGATGATGAAAAGCTGATTACCCAGTCTGTGGAAAAGCTGATACGTATGTCAGAAAAGCGTCTCGAGGTGGTAGGAACAGCGGCAAACGGTGAAGCGGCGCTGGCTCTTTTAGGCGAGACGCATGCAGATATTGTTCTGGTGGATATTCGTATGCCGCGCATGGACGGAATTGAATTCCTGCGGCAGGTGCGGGAAAGAGGGATCGATACAAAGGTCATTGTCCTTAGTGCATACAGGGACTTCGAATATGCTCAGCAGGCCTTGAACATGGGGGCAAAAGGCTATTTGCTGAAGCCTGTATCAAGGGAAAAGCTGTTTGAGGCTCTGCATGACGTGGAAGCCATTCTGGATCAGGAACGGTCGGCAAAGCAAAGACAGCTTCTCGGAGAACAGAAACATGCGGTACACGCGCTTCTGGAAAAAGGAACCATACTTCCGTTTCTTCCGGAAAAGTTTTTGCGCAAGGAAACTCAGGGATTATGTCTGATGGCGTCCGGGGAAAACTTTCCTTCCACGTTTGCAGATGACTGTATGAAGTCAGGGTGGTATCCGCTTCGGGATAATCAGATGGTAGTTCCTTTTCTCTGGCAGGCGGAGAACGAGTTTCTGCGGCAGTTGGCAGAAGAGACCAGAAGTGCTCTGGAGGAATATCTGCTGGCAGATGTAGTTCTTACGGTCAGTGGAGAGATTGTCAGCCAGGATGGATTCCAGAATGCCTATAATGAATGTAAGATTGCCAACATGTATTATTTTTATCTTCCGCAGAAGGATATGATCCGTTATGACGAAATCGAACATTTTGGAAAATCCACGATTTTGGAGACGGTAAAACTTTTTGAACATATGAAAGAACAACTGATTCTCGGAACGGAAGAAGAGATCCAAAGAGAATTGAATCTCCTGTATGAGGGGCTGAAGAACGGAATGTCCATCAACGCGGAGACGGCACATCGGATGTTTTCCGGTTTGCTGCTCCAATTATATCAGACAAAGCTGCCGAAGAGCGAGAAAGATACAATTCCGGAAAACGCTGAAATTGAAAAAAAACTACGGCGTTTTGTCACACTGGATGCGTTGTTTTCCTATGTGAAGGAAGAATTTTTGCGTTGCCTGGAAAATCAGGGCGGTATGGTGCAGGAAGCGGACGATAAGCTGATTACACAAGTCAAAGTATACTGCCGGGAAAATTATGATAAGGTGTGCAGTCTGGATGATATAGCAGAGCATATGTATATTTCCAAAAGCTATCTTTCACAGTTGTTTAAGGAAAAGACGGGAGACAGTATCTGGAATTATTTTACAGATATCCGTATGGAGGAAGCCAAGAAGATGCTGGCTTCCGGACATGTCAAGGCTACAGAGGTGAGCCGATTGCTGGGGTATAAAAATCCCAGTCATTTCGGGCGTATTTTCAAAGAACGGGTCGGTACTTCACCAAAGGAATATCAGCAGATGGTCTGCCGATGACAAAATGAATAAGAATATCCCACGGAACTCCATGCTTTACAGCACGAGATGTTCCGTGGGATATTCTTATTTTTTGATTTCGCCATGAAGGAATCTGAAAAATTTTTGAGTGTAAATGATGAGAAGACCTATGTACCTGAGAGATTCGAAGGATTGGAACATAAATGGAAGATCTGGTTATTTAGAGTTTGAAGAACTGGCTTTATAATAAAGGGGAAAGATAGATGTGGAAGAGTTTTGTAATGGTTTAGGGAAAGGGGGAAAATGAAACATGGAATATCTTGAAAAAGAGGAAATCAAAAAAGTGATTGAAGGAAGAGGCTGTGCCAGCCGTCCGCCCATACTTTATGATATGTGGATTTTTCCGGAAGTGTTCGGCGAACGTCAGGAAGCGTATGAGTCCTTCCTTGAGACCCAGCCGAGGGATGTGGATTTTGTTGATCTGAAGATGCCGGATACGTATCAGGCGCCGGAGGATGCTCCGGATTATAGATGGGCGCCGAGGGGCGTGAAGGAAAAAGAAGGTGTTGGAATCGATCAGAACAGCGTTGCTGAAGAGTGGGAAGACATGGAAGCCGTATATGACAGCTTTCCGTCTTCGGAATACCCGCACCTGATTCCTGATGTAAAAGTAAATGAAAATAAATATACGCTTGCCAGATGGTGCTTCTGCTTTTTTGAGCGTTTGTGGTCGCTTCGCGGCATGGAAAATGCCTTGACAGATTTTTACCTGTATTCGGATGAGGTGCACGAGCTGTTTGAGAAACTGACCAAATACTATATGCGTATTATGGAGCGGGCAAAAAATGAACTGGGCGTGGATGGTATTTTTGTCACGGATGATATCGGGACACAGACAGGTCCGTTTTTTTCACTGGAGATATTTCAGGAGTTTTTCAAACCTTATTATAAGCAGTTGATTGATAAGGCGCATGATCTTGGGATGCATTTTTGGCTGCATACCTGCGGAAATATCGATCTTTTTATGAACGATTTCATAGAGATCGGTCTGGATGTAATCCATCCGATTCAAAAATACGCCATGGATCAGCCGCAGACAGCAGAGAAATACGGTGGTCAGATCTGCTTCCTTGTAGGCTTTGATGTGCAGCAGACGATTCCTTTTGGAACTGTGGAAGAAGTGCGCGAGGAAGTACGGACGCTTATCGATGCCTTCCGGCGTCCGGACGGACGTTTTCTGCTCACGATGGGAAATGGTTCCACTCCTGACTGGAAGATGGAAAGTCTGGAAGCATTGTATGATGAAACAAAAACTTATGGATATGGAAAGGAGACAATATGAAACGATCAGAGATTAATCAGGCAATCCGCCGAATGGAGCAGTTAATTAACGAAAATGGATTTAAACTTCCGCCGTTTTGCGGATGGACGGCAGAGGAATGGAAGGAAAAAGGTCATGAATACGATGAAATCCGCGACAATCAATTAGGCTGGGATATCACAGATTACGGGCTTGGAAAATTTGAGGAAGTAGGATTTGCCCTGATCACAATCCGGAACGGAAATGTCAAGAATGAAAAATATACGAAAACGTATGCGGAAAAACTGCTGATGATTGAAGAAGGACAGATGTCACCCATGCATTTCCACTGGAATAAGATGGAGGATATCATTAACCGGGGCGGAGGAAATGTTCTGATCACCGTATATAATTCTACGGAGGCAGGAGCGTTTGCGGATACAGATGTGACGGTAAATTGCGACGGCAGAGAGTATACCGTGCCTGCCGGAAGCCAGATTCGTCTGACACCGGGAGAGAGTATTACGATTTATCCGTATATGTACCATGATTTCCATGTGGAAGAGGGCAGCGGGGCTGTGCTTCTGGGTGAGGTATCCATGTGCAACGATGATGAAAACGATAATCGCTTCTACGCGTCGATCGGCCGTTTTCCGGAAATCGAGGAAGATGAAGCACCCTATCGTCTGCTTTGTAATGAATATCCCACAGTGAAGGAGGAAAATGAAGCATGAATCATATAGAACGTGTGATGGCAGCGATTGAGCATCGTGCCGTAGACAAGGTACCGAAGGGAGAGCTTGGAATCAGTGATGAATTGATGCTGGCATTGACCGGAGATGAAATCGTTACACAGGATACGATTATCAATGCTTCCAAAAAGCTGAATATGGATTTGATTAATACATGGTGTGCAGGGACACCGGAAACGACTTTGGAAACAGAAGCCGACGGCAAGTGGATTACACAGGATGCCTGGGGTTCTGTGCGCCGCCGCACTCCGATCAACGATGAGATTATCAAGAAGGTTCTTGAGGATGTAGAGGACACACCAAAGCTGAAATTTCCTGAGATGTCATGTTATGATGCCAGTGTGCAGAAAATCAGAAATTATAAAGAAAAGTGCGATTTGTTTATTATGGCACAGACCGAAGGGGTTTTAACGCCCATGACATGGTTGTATGGTTTTGAGGATTTTATGGTATATACCTGTACAGATGAAGAGATTGTGGCGAAGTTTGCCATGGAACTGGCAGAACATTATGCGGAACTGGCAAAACGGCTGATTGATGCCGGTGCAGATGCAATTCTGATCGGGGATGATATTGCATACAATTCCGGTACGTTCATTTCACCGGAAAGCATGCGGGAGATTATTTTCCCGGCGCTGCGTCATGAGGTGGAATGTATCAAAAAGTACAAAGACATTCCGGTCTTCATGCATACGGACGGAGATCTGCGGCGGGTAATGGATGATATTGTAGGAGCAGGATTTGACGGTCTGCAGTCTCTGCAGCCTACTGCCAATATGGATATCCGGGATCTGAAAGCACGTTACGGGGAAAAGCTGTGTCTGATGGGAAATATCGACATCAATGAGGTTCTTCCGTTTGCGGATGAAGAGACGGTGCGCCGTGTAGTACGGGAAACCATCGATGTGGGTATCAAGGGGAGCGGATATATTCTCTCTACCTGTAATATTCTCACCAGAGATGTCCCGCTTCGCAATGCGGTTGCGATGTATGACGAAGCAGAAAAGTATCAATTGTAAAAGGAATGACAGAAGTAATTACAGATGTGAGAATTGGAGAAAGAGACGATGAAACAATTGCCGAAAAAAGTATTCGTTGCATTTAAAACACATTTTGATATCGGTTTTACGGATTTGGCCAAAAATGTTACGGACTGGTACAGTAAAGGCATGATTCAAGGTGCATTGGATGTTTGCCGCAGCAGTGAGGATGAGACGGAGGGCAGACGGTATACCTGGACGGTTCCGGCATGGTGTATGGATAAAACGATAAAAGGGATTGCAGATGCAAACATAAAAGAGGAGACGGAACATTTTCTGCGCAGCGGACAGCTTGTATGGCATGCACTTCCCTTTACTACGCATACGGAGGCCTGCGGAGCCGAAGATTTTTCCAGAGGGCTGCTGATCGGCAGACGTCT
Source organism: uncultured Lachnospiraceae bacterium (assembly GCA_900539175.1). Classification (GTDB taxonomy): domain Bacteria; phylum Bacillota; class Clostridia; order Lachnospirales; family Lachnospiraceae; genus Novisyntrophococcus. The sequence goes on from UQAW01000070.1 coordinate 17,127, forward strand.
GGAAAAGGAGTACGGTCGTGAAGTACACGCGGCAAAGATGACGGATGTACCGGGACATACCTGGATTCTTCCTTCGATCCTGCATAAGGCAGGGGTGACATTTTTGCATCTTGGCTGCAATGACTGTTCCACATCTCCGGATCTGCCGCGTCTGTTCTGGTGGGAAGGACCGGATGGCGGCCGGGTTTTGACTTATTATTCGAAGGGCGGCTATGGTTCCAGTCTGCTTCCGCCGGATGACTGGGAGTATCCCTACTGGCTTGCCATGATTCACACCGGAGATAATCAGGGGGCACAGAACGCAAAGTTCCTTCAGGAACTTTTTGAAGAGGCCGAAAGAGACTTGCCCGGTGTTCCGGTTCAGATCGGAACCCTGCAGGACTTTGGTGATGCCATGCTTGAAGCCGGCATCGAGTTTCCTGTGATCCGCGGAGATATGTCCGATACCTGGATTCGCGGCGTAGGTTCCACACCTCAGGGAGTTTCACTTATGCGCAAGCTGCAAAGTTCGCTGCCGAATCGGGAAGCAGCGGTAAACTTACAGCGTTTGATGCAGCTTCCTGTTGCGGATACGAAAAGCATGGAAGAGAATGCTTATGAAAAATTATTGTTATTTGGAGAACATACCTGGAGTATTGATACCAAGGTTTCTATTCTTCCCCCAAGAGCACACGGGGAGCCATGGGGGGGCTTCCGCTTTTGGGGCTCCGGAAATTTGAATAGGGAGCTGTTTGAGGAACTTTGTAAGACAGATCCGGATTATCTGAAATTGCAGGAATCCTGGGAAGAACAACTGGATTACCTGCGAAGCGCGAAAACGTCCGTATTGGGGTTGGAAGAAGTTTCATGCGCTCAGATACCGTCCGGGGAAGGATTTACCGTATTTGGAAGTCTGGGAGTTCCTTGTGTCTGCCCGGTGGAGATCGGGCATCTGCTCCCCAAAGAAAAAACTTATACCTGCGTTCTTGACGAAGAGAACAACAGATATCCTGTCTATGAACTTGCAGACGGTACTCTGGCAGCGGATTTGCCGCTTCCGGCTCTTGGAAGTGCAGAATTTACTTTTGCAGAGGAAGCATTTTCCAAACAGACGATCGGACGGATGGAGGGGCAGAGGGCAATTCTGGAAAATGAAAATCTGCGTCTTTGTCTGGACAGCAAGAGCGGGATGCTGACCTCTTTTTATGATAAACAAAATGACAAGGAATGGGTGGATACGGATGCAGCCAGTGGTTTTGGTGAATACCGGTATGACATCTATTCCGGTGAGGAATTACTGCAGTATCTGAAGGATTATGCCTATGATCTGCGTGACTGGGGAGTCAATGATCTGGGAAAAGCAGGTTATCCCAGAACACAGCCTCATCTCACCTTTAGACCTGAGATGACAGACGTGCATCTCGAAAATACAACGTCTGCAGGTGTTCTGATCTGGAAGATGCAGAACAAGGAAAGTGCAGAGCTCTATGGGGATGGGGAAGAACTGGAATTTGTATTGTCCCTGGGCGCAGATGCCACCTTCGCAGATTTCTCAGTAAAGATACACAAAAAGCATCCTACTCCGCTTTTGGAGAGCGGATATCTTGCCTTTCCGCTTGCTGCCGGCAACCCTGAGTTCCGCCTGAATAAGCTGGGCTGTGTATTGAATCCGGAAGAAGATATTCTGCCGGATTGCAACAGGGATTTATACTGTGTGGAAAGCTGGATGGCAGTGGAAGACGGAAACTGCGGTTTTGCGGTGATGCCAAAGGATATGCCGCTTCTGTCATTTGGGGAGCCGGGCGTTCTGAAGTTCCAACCGAATCCGGGCAAGCAGAAACCGGTCGTTATGATGCAGTTATTTAACAATACCTGGGGAACCAATTTCCCGCAGTGGAGTCAGGGAGAGATGGCATTTTCTTATCGCCTGATGCCATATGCAGGCGAATGGAATCAGGCAGGTGTATGGCAGAAGGCACAGGCTTACCGCTCACAGCCTTTTGCAGCAAAAGGAAAAGGGAAGATCGAAGATCTTCTTCCGGAAGGTCTGCCGGATATGCTGCTTTCGGCATGGAAACGTTCCGAAGATCAGTCCGGATGGATTTTGCGGGTTCATGATATCAGCGGCGTCAGCCAGACAAAACGCATCAAGTTAAGTCCAAAGATCGGACAGGTATGGAACTGCAGACTCACGGAAGAAAAGCAGGAGCCATGCGTACTGCAGGAGCAGGCGCTTGCATTTGAAAGCAAGCCTTTTGAAATACATACATTTTTTATAGAAGGAAAGAAATAGACAGATCCGGTACATCATTCCCAAATTAACAAGACTGTTCTGTCCGGTTGATTACGGAATGATGTACTGGCTTCTGAGAAAAACAATTGCAGATATTTGTGGGGAATAGCAGGGGGATTTGCTATGAGCAGAAGAGATGATGTGAAGCGGGTACTGGACGGTAAAAAGCCGGAGTATGTACCGTGGTTTGGAGATCTGGATTACTGGCTGAGTTACTTGAAAGCAGAGAGGATGATACCGGATGCGTATGCGGCGATGGGCAGAGGAAATCTGTCCGGGGGCTTAACGGATGACGGCCTGCAGAAGCTGCATAAGGATTTAGAGGTAGGATTTTATCTGCAGGCTTATTTCCCCTTTAAGACGATTTATCATAATGTGGAAGAGGAAGTGCTGGAGAATGAAAGGGAAAGAATCATCCGGTATAAGACACCTTATGGTAATTTGCAGGAAGTCTGGAAATATGTAGACAGTACCTACAGCTTTGCACCCGTTGAGTTTATGATCAAAGATGCGGGCGATCTGAAAGCATTCCGATACCTGTATGAGAATGTGGAGTATGTGCCGGATTATGAACTGGCTGAGAAGAGGCTGCAGTCAGTGGGGGATAACGGTATTGTATTGGCTTATACACCAAAATCGCCGATGATGGAACTGGTTGCGCTCAAAGCCGGATTGGAGACGGTGGTGCTCGAACTTATGAATGAGGAACCGGAAGAATTCGAGGAGCTGTTGGAATGTATGGAAGAAAAGCATACGACAGCAACGAAGATTGCAATCGATTCACCCGCAGAATGTATCTTTGTACCGGACAATCTCAGCAGCGAGATGGTTGGGGGAAATCTCTATGATACCTATATCCAGAAAGTGCATGAGGACTGGACCGGGCTGATCAAAAAGGCAGGAAAAAAGTCCATGGTACATCTGGATGGTACGCTAAATCCGCTTCTGCATAAGCTCTCCTGCGCCGGGTTTGATGTTATTGAAGCGGTAACGCCATCACCGGTAGGAGATATTGAACTTGAGGATCTGCGTAAACATGTTCTGGAGAATACAATTATCTGGGGTGGTATTCCAAGTGGTTTCTTTGATGAAAGTTATTCAGAGGAAGAGTTTGAAGCATGGGTGTGTAGAGCACTGAAGATAATGAGAAAGGATCACCGCTTTGTATTGGGAGTGGGAGATCAGGTTGTGCCGAATACAACAGTTACAAGGGTAAAAAAAGTGGCAGAACTAGTGAAAAAATATGGTAAATTTGAAGGCTAGGAGGAAAAAACAGGTTGAATCCGATGATTGAACAGTTAAGTTTGGAATAGTGGTAGAATATAAATAGTACAAAATAAACATGACCATTTTCAATAAATATTA
>UQAW01000071.1 GCA_900539175.1 uncultured Lachnospiraceae bacterium
ACACTCTTTCCCTGCACGACGCTCTTCCGATCTAGATTGAGGGGTTAGGGGAGTTGAGATGCCGAAGGCATTTTTTTATTTGGGAAAGTCATGGGGGAAAATAATCCGGGTTCTCCGGTTGAAGATAGATAAAAAGAAAGGAAGAGAGGGTTGAGAAGAAAGTAAAGATATCTGGTACGATAAAAATTATGGAGTGGTATAAAGCAGAAAAAACAGGAATTGTTCCGGCATAATCGGAACAGAAGGAGGATTTGAATGTACAATATGAAATCTAAGAAATGGATCAGCTGGCTTCTTGCAGCATCCGTTATAGCAGCAGCCCCCGGAACTGCAATGGTACAGCCAGTCAGGGCAGAGGTGACATCAGACGTGGTGGGATATGGAGATACGGAAGAGTCCGGATATGTTCTGAACTCTTTAAGTATCACCAGAGGAAGCGGCACGGAGGTGGAATTGTATCCGGCATTTTCCGCAGACACGCAGTCTTATACAGCAACAGTGACTCATTATGATAATACGACCAATACGGTGCAGCCGGATAAACTGATCTTCCGTGCAATTCCGGCGGCAGAAGATGCGGTAGTTACGCTGAATTATACAAACAATTATACTTCGGTTCCCGTAAGTGTGGTTTTGGATCATACAGGAGCAGCAGCAACCGCCGATTATTGTCTGCGCAATGGGGTGAATGAATTCACGATTACGGTAGCGCCTCCCGAAGGGCAGGAAGGAACTGCACATACGTATCAGTTTGCGGTAACCCGTAATCTTTCTCTGAGCAGTCTTACCGTGACTACAGATAAAAGCAGCAGGAATCTGGTAACCTTTGATCCGGCTCAAATGGAATATGACATACAGGTTCCGGCGAATACGGAGCAGGTGACGGTTTCTGCAGCGAAGACATCTTCCAGGACAGGAAGCACATCTATGACAGTGGATGGAGCCAATACCACCAGAGTGACTAAAGAGATAGCGGATGATCCTGTTAAAGTGGAAATTGTTGTGACCGATACGAGTCAGAACCTTACTTCAACAATTCAGGTAAATATTACAAGAAAGCAGCTTACAGCTGAAGAAAAGCAGAAGGTGGAAAATCTGATTGCGGCATTGGATAGTTTGGGAACCGTAAGTCTGGAGAGGAAGACACAGGTCGAAGAGCTGCGGGCTTCTTACGATGCCCTCAGTGATGAGGCAAAAGAGGTTGTAACAAATTACAGCATTCTGCTTGATGCGGAGAGCATAATCAACACCCTGGAGTATGCCGTTGAATATCCGCTTTCTCCCACTGCCTTTGACTGGCCGGAATTTCTGGGACATGCGGATCTTCCGGGTGTATCCTATGCCAAAACACCGATCAGCCAGGAGCAGACAAAAGAGCGGTGGAAGATTAACTCCACATCATTACTTGGTGATGCAGCAACCACCGGATGGAATGCCACACCGGGAACGCCCATCCTTGTAGGTGACTACATGTATTGTTATCTGGATCAGAGAATCTGGAAAATTGAACTTGCGACAGGAAAAGCTGTGGGAAGTGCGAGAGTATACGGGACAAGTATTAACCAGTTCTTTATCTATCTGGCTTACGGAGATGGAAAGATTTTCATGCCGTGTAAAGCCAACTCCTTGGGTGATGTAGACGTAAGCGGATCTTTTATCCGGGTATTTGATGCGGATACGATGCAGCAGCTTTATGTGACGGAAGCCATTGATAAGATGGATATGCAGACACCGATTATGTATCATGATGGTTATATTACGACTGCAACTTACGTAAATGGTTCTTATGTATGTTTTGATACTGTGGATGAAGATCCGGACAGTTCCACAGAAGTGAAGTCTGCACTCTGGAAAAAGACGGGAATCGATCTGAATGTGGGTACATCCTATGAAGGAAAACAAGCCAGATTCTCCTGGAATGCATCCGCATTTGTGGGAGACTGTATTTATTTTGGAAATAACAGTCAGAATATTTTTTATGCTGTAAACTTTAAGACAGGTGAAGTGGTGGACACACTGGACCTGGATGGAGTGAACAAGGCAAAACCGTATTATTGTAAAGAAGATGAAAGATTGTATATCTCACATAATGCGGTGGGAGCAAATGGAAGCTGTGCAGGGATCACTGCCATTAAGCTGAATGAGGATGGAACCTTCAACAGGGACAGCCGCTCAGAGTGGAAATCGGATTACAGCGGAGGCGGTACGCAGTCATCACCGGTTATTTATAATGGAAGAATCTATCTCGGCGGAGGCGGAGGTACGATGGGAAGCAATGAACCTGTGAATGTGATTGATGCGGAAACGATGACTACCATCTATTCGATAGACGATATCAAGACTAAGGGTTCCGCGGCTGTTTCCACAGCCTATGCGACAGAGGAGAATCATCAGCAGGTATATGTTTACTTTGTTCCATATGATGGAAAGAGCCAGAAGATGTGGGTGATCAGCGATTGTGAAGGCCAGACGGAACCCAATTATGAAGTCTGGACGGGAATCGGACAGCCGGAGTACTGTTCACAGTCTATTGATATTGCAGAGGACGGTTCTCTGATCTGGTATAATGATCTGGGTTATATTTACTGCTATGAAAATACCGGGGATACCGGATTTACAGGTGATGAGATTCAGAGCAGAATTACCTCTCTGCCGGATGTGAAGGACATTACTTCTTATTTTTATCCCTCCGAAATTGCACAGATTAAGTCAAGATATGATGCACTGAATGAAGAAGAAAAGGAAAAGGTAGATGCAGGTCTGCTTGAAAAGATGGAAGCGGCAGCAGGCAAAACTCCCGCGGAGCGTATGACAGAGGTGATAAAGATGCTTCCGGATATGGAGAATATCCGCCTTGCTGATAAGGAAGCAGTTGATATGATACAAGAGCAATATCATGCTTTGAATGATTCCCAGAAAGCAAAGGTCACAAATGCCTCTGCACTGGAGCTGGCGCAGGCAGCAATACAGGATCTGCTGGATGCCCGGGCTGTGTTGGAAGCGCAGACAGCCAAAGCAGAAGCGATGCTGAGCGGAACTTATAGTGAGAGTGCCGTTGAGAAACTGAGAGCAGCGCTGGAAGTGGCCGAAAAAGTAGATACAAATCAGGCATCGGTATCAGAGATGAAGGATGCAGCCGCAGAACTGAAAAAAGTTTGTGATGACGTGGAGAATCAGGGAACAGATGCTCCGGTCTTTGAGGATGTAAAAGAAGGCGACTGGTATTATGAAGCAGTTCGTTTGGTCAGCGGGAACGGCATTATGACTGGTATGGGAGATGCTGCTTTTCAACCATTTGAGAACCTCACACGTGCTCAGGCAGTGGTGATTCTTTATCGTATGAACGGTAAGACCGATGTGGAATATCAGGAACTGTATCCGGATGTAGAAGACGAAACCTGGTATACGGATGCTGTGATGTGGGCAAGCGAAAATAAAATTGTAAACGGATACGCTGATACCGGACTTTTTGCTCCGGCAAAGGCTGTCAGCCGTGAAGAATTTGCAGTGATGCTGTATCGTTACGCACAGTATAAAGGTGATCCGGTCAGTGAAGAAGCAGACTTAAACAGCTTCCGGGACGGAAATGAAGTCGGCAGTTTTGCACAGGAGGCCATGAAGTGGGTAGTAGGAGCCGGAATCATAAAAGGAAAAGATAACGGCACTTTTGTTGATCCTCAGGGAAGTGCAAACCGCGCAGAAGGTGCTGCGATGATCCAGCGATATCTGGAGAAGGGCATAAAATAATTTTATAAAGAACCAATCACTGTATCAAAGTGTTGTGTGTTCAGGCAGGGAACCTCCGTTTGGAAACGGCCGGGTGGTTTCCTGCCTGTTTTTGTTGTACAGGAAGCTTCGCCTCCCATACGATAAAATCCTCCGGGGAGGCCATTTTTGTTCCTTTATACTCAAGATCTGGCGGTAAAAGATCGAAAGAATACAAAAAGTGGTAAAAAAATTTATAGGCATCGTCTTCCGGGTGGAGAAAAAGTCAATTTGTTACAATGAAAAGTAAGGATTATAAATTTATTGTTATTAAGAATTCAAATATAATAAAAACAGCAAAAGAGTACGGGACAGAAGGTATTATCAAACAATTAAGGAAAGGAGACAGGGAGAAAATGTTGCATTGGAAAATGAAAAAAGTTCTTTCTTTGATGCTTGCTTCGGTTATGACGTTTTCCACGGCTGCAGTAGCAGCGCCTGTGGCAGTTGCTGCGGAAACGGGGCAGGAGAAAGAGAAGAACAATGGACGGGTTTTGGTGGAGGTTGCAAATGCTTCCGGTACCATGGATCTTACGAAAGAGGGAACCGTGGACTGGATGCATATTACCAGCGAGCAGATTAATCGAAAGGCACTTCCGGAGGAGGAGGAGCCGACGGCAGAGATCATTGATTTTATGAATGTAAGTGCTGCAAGCGGCAGAACCTTTGGTCAGGTGAAAGATCAGGTGATGCGTTATCAGACTTTTACGCCCAAGGTTAGTGGTATTTTGTCTGATGTTCAGGTGGCACTGATTAAAAAGGGAAGTCCCAGTGCTTTGATTGCGGGACTTTATAAGATGGGAGACACTCCGGAGCTTTTGGCCGGTACAACAATTCCTGCGGATCAGATTACCAGCAATACAGCACTGACTCTTGGGTTTGGCGAGGACATTCATCTGGAAGCCGGCGTGACCTATGCAGTAGCACTGACACAGGAGACAACCAGTCAAGATGATAACTATTGGTGGTGTAACGCCCAAACTTCTCTTCCGTCCGGTAAGATCAATGAAAACAATGCCTGGATTGCTGAGAACACACCTGCTTCACTTCGGGTTGTAATCGGGGATGAAAATGCAGTTGCAGAGAAAAAAGCAGTGGATATTATCCAGTTTGAGACGTTAGGCGAGATGAAACTGGCATCCAGCTTTTCTGATTCTGCTGTTGCCTATTCCTGGTCCGGAGGTATGCCGACGGAAACCAGCACCGGACTAAAAAAAGGCGGCGTACTCAGCTACCGCAACGGAGAGTACAGCGGTCCGGTGGAAGAGGAAGCAGGCTGGAAGATATCAATCCCGGCAGCGGATGCAATTCAGACATTGTCTTTCGTTTCTGGTATCTGGCAGGCAAGTTCAGCGATTTGGATTTATGCCGACGGTGATCTGGAGAATCCCATTTACACCAATACCGAACTGACAGCCGGCGGTTCTTCGAAACTGCTGAAGTATGCGGTTACCGTAGCGCCTGGTACTTCTATTGAGATTTATGGAAAGCTTACGAATAAGGCAAATGTCTGGGGCAATACATCGATGTCCGGTATTACGCTGAGCAGAAGTGAGGCGGATGACGGAACCGATTACATTGATCTGCTGCAGGAAACGGTTATAACAGCTGAAGCATGGCTCAATGAAGAAATTGATGCGTATTTTATCAACCAGCTTACAGAAGCTCTGGACAGTGCAAAGGCTGTTTTGGAAAACGAGGGTCTGACGAATGAGGAAGCTTACAGTGAGTACATATTCCTGTCAGCAGCAATTACGGCTGTAGAGACCAGTCAGACTACCGGCAGCTTTGCAAATGCCTATGCAAGTGGTCTGACAGCTTCTTTTGGATGGGAAGGAGATAAGGATGCCCCCATTGCCTGGGTGGATGGAACCTATCGGCTTCGGGATAATGGTAATAAAGTGATTACTTTTGGCGTGACAGGACTGCCTTCCAAATCTATCAACTGGTATAATGCAGAAGGATATCTGCCTTGCTTTGTCAGTGAGTACAGCAAAAACGGCATGGACTACAAGATCGAGAATTTTGCAGATCTGGTTGTCATAGACGGTAAGAAGTATGAGGTTGCTTATTCCCGCATGACCGTAGCCAATAACAATGATGAGGTCAAGCTTCTGCCAAGAGTCAGCAGTGATCTGATTCCGCTGAACGATGCAGCGAAGAATGTAAGGCAGGTTCAGGCAGGTGAAACCGTAGTTCGGGAATATTGTATTGGTGCGGACCGGTTCGGCGGAAGTTACGCTTATCCTGAAGATGCAGTTTTGGCTGCTCAGGGTAATTTCGATGAACATTATAATCATATGAAGGATTATTGGAATACCAGACTGGAAAAGGTTATCGATATTCAGTCTGTTCCGGAGAAATATACAGAGCTGATCAATGCCTACAAGGCAGGTTACATCTATATGCTGATTATCTCTGACGGATATGAACTTCATGTAGGAGAGAATGGCTATGACCGGGTGTTTGACCATGATGTAATCGGCATGTTGGCTTCGCTGATTGAATCTGGTCATACGGAGCATTTTGCAGATTACGCACAGTATATTCTGATGAATATTCAGTATCCCGATGCGGCATGGAAATTCTCCTGGCCTTTCGCCTTGTATCTGCAGAAAACCGGCGATTTTGATACTGTTTTGAGCTTCTTTGAAGACAACGGCGGACATGCAGGCATCAAAACCAACACACATAAAATTGCTTCTGAGCGGGAAGTTTACAATGAGAACATTTTAGATGAGGATGGTAATCCGGCCCGAATCATGAAGAGGACAGATGCGATTGACAGCTATGGCTACTGGGTAATTGACAACTGGGCTTCACTGTTCGGTCTGACCACTTATTCTTATATCTGTGATCAATTCTATGCCAAGACCGGAGACGAAAGCTATAAAGCGGAGTATGACTGGGCAAAGGCAGAATATGACAGTCTGAGAAAGAGTGTGGAAGCGGTTCTGGCTGACACCATGGAGAAATATGATTTTGACTATATCCCGATCAGCATGGTAGTTCCAAATGAACTGTCTGCACGCTCGGATGTTCGGGACGGCAACTGGGCGGCTCATTACCTGTTTGGCCGTTGGGACTGGGATGGTTATCTCTTTGGAGCGGATCAGGATTCCTGGCTGCTGGATATGACGGATCAGACCTATGATTTTATTACAGAGCAGAAGAGTACAGTGTTTGACTCTCCTTATAATATGGGCGGTTATCCTCATGGATATTTCTCATCTGCCTATAATGCGGGCTACTTCTCCGGAGCTTTGAGCGGAGAAAAATGGCGCGACGGCGGTATTGAGGCTTATCTGTGGATGATCAATAACTCCATGGGAGGCCTCTATGGATGGTGGGAAGGCGTAGCCTACCCCAATGACAATACGGTCTGGGATCGGGAAAGTTCCTTTGGAGGAGGCGGTTCCTGCCAGCATATGTGGGGGCAGTCTACTGCTACCAAGGTGCTGATCGACTCCTTCTTTGCGGAGAAGGCAGACGGCAGCATAATTGCCGGACGTGGTCTGCCGTTGGAGTTTAATGCTGATGGTGAGGAAATTAAGATTTCCAATTATCTGTGCGGCGGCGGGAAACGGATTGGTTTCCATATGAATACCAACGATAAGACTGTCACCTTTGAACTGACGGGTGACGAACTGGAGAATACAGTCAGTCTGGAATTGCTGGCATTCGTAGACAACATCGAATCTGTCTCAGAGGGCTGCACGTTTGATGCTGCCAGGGGCAGTGTTCAGATACCTGCCGGTATAAAGAAGGTGACCATCACCTTACAGGAGAATACAGCCGGACTTATGGAACATGATCAGGCGTTGGCAGAACTGAATACAGCTCTGACAGAAGCTGCGAGAGAAGATTTAGACTTGTATGTTGCTTCCACTGCCGGGGCACTGACTGATGCCATCGCTGCCGGAAAAGCTCTGACGGAAAAAGGAACAACACAAGAACTTCTGGATGCTGCTGCGGCGATCCGCAGCGCTGTGGAGGGGCTGGTTGAACGGAAGACTTACGATGTAGCATTTGATTATTTTACAGGTGTGAACCAGACTGCTCAGCCTACTTTCGGACAAAAGTCTGACCAGCGTTACCGTTATGCTACTTTTAAGACTGGTTCAGAGGATGTTGACTTTGATAAGCTGGAGGTAAAATTAAGGAAATATTCAGGTCCGTTCGGTGATTGTCTGATCAGCATCTATACGTTGGAGGAGGACAATTTCACTCTGGATACTTGTCTGGGTACCGCACGTCTGGCGGCGGACAGCGTAAAAGACGGTGATAACACCTTTACTTTTGAGCCGGGTATCCATCTGGACGGAGATACCTATTATGCCATCTTCTTTGCGATGGACAATACGGATGATACCTATGGTTCTTACTGGTACTATGCCGGTCCGTTTATGTCGGATGATTTGTATGCCTGCAAGATCAACGGTGCAGGTGAGGTAATTAATGAGAATGCTTATGGTTTGGGTACGCCGCTGATGAAGATGTACTCTGTACGTACCGATAAGACCGCTTTGGAGCGTGCCGTGGAGAATGCACTTCCGGGAGATGCTCTGGAAGCAGCGAAACAAGTTCTGCTGAAACGGGATGCCACACAGGAAGAAATTGACAAAGCGCTGGAACGCTTGACGAAGGCGCCTCTGGCATTTGTGGATGTGGATGAGAATGACTGGTTCTATGGTGATGTGGAATATGTGAGTGAAAGAGGGATTATGACCGGCTTGAAGGAAACACGCTTTGGTCCGGAAACAGAGCTGTCCCGCGCACAGTTTGTAACAATTCTCTATCGAATGGCAGGCAGTCCTGAGATCTCATATGAGGATAAGTTCCCGGATGTAAAAGACGGTGAATTCTATACCAGTGCGGTGATGTGGGCAAGTGAGAATAAGATTGTCACAGGATATGTAGATACAGGACTGTATGCACCGGATAAGAGCATAAGCCGTGAGGAACTCTCTGTTATGATGCGCCGCTATGCAGCATACAGCGGTCAGGATGTTACGGCGGATGGTGATCTTTCCTTCTATGCGGATGAGGGCTCTGTCAGCGAATTTGCAAGAGAGGGAATGTCCTGGGCGGTTGCCAACCGTATCATCCAGGGAGCAGACGGACAGCTTTTAAAACCGCAGGATCAGGCAAACCGTGCAGAATGTGCCGCAATTATCCACAGATATCTGGAAAAGGCTGAAAAGTAATGTGCAGGAAATCGTCTGGTTGTGCATCTGACTTTCATATATGGTGATGTCTGCGTCAGCAGACATGTCCGTTTATAATTTAGGCGTTAAGGCAGCCGGTTCCTGGGGGGATCGGCTGCTTTACTGTTGATGAGCGTATATGCAAATTGTACTTGTCGGATAAAAAACATTTGGCGGACAGGTTGCAAAGGAAGAGGGGAATTGTGGAAAAACTAGGAAGAAAATCGAGAAAATTCGATAAAAATCGACAAAAAGAGACATCATTATTCAAAATTCTGTGCTATAATGGTGATAACCATTATAAAGGGGAGGATGGAAAGATGTTATACTTAAAAAAGAAATTTTCCTTCTTTTCTCTCAGAAACAGGCTTATTCTATTATTTACAGGAGCCATGTTCTGTGGAATGACATTGTTGGGCGGTATGCTGTTTTTTTACATGTATAACAGTATGAAAGACAATATTTCCAGCAATATTGACACCACAGTTTCTGCAATGACAGATTCTCTTGATCAATCGTTTGTGCTTATAGAGAATACCGTACTGGAGCTGGCAGCCAGCAGCGGGGTCAGAAGCTGGATTGAGGATGAAGATTATTATAACAAAGAAAATCCGGAATTTTATATCCGCAGGGAGGCGCTAAATAAAGAATTTCAAAGAATCCTGATGTACAGTAATGCCAAAAAACTGAATATGATTGAATACGCATCAATATTTGATAATGGAGAATTGCTTGGGTATACGGATATTCAGTCAAATGGAGAGACTACGATTATCAATGAATCACGGAAGGTGTATGATACGCTTTCGGAACGTGAGGAAGAATATGTTTACAGTATACCCATCGTATCAGGAAGAAATACTATTTTTCATGTAAGAAGATTGAAGGCAGATTTTGAAAGCGACAGGCAGCTTGGCATATTAATTGCAACTAAGGAGACAGATATCAAAAAGAAGTATCAGGACCTGCTTGAATATGAAGGTTCTATGGTATATATAACAGATCAAAATGGAATGATTTATTCAAGCAACAGGGAAGAGCTGCTGGGCACATATCTGGATTCCTCCGTTGCAGAGGGAGTACGGGAAAAGCAGCAGGAGATAGAGCAGGAGGGAGAAACATATCTTGTGGTAGCAAAGCCTTTGAAAGAGACGGGGATGAATTTTATCTATTTTTATCCTAAGAAGTTGCTTTCAGAGAAGGTATTTGGGGGGATGAGATCGTATCTTTTGCTGAATATTGTACTGATTGCCGCATTTTTGTGGATTGCATTTTTGCTGTCGATTCGTTCTACAGAGTTTCTCAATGAATTTGTTTGTGCGATGAAGAGCGCCAAGGAGAAGAATTACGAGATAAAGATGAGAAAGTACAACGATGTGGAGATTGATATGCTCGGGGATGCCTTCAACGAGATGACGACGGAAATCAAAGAGCTTATTCAGAACAAGTATCAATCGCAGCTGTTGTTGAATGAGATGGAGATTAATTTTTTACAGCATCAGATGAATCCCCACTTTTTGTTCAATGTTCTGCTGACGATTCAGATTAAGGCAAAGAGGAGTTCAGACGAGTGCATCGTTAATATGGTATCGGCATTATCCTCTTTGTTAAGGGCAAGTATTCAGACGAGTGACAGAAGAATCATCACCATAGGGGAAGAGTTAAAATATACAGAGTTCTACCTGTATTTGCAGAAAATGAGGTTTGAGGACAAATTGTCTTATGTGATAGAGGTGGAGGACGAGGAGATTAAGCAATATAGGATTCCTAAGTTTGTCATTGAACCAATTGCAGAAAATGCAGTGATTCACGGCATTGAAACTATGGATGAGGATGCAGTAGTAGCAATTCGTATATGCCGGGACGGAGGGGATCTTCTGATCTCGGTGACCGATAATGGAGTAGGGTTTGATGTTTTGCAGTATCAAAGAGAAAGTGAGGAGAAGGAACATGACAAGCCGGTAAGAGAAAAAGTGGGATTAAAGAATGTAAATATCAGGCTTAAATATATATATGGTGAAAAGTATGGTCTGGTGGTGAAAAGTCAGATAAACAAAGGAACCATCGTGCAGATCAGGATACCGATGATAGAGGAGGAACAGGTGTGTATCGGGTAATTATCGTGGATGATGAGAAGAACATCAGAGAGGGAATCACAGACTTGACCAGATGGCAGGAGCTTGGGTGCGAGGTGGTCGGTTCCTTTCGGAACGGAGAGCAAGTACTGACATTTTTAAAAGAAAGTAAAGTTCCGGTACATATCGTGATTACGGATATCAGAATGCCGGTCATGGACGGAATGGAACTGGCAGGAATCCTGCGTGAAAAATATCCGGAAATCAGAGTGATTATTCTGACAGCGTACTCAGATTTCGGGTATGCACAGCAGGCAATCAAGCATCAGGTATCAGATTTTGTGGTAAAGAACGAATTTATGGAAGAACTTCCAAAAGCGGTCAGACGGGTGACCAGAAAACTGGCGGAGATTCAGAGCCGGAGACCGGAAGAAATTTCAGATCTGAGAAAAGGTATCTGGTACCGGGTTTGCGGCTGCGAGGTGAAACCAGATCATCAGATCAATTTAGAACAGAACAAAAAGGCATTGGAAAATCTGCTGAACAGTACCATCGGAGGGCAGGAGATGATTCTGATGCTGAGTGATGAGAACACGTTTTATTTTGTGGTGGAGCAGTTGGAATACGATTCCGGATATCAGAAGGAAGAATTTGTGAGGAAGTTGGGAAAGTTTTTGTCGTTGGCAAATACATTTCTCCAGATGAGAATTCGGATGGGTGTCAGCGCACCTGTAGAAGGAACGGAGAATGTTTTAAAGGGCAGGCGTCAGGCGATGCGGAACCTGTCCAATGTTTATTCGGATGAGAATCCGGTCTGCCTTTTGGATGAGATTGCGGAGAAAAAGCAGGTCTGGATGGATGACTGGGATATTGACAGTTATATGCGGAATCTGTATGTAGCCCTGCGGGAGGAAAGTAAGGAGAGGAGGGACACGCTTTATCAGGAGTATCTGGAATACCTGAAAGAGCCGGCCAGGCCTCTGGAGCAGTGTCAGGCAGACACACATGCCATTACTTCCTATCTTCATCGCAAGGTCAGAGGGATGGAATCAGAAGATGCTATATTTGACTCGGAGAGCCTTTTGAAAGCAGTCTATACTGCAAAATCAAAGGCAAGTCTCTGGGATGTTATGATGAAGGTCTGCCAGGATGTGTTCAGTATGCTGCGGGGTAATACGGAGTACCAGAATGTACTGGTAAAACATGTGAATGATATTATCAGAAAAAAATATCAGGAAAAGCTGAGTCTTAAGATTATCAGCCAGGAATTATATGTGAACAGCAGTTATTTGAGCAGAGTATATAAGAAAGAAACCAATGCGACCGTTACAGATGCGATAAATAAATACAGGATTAAAAAAGCAAAAGAAATCCTGGGTAAAAAGGAGAATAAAGTGTACGAAGTGGGAAGACTGGTGGGAATTGAAGATCCGGCATATTTTACCCATGTATTTTTAAAATACGAAGGGGAAACGCCGTCGGATTATATGACCCGGCAAAACCGAAAAAACTCTCTTCTCTAATGAAAAAGGCTGCCCTGCTGAAGTAATCGGCGGGCAGCTCTTTTTGCAATCCCCTGATTGTTTCAAGCAGGGAAGGATGGTATAATATCCCTGTTATCTGTCTGTGTTTTTGGTATTTTGGGAAAGGAAATTTGAGAGATTATTATGTATAAAGAGGAAGATCTGGTTAGAATTGCGAAAAGAGAGAATAATACAAAAAGAAAATATCTGGTTGTCAACAGACTGCAGGGTAAGCATATACCGGTAAGTCCGAAGAACGCTTTTGAGATGTTTGATGCACTGGCAGAACTGGTGAAAGAGGCATATTCAGGAGAACAGCTATTGTTGGTTGGTTTTGCGGAAACGGCTACTGCAATCGGGGCGGCGTTGGCTGTAAAACTGGATACTTATTATATGCAGACCACACGGGAAGAAATCGGGGGAGTCAATTATTTGTTTTTCTCGGAGACCCATAGCCATGCAACAGAGCAAAAACTGATCAGGACAGATCTGGATTTGGTGATTGATCAGATGGATCGCATCATTTTCGTGGAAGATGAAGTTACAACCGGCAATACAATTTTGAATATTATTGATATTATTGAAAAGGTTTATGGAAAAAGAGTCTGTTTTTCAGTTGCATCTTTGTTGAACGGGATGAATGAACAGGCGAGGAAGCGGTATGAAGAGCGAAATATTCAGCTCCATTATCTTGTAAAAACAAACCATGATTCGTATACCAGGATTGCCGAAAGCTATTGCAGCAACGGAATATATTGCAGCAGCAGTACACAGATGCCGGAAGTTGAGTTAAAAATGTTGACTGTCTCTGATTATCGGAATGCCAGAAGGCTGAACTGGGGTGGGAACTACCTGAAAGCATGTAAAAAGCTATGGGAGCAGATTTGTTCTGGAATCGAGATCGGTACGGGGCAGAAAATTCTGGTTCTCGGAACGGAAGAGTTTATGTATCCGGCGCTTCTGACAGCGAAGTACATAGAGGAAAAAGGCAATTTTGTAAGATGTCATGCGACAACCCGGAGCCCCATCGCAGTCAGTAAGGAAGAAATTTATCCGCTTCATACAAGGTATGAACTGGTAAGTTTATATGATAAAGGGAGAAAGACATTTCTTTATGATATTGAACGATACGATAAAGTAATTATTATGACGGATTCAGATTCGGAAGAAAAAGAAGGAATATATTCATTGGTTCATGCAGTTCATTCCTGCGGAAATCAGGAAATTTATTTCGTAAGGTGGTGCTAGGTTGAGAAGTTCTTATCGGGAAGAGGATGTAATTTTATTATTAAAAGATATTACAGGTATGGTGGAACCCCAGTCCACGAAGGAGCGGGAGCGGTTGATTCAGGCAGGACGGCATTATTGTGAGATGTTGCCGATTGAATATGTCCCCAGTGAAAAATATATGGAGGCATACAGAGAGGCGCTTCGGAATTATGCAAAGCCTGTGGCTTTGGCGGTGGGAAAACTGGCGGAAAAAATCATTGCCGAAAGAGGGAAAAATGTTGTTCTGGTCTCTCTTGCCAGAGCGGGAATACCGATTGGGATTTTATTAAAACATTATATTGCAAAAAGATGGAACGTTGATGTGATGCACTACTCTATCTCTATTATCAGAGGCAGAGGGATTGACGGGAATGCCATGAAGTATCTGCTCTGCCATCACACTGCCAAAGATCTTCTTTTTGTTGATGGTTGGATCGGAAAAGGAGCCATATTAAAGGAATTAGAGAAAGCTCTTGTAGCTTATAAGGGGGTGTCAACAGATCTGGCGGTTGTTGCAGATCCCGCCAATATGACAGAACTTTGCGGCACTCATGAAGATATCCTGATTCCCAGCTCCTGTCTGAATGCTACGGTCTCCGGACTGGTCAGCAGGACATTTCTGAGGGATGATATCATAGGGAAAAGTGACTTTCATGGGGCAGTATATTATGGAGAATTGATCGACGCTGATCTTTCCTATGATTTTATCCGCGCAATAGAAGCAGAATTTGTGATGGAGCCGGTTAATCTGGCTGTGGAGGAGAAAGAGATTCCAGGAATGGGGATTGATGAGGTGAGAAAACTTGCAGGAAAATATGGGATCGACGATATCAACCTGATTAAACCCGGAATCGGAGAGACCACCAGGGTACTGCTGCGCAGAATTCCCTGGAAAGTGCTGATCAGCGAGGAGTACAAGGATGATGTTTCTCTGACGCATATAAAAAGACTGGCAGAGGAAAAGGGAGTATCGGTTGCATACGAACCCCTTGTCCATTATAAATCCTGCGGGATCATAAAAAAGCTGGCGGATACCTGATGGGGAATTAGAGCGTATATTTCCAATGTTTTAGGATTTCGGGAGCACGAAGTACGGAGAAATCGTGTATCATAAGATGTTGGTGTGTGCTTCGGAAAGGAGGGTAGTACGAGATGGGGATTTATCTGAATCCAGGCAATGATGCATTTTGTATATCTGTAAATGATGACATTTATGTTGATAAGAGTGGAATGATTGCTTTTGTTAACAGTAGGATTGGAAAGAGTAAAAGATTTATCTGTGTCAGCAGACCCAGACGCTTTGGTAAATCTATGGCAGCAACTATGCTATCAGCCTATTATGATAAAAGTTGTGACTCGGGAAAGTTGTTTAGTCATCTGGAGATTGCAAAGGATGAATCATATGCACAGAATTTGAATCAATACGATGTGATTTTTCTTAATGTGCAGAAGTTCTTAAGAAAAGCCGGAGAACCAAAGAATTTGGTACGTTACATGGAAGACAAGGTGCTGTCAGAGATAAAATGCAGGTATGGCAGATTTATTGATAAAAATGAAGTCAGCCTTCCGGATGCGCTTGAAGCTGTATATGCGAATGACAACAGCGCCAATAAAGGATTTGTATTTATCATTGATGAATGGGATTGTATTTTCAGAGTTGCTAAAGACGATACAAGAGCGCAGGAGACGTATCTGGATTTTCTGCGGGATCTTTTCAAAGACAGAACTTATGTTAAGGTGGCTTATATGACAGGTATCTTGCCTGTGAAAAAATATGGTACGCATTCTGCATTGAATATTTTTGATGAGTTTTCTATGATTGCTCCGGGGAGATTGGCGAAGTATGTTGGATTCACGGAGACAGAAGTTAAAATGCTGTGCAGGACATTCAGCATGAAGTTTTCAGAAGCTCAAAAATGGTATGACGGATATAAGTTTAAGAGAGCAGGTCATATCTATAATCCCAAATCGATTATAGATGCAATGATGGAAGAGGACTACAGAAGCTATTGGACCAATACAGAGACTTATGAAGCTTTGCAGGTTTATATTGATCTGGATATGGATGGCCTTAAACAAACAATTATTTCTATGCTTGGCGGTGTAAGTTGCAAAATTGATATTGGTTCTTTTCAGAATGATATGACATCTTTCAAGAGTAAAGATGACGTTCTTACTTTGTTGGTTCATCTGGGCTATCTGGCATATGATGAAGCTGCCCAATCGGTATTTATTCCCAACGAAGAAGTACGTGGTGAGTTTATCAGAGCAGTCAGGAATGGGAACAGACCGGAGCTTGTGAAAGCAATTCAAATGTCAGATCAACTGATAGATGCAACGATTCGGATGGATGCTGATGAAGTAGCAAGATTGATAGAGGAAGCACATAGTGCAAATACTTCCCCCGATTTTTATAATAATGAGCAGTCTTTGCGCAGTGTTATTGAGTTGGCATATATCAGCAGAGTAGATAATTATATGACCATTCAGGAATTGCCGACAGGAATCGGGCTGATTTAGTATTCCTGCCGCGTAAATACTCCAATAAGCCGGCAATTGTTGTTGAATTAAAGTGGAACAAGTCGGCCAAGGGAGCTATTAACCAGATAAAAGAAAAAAATTATGTTCAGGTAATTGAGAACTATGGAGGAGATATTCTTCTGGTAGGAATTAACTATGATAAAGATACCAAAAAGCATGAATGTATGATTGAAAAATATCATAAAGTGTAGAGGTGGAAGATTTTATCTGCGCCAAATTCAGTTGACAGAGTCTCCTGTGGTTCTTGAATTTGGCGCAGATTTTCTGCTGAAGCAGACAATTACCATACATGAAAGCTGATTGCTTTGCCCTTCGTGCTCTCGCAATCGCCACCAGTATTTTTATGAGCGGCTGGTATTCATATTCATGTTGGTGGTATTTAAGGTGCCAAAGCCCTGGGCGGCGTCCAGCGTTTTATAAACTTTGATTGTAGGCGCTAACCATACCTGTCCGGTTCCGCGGTATACATTCACAAGTCCTTCCCCGCTGACTGCGGAGCCAATCAGTGTTTTGGCGCTTCGTTCTACTGTAAAGTCCAGGGTGCTTGTCCTTAATACGGCAAAATTGCCATCCACCTTTAAAGTGTCGTTATTGAGATCAATGATATCAATTTCTGACATAGGAACAATGGATTCCAGAATGACGATTCCAGGTCCTGTAAGCTGCTGTTGGAAAAGGGTTTCTCCGCCCGCTATGGCAGAAGAGAGATTCCGCTGGGAAACCGCCTTTACGGTGACACTGCCCTGTGCACAGTAGAACATACCGTCATCAATAATAATAGATTCCCGCTCTGCCAATTCCAGCACAAGGAAATGTTTGAAGGAGGGTTCCAGAACCAATAGTCCGCTGCCGGTATACTCCGGCTGAGCCATCTGTTCGCCTGTGACAGCCCCTCTTACCATTCGTCCCAGTGCATTGCCCAGAGTAACGCCGCTGACCATCTGGATATTACCCTGAAAGTAGCTCATGGCGCCTTTTTCGATTGTGACTTTGTCATTGTTCAGGTATAAAGCAATCTGTCTGACACGGATGTGCTGTTTTTCCATAAAGTAGACCTGCTGTGCCATCGAAGCATTGGATATCCCCAGAAGTTTTTCGTATTCCAATACTTCCACTCTTAAACCTCCGCTTGTGTATTCTTCGATAATTCTTATGTTTTCTCTGGTTCCGGTTGCAGTTTTCATCAGTTGTAATAACCTCCTGTCCTTTTGATGAGATTTTAAAGTTTCTGTTATTTTCCTTTCACCCCGTATACTTCGGAGAGCAGAATTGTCTTTAACGCCCAGTTTGAATGGGTCTTATATTCATTCATACGCTCTTTTTCAATGCTTCCCGATACAAGGGAAGGAGAAGCAACATCCCAGTTTAAGATGGATTTTGCATCGTCAAGGTCTTTCTGTGATACCTGATAGGCAGCATTTACCAGTGCAATCTGATTGGGATGGATCACGGTCTTGCCGATAAAACCGCATAAGCGGTCTTCTTTCAGTTCCTTCATCAATCCGGTATCCCAGTGACTGCCGCTGTAATATTCCCAGACAGGACCGGAGACCACGTAATCCATTCCAAATACGGTAATGATATCGGAGAGAATATCGGAAATCGGTTTTATGGCGTGGATGGATTCATCGCTTCCTCTTCGGAGACCAAACATATGGCATAAATCATTTCCGCCGACCCGGATATTCAGTACCAGTTCCTCAATGTGATCTAACTTTTCTTTTAACGTATATAGAATCTGGTATCTGTTCCGAAGATCAATCAGAGTGGGGCTTTCAAAAATGGGCATCATGTAGATTGGTCTTTCAGAATTCTGATTGATGAGAGAAACTGCGCTGATAAAATCATCTGCATTTTCAAGGGAAAACTTAGGGATGATAAATCCGGTAATCAGTTCCCCGGAATCCCCAAAACGTCTCATTAAATCTATGATCTGGCCAGATTGCCGGACTCTTATAAATATCTTAGGTATAAAAAATTGTCTGCTTTTTGAAAACGTAAAAAGCGTCTGGATGGTATGTACCAATTTATGTTCTGCCTCTTCCACGCAGTCATCATGAATGGTATCCTCAAGACATAATGCAAGAGAATAGTGACTGCCGAATTTTTGATGAACCAACGAATGAACAATGCTCTCTTTGTTCGCAGGGCAGTACAAAAGGGCGCCGACACTATAGTATCGTATTGAGTTTTTCACGTAAAATGCTCCTTATGATGTAATTGCTTATGATCAAAGTATTATAGCATTTTTTAAAATAAATTCATAGTTATTTCTTAAATGATATGGTAAAATTGATGTGATACAAGGGTCAAAAGGTTATGCGTTTCATGCTTGCATGAAAAAGCATGACTTTGAGACCCGTAAAACATGAGAAAGTAGCCCGAATAGGGCGGATTTCGAATGTTTTTAGGATTGCGGGAGCATGAAATGCGGAGCAATCCGTGTATCATAAGGGTCAAAAGGTTATGCGTTTCATGCTTGCATGAAAAAGCATGACTTTGGCTTTCATGTATGGTGATGGCTATGTTACGTGAGAAGGTGAAGCAATATGGAGGATGAAAATTTAAAAACCAGATATAATGTGATGAACATCCCATCTTTGGATGCATTTGCAAAGATGAAAGGTGGTATCAATCATGGGTGTAAAGATGTCTATTTTATCAGGGCCGTGGGTGTCAATCAGACATTAGCGGTTGAACTTGAAAAGATGGACCGGACGTTGTCTGAGAATATGTTGGCGGGCAGGGGCAGATATCACAGAGTTGATCATCTTTCGAATCTTGTTTCGGCTGAGGAAATTGCCCGCTATTCTGCTTGCTATGAAAATTGGATGAAGAATGGCAGAAAGTATGTAGTCACAAAAGTAACAGAAGAAAGAGAAGAACTGAAGAGGGTTCTTGGAAATACCTGTGATGTTGTTGCACGGCTTTTCAAAGGATGTACGCCCCATGTCAATGATTCCATAGAAAAGAATTTTGTTGTAAAATTGTTGTATTGGTTTGATATGGTTGGAGCAGAACTGATGCAGGATTGGGATTTCAGATGTTCTATGAAAATTGTGTTCAGCAATATCATAAAAAGGCAGGAATATCTCTTTTGCTACTTGCTCACCCTGATGGGGGCGGATGTACTTTTGCTGCAATGTCAATCGGACATTGAGGAGCAATTGGAAAAACTGGGCTTGTCAAAGAAAATGATACTGGGTTCTTTTCAGGAATGCAGGATTCCACCTTATAATCCTTGTATTTATCAGGAAACTTCGGTTTCGGAGAAAGCTGACAAGGAAATATCCCATCCGGTTGTCGATATCAGAAGACCGGATCGGGATCTCAAAACCAGAGCTGCAGTAGCAGAATCACAGAGAATGGCGAGAAAGCCGGAAAATATCAAGGCTAAGGAAAATACCGGAATCCGGGAAAGGATCAGGAGTCAGGAAAAAGATTTTGAGGAACTGGCGCTGTTGGCATCGTCGGTTGTTATGATTACGATACATGACAGAAAAGGTGATATCATAGGAACCGGGTCAGGCATTATGGTTGGAAGAGACGGATATATTCTGACCAATAATCATGTCGCCAGCGGGGGACAGTTTTATTCTGTACGAATTGAGGATGAAGAAGAGGTTTATGCCACGGATGAGGTGATTAAGTATAACCAGGTTCTGGATCTGGCGGTGATACGGATCAACCGGACGTTGTGTCCCCTTCCGGTTTATAAGGGCGGAAAGGAACTGGTCCGGGGACAGAAAGTCGTTGCCATCGGAAGTCCGCTGGGGTTGTTTAATTCCGTTTCAAATGGAATTATTTCTGGATTTCGGAAGCTTGACGGTGTGGATATGATTCAGTTTACGGCTCCGATTTCACACGGCAGTTCGGGGGGAGCTGTATTGAATATGCTTGGAGAGGTGATCGGCATCAGTACGGCGGGGATAGATAACGGTCAGAATATTAATCTGGCGGTCGGATATGAGTGTATCAATCATTTTATCAGAGGGTTTACATATTAGAGCGTGTTTGAAAATTCATTCCCGCAATCTGCATCCCCCACTTTGCGGTCTAT
>UQAW01000072.1 GCA_900539175.1 uncultured Lachnospiraceae bacterium
TTACGAGGTCGATGAAACAGGAAGCCCATTGGCTTTAGACAATGGGTAGTTCACAACTATTGTATAATGAACCCCATACATATTTGATTATTAAAAATGTAGAAATTGTAAAAGAGGCCTGATTATGGAGCAGAAAAATTATAACAAAGATATTATTGATGAGATGCGGGAAGGTCCAAAAAGTTGGATGAATTTCCTCATAATAGGAGTAAATATTCTGATATTCCTTTTGGTTGAAGCCACCGGAAGTTCAGAAGATCCATCACATATGATATCCTGGGGTGCGGCAGACACAGCGCTTATTCAGGCAGGTGAATATTATCGTTTGTTTACCTGTATGTTTCTGCATTTTGGTCTGGAACATCTGCTGAATAATATGCTTTTATTGTTTTTTACGGGATATTATCTGGAACGATTTGTAGGAAAGGCATGCTATTTGATTCTTTACCTTGGAGGCGGGTTGATAGGAAGTCTCTGTTCCTGGGCGGTAGAGATGGCAGGAGAGGAGTCTGTTGTGTCAGCAGGAGCGTCCGGAGCCATATTTGCTGTTCTGGGAGCACTTATTGTTACAGTTTGGCGCCGCAGAGGTCAGGAAGAAAACCTGAGTATGCGGCGCCTGATGTTGATGGTTTTACTGTCTGTATATGTAGGTTTTCGCTCCGCCGGTGTAGATAATGCAGCCCACATAGGCGGGCTGGTGGGCGGAGTAATTCTGGCACTGCCTGTCACATACTTTAAGAAACGGGGAAATACAGTGTAAATTCTGTTCCCTCATTTGGTAATGAGATTACCGAGATTGAGCCGTGATGGGCTTTCATGATTTCATCGCAGATCGCAAGACCCAGTCCGTTTCCGTCCTTTTTGTAAGATACAAATGGATGGAAAATATTATCCATCTGGTCTTGTGTAATGCCGTCTCCTGTATCAGAAATCTTGATTTCTACCTTGCAGCCGTCGCAGAGTATCTTGATCGTAATCTTGCCGGGATTCGGATAAATAGCTTCCGCAGAATTACGGATCAAATTGCTGAACAGCTGATTCATTTTTACCGGATCCAACTTAATTCTTGGTATTGCAGAGCCTTTTTGAAGTTCGATATCAATCTTGTCTCTTTTTAGAATTTCTCTGGCTGATTCGGTAAATTTGACTAAAAACAGATAAAGGTTTATCTCTTCTTCACAAAGGTTTGATGCATGGTTGTAATCCGTCAGTTCATCCAGCAGGGATCGAAGAATCGTCATATTTTCTTCAATCTTGTCATAATAGTTATAAGTGGAGATTTCCGGATGATCCTGTACCATCAATTGGAGAAAACTGTTGATTAAAGTAACTGGGTTGCGTATTTCGTGGGAAAATTTTGATAGTGTGTAGTTATATTCTTCATCTTTCATGTATATCACCCCTTCCCTTTTAGTTTATCACCTGATGCTGCAATAATCAAATAAAAGAGTTTGAGTTTTTTTGACAAAAAGTGACAAAAAGGTGTTATTATATGGAGGAAAGAAGGTAAAAACGGTAACTGTGAAGGTACTGAACAGTTGCTCAGATTATTACAAAAGTATATTGGAGGTAAAAAAGATGGATTGTATTTTCTGTAAAATTGCGAATGGTGAAATTCCTTCTGCAACGTTGTATGAAGATGAGGATTTTCGTGTAATGTTGGATATTGGTCCGGCATCTTTTGGGCATACGTTGATTTTGCCGAAGAAGCATTATGCGAATATCTATGAGCTGCCGGAGGAATTGGCGGCTAAAGTTTTTGTTCTGGCGAAAAAAACAGCAAATGCATTGAAAACGGCATTGGATCTGGAGGGACTGAATGTAGTACAGAATAATGGAAGTCTGGCAGGACAGACGGTATTTCATTTTCACATGCATTTAATTCCAAGATATCAGGGTGATGAAGTGGGATTGACATGGAGACCGGGCGAATTAACAGAGCATGACAGAGATAAAATCTTGAAAAAAGTTAATTCCCTTCTGTAAACTGTGAAGATGAGATATGGATAAGACAGAATTCAGAAATGTTTATATGCAGTATCACAGACTTGTTTCCCAGATTGCCTACAATGTAATTGGAGATTATCATCTTGCGCAGGATATTACTCAGGATATCTTTGCGGAATTGTATCAAAAGTGGGAAACAATTGATGTGTGTAAGATAAAAGGATGGCTGATTACCTGCACGACCAGAAAGGCGATAGATTATAAGCGTAAATCTTATTATGAGCGGGAAGTATCAGGTGGTGAAAATATGAAAGAGTTGTGTAAATCCGATTCGACAGAATATGAGATTATTCTGCGGGAGAACTACGGAACCATTTTGTCAGAATTATGTCAGAAAAACAAACAATGGTTTGAAGTGATTATCAGATTGGATGTAAAAGGGGAAAAACCGAAAGATGTAGCGAAGGATATGGGGATTACTCTTAACAATCTGAGAGTGAAACATCACCGTGCCAAGGAATGGCTGAGCCATAGATTTTCCCAGGAATAGTAAGAGGGTGCTGCAACACATATGCTGCAGCACCCTCTCGCTGTTTACGATCATTATTTTACGCATGTTTCAATCAAGTTCATAATAACTTTAATCGAGTCTGTGTGGCTGCTGTGGTTCATGGCATCGATATATTGCTGGCGGTCAGCATAGAGTGTACGGATGCCCTGAAGGAGCTTTTCGGGAGTAATCTCTTCTTCTTCCATGACCATACTATACCCTTGTTTTTCGAAAGAACGGGCATTTAAAATTTGATCGCCGCGGCTTGCCTTGGCAGAAAGCGGGATCAGCAGATTTGGTTTTGCCAAAGAACTGATTTCGCAGATTGCATTGGCGCCGGCACGTGAGATTACCACATCGGCAAGGGCGAATAAATCAGGAAGCTCTTTTTTGATGTATTCATATTGGACATATCCAGGCATTGCACACAGGGATTCGTCAGTTTTTCCTTTTCCGCAGAGATGGATTACCTGGAAATCCTTTAGAAGTTCCGGAAGAATGCTTCTTACTGCATTATTGACAATTACGGAACCGAGACTTCCGCCGATTACCATAATGACGGGCTTATTTGCTGTGAATCCGCAGAAATTTAATGCTTCCAGACGGTTTCCGGTGAGCAGTTCCCTACGAATCGGTGTTCCTGTCAGGACTGCTTTTTCAGCAGGAAGACATGCAATGGTTTCCGGAAAATTACAGCAGATTCTGGATGCGGAAGGGATGCATAACTTATTGGCAAGACCGGGAGTCATGTCTGACTCATGGATAATAGCAGGAATTTTGCAGTTTTTTGCAGCCACAACAACGGGTACTGTGACAAACCCTCCTTTTGAAAAGATGACATCCGGTTTTAATTGTTTCAGGAGTTTTTTAGCTTCTCCAAATCCTTTCAGAACCCGGAATGGATCCGTGAAATTTTTTACATCAAAATATCGGCGGAGCTTTCCGGAAGAAATTCCATAATAGGGAATTTCCAGCTCTTCAATTAATTTTTTTTCAATTCCGTCATAAGAACCAATATAAGAAATCTGATATCCGGCATCCTTTAAAGCAGGGATCAGAGCAATGTTCGGTGTTACATGTCCGGCAGTACCGCCTCCGGTCAGAACGATATGTTTCATAGTAAGCCTCCTTTGCATAAATGTATGCAATAATATGATAAGATACCAGAGTGTGTTTGAAAATTCATTCCCGTGATCTGTACGCCCCACTTTGCGGTATATTTGCCCCGCATTCGGTCAACGTAGCCCGCTACGCCTCCCTCATTTGAGACAAATCTCCCACAAACCGGGACGCACATCTCACGGAAAGCAATTTTCAAACACACTCTAGTGTACCATTTCCAGTATAACGTCCCAACGTCACAAGGGCAAGAGAAAATCCGGAAAAAAATTTTTAGAAAAGCTGTAATTTTTTTGTATATCAATCGTATTCTTAATGTAATGTAAGAAAGTGAGAGGATACAAAGGAGGAGAATATAAATAATTGATAACCGGTTAATTGGTTTATAAGACATTTTGGAACTGTGGTGCGGGCACTCTTACATTACTGCCGCAGTGCGGATGCATTATGAACCGCTGGAGATGGGGAGAGTGCCCAGTCTTCCAAACACTAACATAACAGGCAATGAAACTTCAATCAGAATCGTTTCATTGTCTGTTATTGTTTCAAAGTACAGAAAAAAGTTTAATATTTTTTTATTAGGTATTCTGGTTGCTTTGGGGGTATACTTATAGTAACGAAAGGGGGAACTGTATGCGGATTACATTTTTAGGGGCAACACATGAAGTAACCGGGAGTTGTTATTATCTGGAGTCATGCGGAAAGAAATTTCTGGTGGATTGCGGAATGGAGCAGGGACCCAATATATTTGAGAATAAACCGATTCCTGTACCGGCAGCTGATTTGGATTTTGTATTGCTGACACATGCACATATTGACCATTCGGGAAATCTTCCGGCACTCTATGCACAAGGTTTCAGGGGGAATGTATATACCACATATGCTACGGCAGATCTCTGTAACATTATGCTGCGTGACAGCGCTCACATTCAGATGTTTGAGGCAGAATGGCGTACAAAGAAAAACAGGCGGCTGGGAAAACCGGATCATATACCGGCTTATACAGTGGAAGACGCTGTGAGGCTTATCCGTAAGATCCAGGGATATCCATATAATGAAAAAATTAATCTGGCGGAAGGAATCCAGGTGCGTTTTGCAGATGCGGGGCATCTGCTGGGATCTGCCAGTATTGAAATCTGGCTTACGGAAGAGGGAGTCACCAGAAAAATTGTTTTTTCCGGGGATATTGGAAATCTGAATCAGCCGCTGATCAAGGATCCAACTTATATCAAAGAAGCGGATTATGTTGTGATGGAGTCCACTTATGGTGACCGGAGCCATAAAGCAGTACCGGATTATGCAAAAGCACTGGCGGCGGTTTTGCAGGAAACTTTTGCAAAAGGAGGAAATGTTGTGATTCCGTCTTTTGCTGTAGGCCGCACCCAGGAAATGTTGTATTTTATTCGGAAGATTAAGCAGGAACATATGCTTCAGGGCTTCGAGGATTTCGTGGTTTATGTGGATAGTCCGCTGGCAGTAGAGGCGACAAATATCTTTTATGAACATGATGCAGAGTGTTTTGATGAAGAAGCTGAAGCATTGATTCGTAAAGGGATAAATCCCATCCGCTTCCCGGGACTGCGCCTGTCAATTACCAGTGAAGAGTCACGGGCAATTAATTATGATGACAGGCTGAAAGTGATTATATCTGCCAGTGGTATGTGTGATGCAGGGCGGGTGAAACACCATCTGAAACATAATCTCTGGAAGGCGGAAAATACGGTTTTATTTGTGGGATATCAGGCAGTGGGTACACCGGGAAGAGCGTTGGTGGAAGGGGCTGAGAGTATTCGGTTATTCGGGGAGCCAGTACAGGTAAATGCCCGGATACGGGTTTTGCCCGGAGTCAGCGGTCATGCAGATGATAAAGGACTGATGCGATGGGCTTCCGCTTTTGAGAAAAAGCCGGATAAAGTATTTGTGACTCATGGAGAAGACAGGGTAACGGAGTATTTTGCGGAACGATTGACCAGGGAACTTCAGTATGAGACGTTGGCACCTTACAGCGGAACGGTTTATGATCTGCGAAACAACGTACTTGTGGAGGCACCGGCACCGGTTCGTCTGGAACATGTGAAATCCGTCAATGTAAGAAAAAATGCAGTATATGAACGTCTGAAGGCAGCAGGTGAACGTTTGCTTGCTGTAATCAGACATAATGAAGGCGGTGCTAATAAGGATCTTTCTCGCTTTGCCGACCAGATCAACAGCCTTTGTGATAAATGGGATCGCTGAAACCATACAGAAAAAACGACAGGGAGGGTGCTGCAGTCTGCAGTACCTTCCCTGTCGGAAAAGCAGATATATAGTATCGGTTTTTATAAAGTGACTTTGGAGAATACCGTTTGAATAAGCTCTTCTGCATTCAGGGAAGCATTTTCTTCATATGGGAAGAAGTCCATTTCTACCAGAAAGGGAACACCAGTAGAGGCTTCTGTCCAGGCGTAGCAGTCTGTACAGTTGTGTTCGCCAGCATAGACATAGGAAACTGTAACATAGTGGATCTCGCGTCCGTTCACAGTGGTGGTTGTTTCGGGAGCAGAGGTTATGTTCGTGAAAGAATGCTCATTTGCCAAAAAAGAATAGTCACTGTACTCGGCTGCCATGTTGCTCATTTCCGTGAAATCATCAAAACCATACTGAAGAGAGATGGAAATTTCATCGGTTTCATATTCCAGGTTGAGTACATTCGGAGTAGAATAAGAATATTCATAATTTTCCGGAACGCCTATTTCTGCCTGAAGGTTTCCGGCGTTGTTTGTAAGTATATAATTGCCGGCTTCATTTATAGCAGCCTCTTCATCAGTGAATAAATCTGAGGTATCCAAATCATCAGAACCGCTTTCATCTTCTATACCGGAAAGGTCATCATCGGACCCGAATAAATCCCCCATGATATCCTGGGAACTGTCAGCTTCCACAGCATCGCGGAGGGCGTTATCCGGAACTTTAATTACATCTACCGTATTATAAGAATTCATGGTCAGAGTTAAGGTATATTCTGTTACATCAAAGGATACATCCTCGCTGATGCCTGACATGATTTCAGAGCTGATATCAGTGAGGTCGATTTCCATCTTGGCCAGTACATTAGCGTCTTTATAGATATAGATATCTGCGTCAGTAGTGGTATCACTGAAATCCATATCCCCTTCAAATAGCTCATCCCCCATATCTCCTAAAGAAGAGAAAAGAGAATCTAAATATTCTCCGTCTAAAGATACATGCAGCAGATAAGCATCTTTTTTATTAACTTTCTGAAGTTCTTCATCTAAAGTTGCAGTCAGTTTTTTATCAGCAATTGCCCGATAGATATCTGCCTGTATCAGGGATTCTGTCTGGGATTCGTAATCTTCTACGTTTTGTCTGATCCAGGTATCCTCCATACAGGTATATACTTGGTATCCGTCATCACCTTTTATGGTATAGCTTTCTGCATTCATGTCATAATTCATGCCAAGCATTGAAAGGTTCAGTTCCATATTCATGTATGCGGCTTCTTCCGGTGTTACGGTTGACTGAAAGTCCATGTTCAGGTTTAAATCCATATCCAGACTTAAACCGGAACCAGAAGGATCGCTGGCTTTTCCGCTGAAGTTTAATTCCATAGTTCCATCCACGGATTCAATCTTTTCCAGAGTTTTTACCACATCTGCGGCAATGCTGACAGGTGTAGGTTTCCCGCATCCGGTCATACCTCCCAGTACAAAGGTTGCTGTGATAGCTGTGAGAATCAATCGTTTTCTATTTTTCATATTGTAATTCCTTCCTTAAGTTGTATTAAAGCGCCTGCTTGATCGCCTGTGCAAGTTGATCCGGACAGGAAGTAGATTTAAATCCACAGCAAATTCCCTCGAGCTTTGAAATTACTTCTTTTGCATCCATGCCTTCTACCAGAGAGCAAATTCCTTTCAAATTACCATTGCATCCGCCCGTAAAGTTAACGTTATAAATTCTTCCGTCAACCAGATCAAATTGAATTTGGGTTGAACATGTGCCGTGTGTTCGATATACCATATATGATTCCTCCTTTCTTTTTTAGAGCGGTATCTTTGACTCTTTCTTTATATCATGCTATGATAGATAAAAGTATAACATTTTCATTAAAAATAATCCAGAAAAACTATAAGAATTAAAAGCGGAATCAGGAATAAAAGGAGAAGAAAGATGAAGTTAATTGGAATTATCGGAGCTATGGAAGAAGAAGTTGCAAAGCTAAAGGAACAGATGAACGAAGTGTCAATCCGGACAAAGGCAGCGATGGAGTTTAACAGAGGAAAATTGAATGGGAAGGAGGTTGTAGTGGTACGCTCTGGAATCGGTAAGGTAAATGCAGGAATCTGTACACAGATTCTTGTAGATGACTATCAGGTGGATGCAATTATCAATACCGGGATTGCAGGTTCTCTGAAAAGTCAGATTGATATAGGCGATATTGTGGTTTCTACAGATACACTGCAGCATGACATGGATGCTACCGGCTTTGGATATGCCAAAGGACAGATTCCGCGGATGGACGTTTTGTCATTTCCGGCGGACGAGAATCTTATAAAGCTGGCGATGTCCGTATGTGAACGGGTGAATCCGGAAATTCATGTATTTGCAGGGCGCGTGGTAAGCGGCGATCAGTTTGTCTCTGACCGGGAGGTGAAGAATCAGATCAAAAGTGATTTCGATGGTTTTTGTACAGAGATGGAAGGGGCAGCAATTGCACAGGCTGCGTATCTCAATCAGGTGCCCTATGTGGTCTTAAGAGCAATCTCAGATAAAGCTGACGACAGCGCTACCATGGATTATCCAACATTCGAGCGGGAAGCCATCGGACATTGTGTCAAACTGGTGGAGAATATGGTGAAAGAACTGTAAAAGCAGAGAATGTGTCGCTATTTGGCGAACGATTTTTATGCAAAAAATCATATTTGCGGTATATAATGACAGTACCAAAACGCAAGGGGGTATCATAAATGCTGCAAATGTGCATTGATATGAAATTATTTCTCTACGGTATGATAGCGGCAGGCATCATGGGAATTTGGTGTCTGCTCTGGAGTAATCATTTTTATAACACCGCAATCCGTGATTTGAGACGGAAGGACAAGCCGAAGGCTAAGTGGACAAGCCAAATGTTGGAAGAAAGCCGGATAAGAACCATTGAAAATGCGGATTCCTTTGTCCGTGTGAGGATGTCGGAAGGAAGACAGGCAGGAGTATCTGTAGGGCATTTGTATCAGTGTGTAAATATTGCGCTGTGCGCCTGTGTAGTGCTGTTTGCGGCGGCAGGATATGGAGTCATGCAGTATCAGTATGAAAGGTATGTGTTATGGCAACATGGATTATTGGCGGGATGTGTTGCAGCAGGACTTTTGATGCTGCGGTTTTGTATGGATCTCTCGGACAAGGAAGAACTGGTGGTTGACAGTTGGCGTGATTATTTTGAGAATCGGCCTGCAGGTGAACATTTATCCGAGAAGGAGCGGGAGAGAGAGAGGGCACGGCCGGAGTTGTTTCCTGTGACAGAGGAGGAACGGGTTCAGCTGAAAAAGAAGAAAGAGAGGCGGGCAGAGCAGCAGGCAAAGACGGAGGAGCAGATTGCGCAGATCGAAAAAGGAATTCGGGAAGCCGCAGCTTCGGGCAGTCGGTTTGCAGGGGTACTTACTCCGGAAGAAGAAAAACTATTCCGGGAAGTAATCCGGGAGTATTTGAATTGAGGTTTGAATTGTCCGCTCCGGGTTGACGGTAGGGCTTTAATTTGGTAAACTGAATAGGAATTAGAAAAAGAATCCAGAGGCAAAGGAGATAAAAGACAATGGAAACAAAAGTGACGTTTGACTATTCAAAGGCAGCAAAGTTTATCCGTGAGAATGAAGTGGCATCTTTTGAGCAGATTGCGAATGCAGCGAAGGATGTTTTGCTTTCCAGAGACGGACAGGGAAATGATTTTCTTGGATGGATTGATTTGCCGGTTGATTACGACAAAGAGGAATTTGCCCGTATTAAGAAAGCCGCAAAGAAGATTCAGGAGGACTCCGAAGTATTGTTGGTAATCGGTATCGGTGGTTCTTATCTGGGTGCGAGAGCAGCAGTGGAATTTTTAAGACATGGATTCTATAACAATATTACCAAAGAACAGCGCAAGACGCCGGAAATCTACTATGTGGGTAACAGCATCAGCAGCAGCTATATTCAGGGGCTGATTGATGTGGTTGGAGATAGAGATTTTTCTGTAAATATTATTTCAAAGTCCGGTACAACAACAGAACCGGCAATTGCTTTCCGTATTTTCAAGGAGATGCTTGAGAAGAAGTATGGTAAAGCAGAAGCAGCCAAGAGAATTTATGCAACCACCGACAAGGCAAGGGGAGCACTGAAAAATCTGTCCGACGAGGAAGGATATGAGACCTTCGTAGTGCCGGATGACGTAGGAGGACGATTCTCCGTATTGACCGCAGTGGGTCTGCTTCCGATTGCAGCAAGCGGTGCAGATATTGATCAATTGATGGAGGGTGCAGCAAGCGGACGAGAATTGGCTCTGAATACGCCGTTTGCAGAAAATGATGCACTGTTATATGCGGCTATCCGCAATATTCTTCACAGAAAAGGAAAATCCGTGGAGATTCTGGCGAATTATGAACCAAGTCTTCACTATGTATCTGAGTGGTGGAAACAGCTTTATGGTGAGAGCGAAGGAAAAGACCAGAAGGGTATCTTCCCGGCATCCGTAGATCTGACCACAGATCTTCATTCTATGGGACAGTTTATTCAGGACGGTTCCAGAATTATGTTTGAAACTGTATTAAATGTTGAAAAATCCAAAGTAGAATTGACAATCGGCGAGGAGCCTGTAGATCTGGACGGACTTAATTATCTGGCTGGAAAGACCGTAGATTTTGTCAATAAGAGTGCCATGAACGGAACAATTCTGGCTCATACGGACGGTGATGTTCCGAACCTGATGGTGAAGATTCCGGAGCAGAACGAGTTCTACCTTGGTCAGTTATTCTATTTCTTCGAGTTTGCATGTGGTGTCAGCGGATACATCTCCGGCGTAAATCCATTTAATCAGCCGGGTGTGGAAAGCTACAAGAAGAACATGTTCGCACTGCTTGGCAAACCGGGATTTGAGAAGGAACGCGAAGAGTTATTGAAGAGACTCTAAAATCAAATATATTCTAATCCAGATGTGGAATTCCGTTTCATAGCCTGCTGATCTTTGAGATAAAACATCTGGGTTGCACATATTCCGGGGTGACTGTGAGGTACAAAACAGTCAGCTTCAGAAAGGAAAAGAGAGTGCCGCAGACTTACGGAAGTCGGTCAGGCGGCACTCTCTTTTAAAATAATAATCGTAAATAATTATTCCTCAATTATGTGAATTTCCAGATAATCAAAGTCTACCGTTTCTATGAAATGATCCTGGTAGAATCTGGTCTTTGCACTTTTTTGAAATTCGGAAATATTCGTATCCAGCCAGATCGGCTTGCCAAGATCCCAGATATCGCACATTTCATTTAAGCTTTCAAAAATCTTATGAGTTCTGGTGTCAGTTGTATCATTAGAAATGGTCAGATCTTTTATCATACGATTATCTTTGAAAATTTTACCCCATAATTGGAACATTGTTTCTGTCTCCTATGTTTTTAATCTTAATTTTCAGAACTTTTTTTGTATAAGCGGTAGCTGCCGTGAACCTCTGCTAATTCACATGAGTACTGCTGAATAATGGTCTTATCATCCTTTTTGCTTCCCTGTATGATGACAAGCTCTGGAGGATTCTCAAGAATTAATTGTTCGTAGTCCCTGGCAATTTCGGGTGAGATCCATGTCAGAGGGGACTGAAAAATATATTTGTTTGCCGCGTCCCTCCCGGTATGATTGTAAACCCAGCATTCATTTCCAATCATAATAATTTTGTCCTCCGGATCTGTTAACCTTTGAACGGCTTCTATTAATTCTGTTTTTTCCTCCGATACCTGCCAGGTTAAACTGATTTCACTGATTTGTTCCAGCATATTGGAAATCCAGATACTTTTTACAAGAAAAATCAGAATGCAGAAAGCCAGACAGGCGGCAGAGCTGTTGTCGGATCTGATTAGCTTCTCCAGGTAATAAAAAGTGACGGCAAATACAATCAACATACCGGGCATATAGTATAAACCATAGTGAGTGAATTGATTGCCGGGCATAATCATAAGAACAAAGGTACATAGTAAATAAACAGTATTGAGCAGTACAAATACAGAGGTGTCTCTGTCTTTTTCTTTATGATAAACGAAAACGGGAGTTAAAATGCCCAATAATAACATGATCTGCAAATTATTGTCGCTTAAATAAAACTTTGCAGCCTGCAGTATCGCGGGACTTCCGTTGGCCGAGGTATAAATCAGATTAAATTCAATATAGGATTTTATAAAATCCGTCCATGCACCTTTTATAAATAACCACAGACCGATTGGAAGGAAAAAGGTACAGGAACCCAACAGGAAGAGTATAACATATCGCAATAATTCTTTAAACTGTTTTTTCCATAAAGAGATTACTGCAAAGTATACACAAAATATGACCCATGCACATGCAACATTTGCTTTCAAGAGTAAAGTACTCATCAAACCTGCACCTAACAGAAATAGTTCTAAATTATTGATATCCTTTTCTTTAAAATATTTTGCAAAGATATACAAGGCGATCACACATGGAAGCATCGCATATTCTTCTGTAAAATTACCGCCCTCCAAGTATAGACCCAAAAGTGAAAAAGTCATAAAAACGGATAAAACAGAAGCACATCTTGAAAAGAATACTCTGCATAATTTGTATGAAACAATCAGTGTTGTGGATAAAAAAATCCATTCCATCAGCCAAATGCCATGTCTGCCCATAAGCTGCAATCCTAAAGCGTTTAAAAGATATAGTAAGGGCCCTTTATGATCAAAAATATCTCTATATGGCATATAACCTTCCAGAATTTTTCTGCCGATATATTGAAACACACCTGAGTCAACATATTCCGGAACATTTGATAAGGGGCTGTTAGGGCTTTGAAGCATAAGCCATCCGGAATATATTAGAAATCCGGCGATTAACAAAAACTTCCATATAAATCCCTTATAAGTTATTGGTTTCTGTTTGACAGTCATAGCTTACTCCTTTGTAGTGATTATTTTCCAACTATGGTTTACGCGAGAAAATTTTTCACTTTTTCAAATCTTGTCATGATAGAGCGAAACAGTATCTGAGATAATTTTTCACAGAGGACTGCACATGGTGTCATAATTAAGAAAGACCAGACAAGTATAAGAACTGAATATTTAGGTAAATATAGAATCCACTGCAGTTCTGAGGTATTCAGGAAAAACATACCGCTGATCAACCAGTACTGAAAAGAATATTTTCCGATAAAATTTATAGTCTTAGCTAGAATCTTACTGCCCAATGCATCAAGGAATACAAGCCAGAAGATTACAAGTAGTGGTGCATAAATTACATCTGGTATTTTAGATGCATAGATTGCTTCTGTTATTGTTTCCTCAAACAAATGGAATTTATTCCTTAATAATAATAGTATGATAATGCAGGCAAGGGAAAAAAATAATTTGACTATTCTTGGGATTTTTAGTCTGTCGCTTATTTTTTCATACACCTTGTATTTGGCAAAGAATAGTCCGGTCGAAAATAATGGGAGATAAGAGCAGACCATAATACAGGAGCTGACCAGGAACTTCCATAGCCCTTTATAGTACTTTTCGGAAATTAAATTGCCGAATAGTAGGAGAATCAAAAATGGCAGCAGGATATACAATGCAATTTGAGATAAGACATTGGTTATGTTCTTATTCAGGTATCGCATAAGGGGAAGAAAGATCAGTAATCCCAAATGCAGTTTTATATACCAGCTAAAGCTGACATACAGCATTTCATCATTATGCAGCAAAGCAAATAGATTTATAAAGAAATAATCCATATTGAGTCTGCCGGATATTTGCAGATAAGGCATTGCGATAAAGAGCATAACACTCCAATATGAGATACAGAACTTTACAATACGTTTTATATTTCCAGACTCAGATATATCAGTTTTTCCAATGTAACTTCTATATAATCCGTAACCGGAGCAGAATAAGAAAAGAGCAATACATATTTTTCCACTGGCGGCAATTGCAAAATCATAATCTTTAAATACTGCCACATAATGATTGGAATCCAGTGTTAAAAAACTGCCGCAGCCAAACAAATGAAGATAAAACATTAAAATGATTGCCAATCCTTTAATTTTTCGAATGTCTTCTTTCGTCATGTGTTGTCAGTGAGAGGATCTCTCAATTTTCCTTTCCTTTTGTGAAATGACAGATATGCTCCAGAGATGCAGGAAATATTTGTGCTATGAGCAGTTCTAAGTGTATCAGATCCCTATAGGAAAGTAAAGTGGCGGAACAGGGCAGGCATCTCATGTTCATTTGTTACGGCAGGATAGGAATTTTAAGAAATCTTAAGAGTTTTCTTAGCGCAAACTAAAGATTTCTCTGATAATCTTGAACCATCAGAGAGGACCGAAAGAGCTCCGTCTGAAACTCTGGTAAAGTATGTGGTTTTACGTTATACTATACGGGGTGCCAAAATACAGAAAAATGACGGCACTGCGTAAAAACAATCCGTGCGCGCGGAAGGAATAAAATGAGGTGAGGAATCAATGATGAACATACTGGTATGTGATGATGACAAGGAAATTGTAGAGGCAATAGAGATCTATTTAAGTCAGGAGGGATACCATGTCCTGAAGGCCTATGATGGAATACAGGCGTTACAGATTATGGAGAAGGAGGATATTCAGCTTTTAGTGATTGACGTGATGATGCCCAAGCTGGACGGAATCCGTGCTACACTGAAGATTCGCGAGAAGAGCGCCATACCGATTATTATATTGTCTGCAAAATCGGAAGATGTGGATAAGATTCTGGGATTGAATATTGGTGCTGATGATTATATGACGAAACCATTCAATCCGTTGGAACTGGTAGCCAGAGTGAAATCTCAGCTGCGGCGTTATACACAGCTTGGCAATATAGCGGCGGAGGAAGGGGAAAATATCTATCAGGTGGGCGGACTTATGATCAATGATGATTTGAAAGAGGTCAGCGTTGAAGGGGAGCCTGTGAAACTGACGCCGATTGAATATAATATTTTGCTTCTACTTGTAAAGAATCCGGGAAAAGTATTTTCGATTGAACAGATCTATGAGAGAATCTGGAATGAAGATGCGATCGGAGCAGATAATACGGTGGCGGTGCATATCCGTCATATCCGCGAGAAAATAGAAATTAATCCAAAGGAGCCGAGATACCTGAAAGTGGTTTGGGGAATCGGTTATAAAATAGAGAAAATGTAAGTTTTGCATAACAGCGGCGATTGCGTACAGAGAGGAGTTGTTTATGGAAGAAGAAAAAACATTCAGCGTTGGGGAGAAAAAGGCCTTTTTTGGGATTCCCGCTAAATGTGCGGTTACTGCAGGTCAGATGATCTGCATCTTTCTCATGGTACTTTCACTGGGAATTCTGATGATTCTTGCGAACATCGGAGTATCCCTGGAGGATATAGGAAGCAGTAAAAAATATACTGATACAGCAGATTGCGCCAGTCAGATGTTTGGATATATGGCAGATGTTTCCGGTAGACTTCGTGAAGCAAGAAGATTTGAAAAAGACGGAGTGTTGAATGAGGAACTGCAAATTGATATCACAAATCTGGAAGCATTGAGGGAGTCTACGGCAATACTTGATGAATACGAGGTGAATCCGGATACCGCTTATACATTAAGGCAGCTTCAGTTGTTGTATAATGATGATGGTGCGTACGAATTATCTGATCTCTATGATCGATATGAGCAGACGGACTTTGGAACAGAGGGATACAGCGGATATGATGGCTATTACTATAGCCGCCTGAGCAAAGAGTATCTGGATGATGAGGGAACCGACTATGCAAGGCAGGAGGTGGAGGCAGCGGTAGCGGCTGCGTTGAGAACAGATGGTACAGCTGCAGAGCGTTCGGAGACATCTGTTAAATATGGTGTGGTACGTGATTCGGAAGAAGAAGCGGAAGAGTATGCAGAGCCTTTCCGTCTTACAGATTCAGAGATTGAACTTGCAAAACAAATTCAGGAACTGTCAGGAGAAAGTGTGACCACCTGTTCTGATGCATTTCTGTTTTTATTTGATCAGGGAAAGAAGATAGAATCTCAGGGAGAAAAGACGGTATCGGACAGTACATTGGCTGAATACGCTGCCAAAAATAAAAATGAGGTATCTTTGCAGGAATTATACCAGGCGTTAGCGGAAGCGGTAAGTATCTGTAAGTATAATTACAGTACTTCAGAGCTATTGGAAAATATCTATGTAAACAGCAATATCCGATTCTATATCAAAGACGGATACGG
Source organism: uncultured Lachnospiraceae bacterium (assembly GCA_900539175.1). Classification (GTDB taxonomy): domain Bacteria; phylum Bacillota; class Clostridia; order Lachnospirales; family Lachnospiraceae; genus Novisyntrophococcus. The sequence goes on from UQAW01000072.1 coordinate 16,044, forward strand.
TAATATATATACCAATATCAATGAGTGGAGAAATAATCCTGAAACATTCGACCGGAAAAACAGCGATTTTGAGCTTTCCATGTGGTATCAGCGGAAAAATGGGATTATCACAGAGATGGAACAGACTGGGAAAGATACGGCTGCAGGTCGTCATCTGAAAAGTATCTACAGTGACCATGTTATGATTGACAAGGATGAGACGGTATTTCTTGGACTCGATACAGAGCTCCCGAATAATGACAGTATTTATCGGGCTGCAAGGAGTTATGATAAATATGTTCCGTGGATAAATGTACTTCTGGGCCTGGCAATTGGTTCTCTGATTTTGTGGCTGATTCTGGTTGTGCTCGGTACGATACAAAGCGGGCATAATGCCTGTGACAGGAAAATACAGTTATGTGCCATGGATCGCATGCCGACGGAGGTTGAAGGAGCGCTGATACTTATCTGCTGCAGTGCAGTGATTGCCTTAGCGTTCTGGGGGTTTGCTGCCTGCATTAATTATGAGGCTGCAGTGTGGATTCTGGTGTTGGAGTCTATATTGGCTGCGGCATGTTATGGTATTTGTCTTATATTCTATTATAGTATTGTGCGCAGAATTAAGGGAAAAAATCTTTGGAGCAGCAGTTTGGTCCGCAGCATTCTCTCTATCTGTAAGGGGGTATATGCAGCCAGAAATACTTCTACGAGATTGATTCTGCTCTTTGGAGGATTCGTTCTGATGCATCTGATTTTATTGGGCGGCGTTGGAACGGTTCTGTGTCTGATTGTTGACGGATTGGTCTTACTGTATATGATTCGTGAAGCATCCGGAAGGCAGATTGTCATAGAGGGACTTCAGCAGATCGGCGCCGGTGATCTGGACTATAAAGTAGATACAACAAATCTGATTGGTGATAATCTGGAACTGGCAGAGACGGTCAACCGTGTAGGTGACGGATTGCAGGCAGCGGTAAAGGAGCGGATGAAGAGTGAACGTCTGAAAGCAGATTTGATCACAAATGTATCGCATGATATCAAGACCCCGCTGACTTCTATCATCAATTATGTAGATCTTTTAAAAAGGGAAAACATACAGGATCCCAGGATTAAGGGATATATTGAGATATTGGATTCCAAATCCCAGCGTCTGAAACAATTGACGGAAGATCTGGTGGAAGCATCCAAGGTAAGCTCCGGTAATGTGAAGCTGGAATTTGTTACGCTGAACCTCAATGAACTGGTGCAGCAGATGAATGGTGAATTCGATGAAAGATTCAGTAACCGAAATCTGAGTGTGGTGATGAAGATGCCGAAGGAGTCACTCAGAATTTCCGCGGATGGACGAAGAATCTGGCGTGTATTGGAAAATCTTTACGGAAATGCGGCAAAATACGCCATGCCCGGAACACGTGTATATGTGGAGACGGGAAAAAAAGATGGAAGAGTAATCTTTACGATGAAGAATATATCGGAGAATCCACTGAACATTGAAGCAGAAGAGTTGACAGAGCGGTTTATACGCGGGGATGTGTCACGAAGCACGGAAGGGAGCGGACTGGGGCTTTCCATAGCACAGAATCTGACAAGGCTTCAGCATGGTACATTCGATATCTATCTGGATGGGGATCTGTTTAAAGTAACACTGACTTTTAGTGAGGTATGGGAAATTCCGAAACCGAAACCTGAAATGGAAGCAGGAACACAGGAAAAATAGAAATCAGCCGCGCTGGTCCGGTGTTATCCGGGAAAGCGCGGCTGACTTTTATTTTTCAGGATCATCAGAAAAGCTTTTGTTTTCAGCAGTCGGTTCTTCTTCCAGTGCATCCATATGTGCGATGACAGCATCTTCTGTCTGCTCGTCATCTTCCGGCGGCATGTAATTCTTGAAAATCTTATTTAAAAAGATGGAATTTATATAAGCCGTAGCTGAAAATCCAAACAGAACAATAAATAAAATATAAAAAGAAAAAACGGTAGCCGATACAGTTGTGCATAGCAGAAAGGGACCAATGATAACTGCCATCATAAGAATGGTGTACGGAAGATGGCGGATGGAGAATAGTAATGAGTTAAGTAGTGTATGTTTGATTGTATTATAAAATCTTGCCTGCGTGGGAAAAACATACAGCAGCACGAAGAGATACACCAGAAACATACAGTAGAAAATATACTTGATATTAGCAATTACTCCGGTCATCATATGAGTGGAAAGGTATATATCAAGGCCCAGAAAAAGTCCGATCACCAGAAGAATCAGCCAGATGATGGTCGATTGTTTAAAGTTTTCTTTGAAAGATTTCCAGTAACTCCGGAAAGTATAGGATTCTTCATTCCTTGCCATCTTAATGGTGACATAGTGCATGGCTGTAAGATTAGTTCCGATGGTTACAACCGGAATACACATTATAATAAAGATAAAATTAAGGATCATTAAATCGAACAGCCTGCTCATAATCTGGGAAAATTTGCTGTCCATGTTAAAAATACCGCCAAAACTCATAAAATTCCTGCCTCTTTTCTTTTTATCATTAAGATGAAAGCGCCAAAAAGTATTTTGACGCTTATGATACACGGATTTCTCCTCGCTTTGTGCTCCCGAAATCCTAAAACATTCGAAATCCGCCCTATTCGGGCTACTTTCTCATGTTTTGCGCATCCCAAAGGTCATGCTTGTATCATCATTATTAAAAAGTATAACGAATTTTGCGGGAAAAAGCAAATGAATTAAGCATAAACTGCCGTTTCGTCAATCTGCATACGAAATTTTATTTTGTTTGTTGAATCTGTCGGAATGGATATTGGGGCAAAGACAGGATAATCAGAATTGACAAAGGGTTTCAGCAAAATTTGTGAAATAATGGCATGGTGTAAATTTGGGTCTTTCGGTATACTAATACCAGAAGCAAAAGAGAGGGCAAGAGCAGCCCGGCTGATAATTTTAGGAGGAATTTAAAATGGCAAGTTTATCATTGCAGCATATTTATAAGAGATATCCGAACGGATTTGAAGCAGTAAAAGATTTCAACCTTGAAATTGAAGATAAAGAATTTATCATCTTTGTAGGACCTTCAGGATGCGGTAAATCCACCACTCTTCGTATGGTTGCAGGACTGGAGGAGATTTCCGATGGTACACTGAAGATCGGTGATAAAGTTATGAACGATGTTGAGCCAAAGGACAGAGATATCGCAATGGTATTCCAGAACTACGCTCTGTATCCTCATATGACCGTATATGATAACATGGCATTTGGTCTGAAACTGAGAAAAGTGCCGAAAGATCAGATTGACAAGCAGGTAAGAGAAGCTGCTAAGATTCTGGATCTGGAAAAACTGTTGGATCGTAAACCGAAAGCTCTTTCCGGTGGACAGAGACAGCGTGTTGCTATGGGACGTGCTATCGTGCGTGATCCTAAAGTATTCTTGATGGATGAGCCGCTGTCAAATCTGGATGCAAAACTTCGTGTACAGATGCGTACCGAAATTTCCAAACTGCATGAGAGACTGGGTGCAACAATCATCTATGTAACACATGACCAGACAGAGGCTATGACTCTTGGTACCAGAATCGTTGTTATGAAGGACGGTGTTGTTCAGCAGGTTGATACACCTCAGAACCTTTACAATGCACCAGGAAATCTGTTTGTAGCAGGATTCATCGGATCTCCCCAGATGAATTTCGTAGATGCGCAGGTTAAGGTAAAAGGAAATGATGTTACATTAACTGTTGGTAAATATACACTGAAACTGCCGGCATCCAAAGCAAAAGCGGTAATTGACGGCGGATATGATGGAAAGACTGTTGTTATGGGTATTCGTCCGGAGAACGTAAGCGATTCTCAGATGATGATCGAGACATCCAAAGACAGTGTTGTAGAAGCTACAATCAACGTATATGAGTTGTTAGGTGCGGAAGTATTCCTGTACTTTGATGTTGAGGGATTCTCGATGACAGCACGTGTTGATCCTCGTACAACCGCAAGAACCGGTGACAGAGTTAAATTTGCTCTGGATATGGAAAAAGTTCATCTGTTTGATAAAGAGACAGAACTTACAATCACAAACTAAAATAGAGAAGTATGGGCTAAGGGGCTGCCGCAATTTTTGCGGCAGCCTTTTAGAATTTCAGCAGAAAAGTACTGCCAAAAGGAATAAATGCATTGCTAATTTTTTGAAAATACGGTATATTTACTATGAAAGTCCCGTACAGCAGCCATGACCCGGAGCGTGCTTGCACGCGCAGGGACATGGATATTGGACGGGCAAGCC
>UQAW01000073.1 GCA_900539175.1 uncultured Lachnospiraceae bacterium
TCCGCATTTCATGCTCCCGCAATCCTAAAAACATTCGAAATCCGCCCTGTTCGGGCTACTTTCTCATGTTTTACGGGTCCCAAAGTCATGCTTTTTCATGCAAGCATGAAAAGCATAACCTTTTGACCCTGGTATCATTTAATTTCTAAACTAAAAATCATTTTTTACTAAACTTCTGCTCTGAGAAAAATTATACTATTAATAAACTTTTTGTCAACTATCAATAATAATGTGTAATCGCAAACTCAAAACAATATATATGATGTTGGGGGCAAAAGGTATTTTGCCCCCTATGATACTGTAAAAGCCATGGGCGGAGCATCGTATATTTATTGCTTACTTACGATGCTCCACTCATGGCTTATCCTATTCAGTCAATCCCAATTTTACAGCCTGTCGACTCAATACTGTATTGCCTTTTCCAGTAACTCTTTATGATTGCCAGTTCCTTATCCCCATAATAGCCATATCCGGCTTCATTGACATACAAAAATTTCAAAAATTTAATTTCATCATAATACCCCAGAGTGCGTGCACGCACCCCGGCCACCTCTGCTAATGAACGAATACTATATTCCATATGCTTTACCTTCTCTGATAAATCAAGCATACTCCTTTACGCAGCGTCAAAGTCAAGAAGATAAACAGATAAAAACTATAAAAAAATACAGATACTCAGTCTATTATTTTTATAGCTGGCCGATATCGTTCCATTCATCTGTTCAATCAGCGTTCTGGCAATCCCCAAGCCCAGACCTGTGGATTTTCTGGCGGCTTCCACTGTGTAAAATCGATCAAATAACTTTCCAATCTGTACCTCATTCAAGCCAGACGCTGTGTTTGTAAAAATGATTTCCCCTTCTTCGGATAGGGTAATGTCCAAATCCCCGTCACTATACTTCATGGCATTGTTCAAAAGGTTGGAAAACACACGAGATAAGGCAGAACGGTCAAGGTTTCGGATTACTTTATTTTCGGGTATTTGAATATTGGGAGTAATGTTGCGTTCATTAAGCGCAGTATAAAATGCCGCTATACTTTCTTCCAGTACGCCATTGATTGCAATCGGTTCTCTGACCATATTCGTTTCGCTTGAAAGGATAACCGAATATCGAAAAAGCTCCTCCGTTAACTGTGTCAATATCTCGGCCCGATTTCTGATTACCTCAATATACCGTTCCACCGCTTCCGATGTTTCCTCTTGTTCCAGTAAATCCAAGTACCCGCAGATAGCAGTCAATGGTGTCCGCAAATCGTGTGAGATATTGGTAACAGCATTTTTCAGTTCTGTATCTCCCTGCTGAAAACGATGCCGTTCCGTACGAAGTTTACGAAGCTGTACATTTACGGCATTTGCCAAATTACGCATATATTTGTCCCGGGAAGAAATATCAATCAGTGTATTGGTATCGGTTATGAGCCTATCTGCAAAGGCATTTTCAATTTCCTCTGCCGCTTTTTGTAAAATTCGAATTTTCACAAGAAGCGCCATTATAATCATAGCCAGAATAATGATGATAGCCCATAACCATAGTTCCATAGCAGACCCCCTACTTCAAATTCTTTCTTTTGAAAACAAATATTCCGCCTAATGTTGTCGCGGCAGTAATAAAAACAGATGAGAGCAGCATACGAATGGGATTGCTTATTTCCAACTGCCACATCTGCACTCCCTGACCCGTAGGTAAAAAATCAAGAATAAATTCATAGAGTATTCTCATCTTACCACTGACATAATTCGGGTTGGGCGCCGGCTCACCCATCTCCATTCCGTTCGCAGTAATTTCCACACCGCTTACCATCTCTGGCTGACCAAGATCATTATATACCATACTTGCCAAAACAAGCAGACCCAGAAACAGAAATATGGAAACAGCAACGGTTAGAGCTTTATTCGCAGACACCATACTGACAAAGGTAAATATTCCCGAAAATGCTGCTGCAAACATAACGGCAATCAGCAGGTACACAAGTAAACGAATACTGCCGATTTCCCACACGCCTAAAGCCGGAATCCCAACCAAAGCTCCGATCATCCACACCAACATCAGCAGCAGTGTAGCCGAGAAGATAAGAATAAAATCAGCCATATAAATGCTTGTCCTTGTGTGACCGACCACGATTTTATTTCGAATTGTGCCGTCACTATAATCAGTACCCAAAAACATGCTGCTAAACAACGCACAAAACGCACCGATTACTATTGCAAAATGAAAATAATATTCATCAATACTGTAGTGATACTCCGGCAAACGAATAGTCGCCTGTCTGCACCCATTCAGCATATAGACAATTGAATAAACCAACATGGTTCCCATACAAAGCCAAAAGGTTTTATCCTTCCAAAGACGGGAAAAATTAGCTGCTAACAATCTACGCATTCCTGTCACCTCCCACAAGGCTAACATAGTAGCTTTCCAGACTTTCATCCCGCTCCTGCATTGAAATCACCTCACAATTTTCTTCAGCCAATACCGCAATCAACTGAGAGATATGAATTCTTGCATATACATCGGCAGTTTTATCCGTTAAAATTTTATAATCAATGCCCATTCCATCAAGCACACGGGCGAGCGCCTTTGTATTGCTCACTTCCATGCGAACACATTTCCTGCAAACCGCCTCTAATTCGGCTGCACTTATCTCCTTTATCATGCACCCATGATCAATAAAGCCGTAATGTGTTGCCAGTTTCGATAACTCATCAAGAATATGGCTTGAAATCAAAACTGTGATCTGATGCTCTCTGTTAAGTTTCAAAATCAGTTCCCGTATTTCGATGATCCCTTGCGGGTCAAGACCGTTTACAGGCTCGTCTAACACCAGGAAATCAGGATCTCCAACAAGTGCTATGGCAATCCCCAATCGCTGACGCATACCAAGAGAAAAATTTTTAGCTTTCTTTTTTCCTGTCTGGGCAATCCCTGTCAATTCCAGAATGTCATGAAGTCCGTCAAAAGACGGAAGCCCAAGAATACGATATTGTTGTTTCAGGTTATCCTCTGCTGTCATATCAAGATAGATCGACGGAGTTTCTACAACAGCACCCACTCTTCTGCGTGATTTTACAATCTCCTTATCCGTGTTTTTTCTGCCGTATAGCGTATACTCACCAGATGTAGGCTCCTGCAGCCCGCAAATCAGCCGGATCAGCGTAGTCTTACCAGCACCATTTTTTCCAACGAAACCGTAAATTGCTCCCTTGGGAACATTCATAGATAGCCCGTTTAACGCTTTGAAATCTTTGTAACTTTTGCTCAAAGCGTTCGTTTTCAGAACAGCATCCATAAATCCAACCTCCTTTGTTTGATGCTGACATTCTATCTGGAAACCGTAAAGGAAACGGTAAAGAAAACGGTAAAGAAATCGTAAAGATTTATTCTGTCCTTAATTTGAAACCAATTCCCCAAACGGCTTCAATATAATCCTTATCGCTTCCTTCACGAAGTTTTTTCCGCAGGTTGCTTATGTGCATCTTTAATGAACTTTCTGTACAATCAGGAGTATCCTCGCTGATACGTTCCAGCATCAATGATTTTGTAATGACCTGTGTTGGATTTTGCATAAGCAATTTAAGGATGGCATACTCTGTTCTTGTCAATTTTATCTCGTTCTTATCTATGGTAACCGTATGCCTGTCTGTATCAAGACTTATCTTCTCAAATGTTAGTACAGCGTTCATTCCAGAGTTTGCAGCATTACGAAGCTGCACAGCAATTCGGGCTAAAAGCTCCTTTGTATGGAAAGGCTTCGTTATATAATCTGCAGCGCCGCCAAGCAGCAAATTCACTTTATTGTCTATATCGACTTTGGCACTTATTACAATGACAGGGATCCCTTTTATCCTGGGAAGTATATCTTCTCCATTTAATCCCGGCAACATCAGATCAAGCAGCACAAGGTCCGGTTTTTCCTCAGAGAGAACAAACAATGCTTCCGTCCCCGAATAAGCGCGCGAAACCCCATACCCTTCTTTTATAAGCATTTCTTCAATCACATTTCCGATGGGTACATCATCATCAATAATCAGTATATTTTTCAAAATCGTATTTTTCGGTCTCACATTCCAATCTCCATATGTCGTGTATCATAAATTTTATTCTTTCAAATAGTTATAATAAATCCATCTTCCAAATCGGTAGTTTGAGCCAATAACTCTTTTTACATAAAGAACTGAGGTTTTTCTAAATATCACATCTATCATTCTGCCCAAATCTTTTACATGAAAAACTGCAGACCCATTTTTCCTTGACGCAGCAAATTGAAAGATATGCAAAAAAAACGTGCCCTATTTCACAGCACGCTGTCAGATCCGTTTACTTTCCATAGAGATTTTAATTTGCTGCGACTGTATCCAAACTGTTTAAAGGATACGCAGATATATTCTTGCAAGGATAGCATATTAAATTACCAGAAACAATAGCTTCTGGCAATTTTTAATATTTAAGCCCATCCTGATACATATTTCAATTCATATATATTTTGATTTCTTTATTCCATTACATTTATATTGTTTTCAATTTGCCTTTAAAAAAAATTAGTATATTAGTTAAAGCAGAAAGAGCTGGTTCAAATATCCTGTCAAACAGCCATGCATAAGCAGAACCAAATACATTATTAAAAATCCTAAGTAAAATCGCATATGGCAGACCGAAGATGGGTACTGCAATAGCAAGAGAACTAAAGGCATTGAAAACTGTCTGCCATCCATAGCTGGCGGAAAGCCCTGTACCAATTCCACCAAGTATCCCCATATAAGAAACCGAGCCTTCTGGTAAAAGCAAATAAGCAGCTAAGAAAATAATACTTCCTAAAATATTTCCCGGGGCACGGTATTTTATACGATATTCAATGTCTTTACGGAAAGGTACACATACAGACATTGCAGCAATTCCCATCCACATGGCTTTGGGAATATCCAGCAGAGAGGAAATCAGCAGTACACTGGAAATGGTAAAAGCAAGACGTAGCTGCCATCTGGTACGTGCGGAGGACAAATCAAATTCCTGAAAAAGACTTTTAAAAGTACGTTTATAGGTTTTCTTTCTATGATTACGGTAAAAGACAGCCGCTGTAATAACTGCACCAATAAAGAGCCCAGCCAGTCGTTTGTTATACACTTCACCATAAACATCATAGCCGTGGAGTAAAAGATAAGCAAGTACCAAGGTAGAATGATTGTACATAATTACATTATGACATCCAAGTAACATTAAAATCATAATAAAGATAACATTCGTACAGAAGGCCCACCCTGCAGGAAGTATATTAGATATTTTAGGTCCCACCGCCAATATTCCAAACACAAGCAAAATATTGCATACACCATGGGATGCACGGATTCCAAGGTCCGCACATCGGAATACCATAATACTGAGAAGCACTGCAAGCCCTGCAACACTATTCTCAGTGCCGAATAATATGCAGAATAAAGCAATGAATACTGTACAAAAAGCTATATTTAAAAGAATTTTAAATAAGTAAATCCCAGTATGCTTTAACTTGTCTTTGGGGTTCTGAAGACTGGCGATATAAGATTTAGAACCAGCCTGACTTAATTGAAGTTCCTGATAAAAAGTCATTTGTCTGCCTCCTTGCTTTGTAACATGTCATTTGCTTCTTTGATTTGTGTGGTTAAGGATTTAAAGCGTTCTTCCCCAATGGTCCGGCGAAGTCTATAAATAGGCTCCAAGTAATGATGGTATGCCTGTTCCAACTCCTGATTACCTTTTTCTGTGGTATGAAGCGTATAACTGCGTTTATCCCTTTCATTGTATTGCTTAAAAAGAAATTCTTTCTTTTCCAGACTTTCGATTATACGGCTTACTGCTGATTTTTTCAAGCCTGTCAGTACAGCCAGATCTAAAGGGGTCAACGGCACATCAGATAGTATCATCCGGGACAGTATATCCACCTCCTGAGGAGATGTAGCACCTTCTCTTTTTCCTCTTATATGAAGGCTTGAAAAAAGCCGGATTTCTTGCATCTTTTCCATCATGTCCATCCAGTCAAAATCTTCCATAATAGTATTATCTTCTCCTGTGAAATTCCTATTGCCGCAAATAAATTTGCCAAAAACTCTCTTTCAAGAAAATATAGTTCACAATGTGAACTATATTTATAATAGAAAAAATATGGATTCTTGTCAAGTGGTTATAATCATATTCGTGAAAAAAAGCAAAAATAATGCTTATCGCAAAGTCGCAAATTTCTTTACATCTTGGTTCTGCTTCGTAAAAGTATCAAGCATACTTTGAAGCTCATAATACCCATCTTTCATTTTCTTTGACTCCGCTTCATAGTCAGCAGACATTGCCAGGTAACGCTCGTCAGAGATTATTCCGAACACTCGATCTTCATAAAGTTTTTTTCAGAATTGCGTCTAACTGAGATATCCTTTTCTGGCATCCGTCCGCCTCTTTCTGATAAGAAGCTCTTTCGCCATTCCACTCCTGTTCGGATAAGTACATCAGATTAGCAATCCCCGAAAAATATTATTGGAATTTGCCCAAGTCGCAGGCTGTTCCATTTTAATACGTTCTTGCATAGTATCAAAAGTTGCCATTGATTGCAATAAAGCGCGTATCATGTTCCGAAAACCGGAATACTTTCCTTTGGGAATATTTTTATACCAGTTTCTGTCCCATTCTTCTTTCCTCTCACTTTTTACAACTTAATTATCATTACTAAAATTCAAATCCAGCTCCGTAAGCCATCTGCCAATCTGAGAACTTCCGCTGATACGGCGCTCTCCGTAGACAGCCAGACCCTCACATGAATCAAGGAAGGTCGGCATAGTTTCATCAATATCACTGCCGCCGCTGGTACAGAAAGGAATAATCAGTTTGCCTGTCAGGTCATAACTTTCCAGAAAGCTGTTGATCGGAGCCGGCGCCGCATGAAACCAGACCGGATACCCGATAAAGATAATGTCATATTCCTCTATGTTTTCAACCGAAGAAGAAAGTTCCGGTCTTTTCCCTCCTCTGATCTCCATGTTTGACTGCAGATACAGGCTGGAGTAATCCTCCTTTGGTGCAACTTCAAATAAATCTGCTCCAATCTCACTGCTTAAGACTTCCGCAACGCCTTTTGTCGTACCTGAATACGAAAAATACGCCACTAAAACTTTTTTATCTTCTTTTGCCTTCATTTCCTCTTTTAGTTCATTGACCTGCTCTGCGCTCAATGATTCATCTGACAGATCCCTAAATGTTGCCGGGAAACGAAACCACTGATAAGCGGCAAACAACAGTACAACAATAAGTACAATAACAACCAATGCAATCAATCCACCTTTTTTCTTCATCTGTCAACCCTCCTGCTTACATACATTCCATCATAATCTCATAAATCTCGTCTTTGCCAAGCTCACGGGGACCCGATTTTATAATATTGCAGGTATCAGCCACCTGACGCAACACTTCGGGCGTGATCTCTACCATGGATTTCAGCTGACCCATTTTCGTCGGCAGCCCGCACTCTCTGATCAGGTTTTCCAGAGCCTCTATACCCGCCTCTGCCGTATCCACACCAAATACAACCCTGGCAAGCCTTGTAAATTTCTCCGGTGCATCCTTTAGAATATGACGGTAATAAGCAGGATGAATCACTGCCAACCCCTGTCCGTGGTTGCAGTCCGTATAGGCTCCCAGCTGATGTTCAATCTGATGAACCTGAAAATCCGTCAGACGGCCGCATTTCAAAATCCCGTTTTCCGCCATGGCAGAATCCCACATCAGGTTGCTTCTTGCCTGACAATCATTGATATCAACGAGCAGGCGGCGCATATTGACAACTGTGTTGCGCATGATCGCCAGCGCCACATCATCGGATACATTGTCCTGATCCGAATTTCCCAGATAAGTCTCCATGGCATGGCTCAGTGTATCAAAAGCGCCGGAAAGCACCTGCATGCGCGGCACCGACATGGTGTAAGCCGGATCAAGAACGGCAAAGGAAGCGGCGGTTCCGAAAATCGGTCCTTTCCATTTCTTCTCCTCATAAGTGATTACTGCACCCCCATTCATTTCCGCACCGGTGCCGGAAGCAGTAACCACTGCGCCCATTGGAATCCCCGCTGTGGGGAACTGCCCTTTTCCGTACTCCATATCCCAGATGTCTTCACGCAACACAGCCTGCGCCGAAATTACCTTACAGCAGTCGATCACACTGCCGCCGCCTACCGCTAAAATGAAATCCACATGTTGTTCACGAACCGTTATCACGCCCTCCTGTACTTTTGCATAAGTCGGATTCGGCATAATACCGGAAAAGTCTATCACCTGTTTGCCCTGCTGTTGAAGAAGTTCTTTGACTTCATCGTAAATACCATTCTTTTTGATAGAACCGCCGCCATAAGCCAGCATCACGGTTTCGCCAACCCTGCCAAGCTCCGCATGGAAAGCCTGGGCTGCACTCCCTTCTCCAAAATATACCTTCGTGGGATAGGAAAATGTAAATTTGTTCATTGTAACTGCCTCCTTATTGATTTTCTATTTTTCTTGATACTTCATCTATGATATTCATCGCATTCAGGCTGCGGGGATAGCCGATATAAGGCATACACTGCTCCACAGCGCTGTACAGCTTTTCTTTGTCATTGCCCACGCCGAAGTTTCCCGCTGTATGCCCTCGCAGCTGGTTCTCACAGCCGCCCTGTACAAGAATGAAACAGAAAGTAATCAGTTCACGCTCCTGGTCATTCAGGCCATTCCGGGTATAGTAATCGCCAAAACAGTTGTCCGCCAGCCATCGGTTGATATTCCTGCGGAGGACAGGGCCTTTGGTCTGCCGTTTTGCAATATCAGCTCCAAATAATTCAACCTGCTTATTCAGTCCTGCCTCGAAACGGGTATTTTCATCGGTTGTCACCTGCGGTCCAAGATAGTGTTTCTTCTATCTGTCTGACAATATACAGGCTGTTGCCTGTGCCGGTAAAATAAAATATCATGGATGTCTCCTTTCTGTTTCTCCTTGTGTCCTTATTCGACTTGTACTATAATCCACTTATCATTCCCGATTGCTACTATCGATTTTATTCTCCGGTTGTAACAACCGGTCAAGAGGTTTTTATAAAAAACTTTGAAAAGAATGTGAAATGGATCAAGGACCTTACATGTTTGAAAAAATGCGGTTTCCTCACTTACACTTACAGGCTGTCCGCTGCCATGGTTGATGGCATAAATATCACTGCCGGAGTCTGTTACCGACCATATCTGCTCCAAAACTGACAGCTTATCTGCCGCTTCGGTTAATGCATCTTCTGCGTTTACACCATAAGCGGTCATGGTAATGCAGGTATCCATAGCAAAAAACTCTTTTGTTGCCTCGTTTTGGTTGATATCTTCTGAATGCTTTCGATTTATGGCATATAAACAAATGACTGCCAGACGCAGCACTTCTATTAGTGTATAAATACAAACGGCGCGATTATTTTCCATTTTCTTATAATATCTCTTTACCGTTCCCCAAAATATGTGGCAATAGACTCCATCCGGGAGACCTGATCCACCCGGAACAGACACCGATGATTGCAGCGGTCCCGCTTTATACAGTCGGAAGCTTTCCTTTCCAGTTTCTCATAATGGCTGCGTGCCAGCTGATCTCCAGCTCTGGATAAATCCAAAGTCAATGTAGTCCGTCCGCAGAGCATAGCGGACAGTTTCCTCGTATTCCATTTGTTTCATACTATGTCCTTCACAAATTATTTGCTTTTTCCAACATAAATTTGGCTATATCACTTGAAATGCTTTCCATTTCCCGGACTGCTGCCGCAGGATAAAGATGATTCCCCGAATCGACCAGTCCAGACACATGGCCCAGACGATTCCCATTACACCCATATTCAGCGTAATCCCAAAGAGTACAGAAAATACCAGCCGTACACCGATGGTGGTAAACAAGGAAACCGCCGTTGTAAACCGGACATCTCCTGCTGCCCGCAGCCCCTTCCCCAATGGATCAGCAAAGGGAAAAGCGATTGCACTAAAAATGTTATGAATCAAGACCAGCAGGATGGTGAGCCGTTTTGTTTCTTCTGCCAGGGCATAGAAAGACAGCAGAACCGGTGTAGCTGCAAAGATCAGAACATTCCAGATTATCGCAAATACCAGCGTAATCTTCATCAACTTCTTAAAATATAACTCTGCCTGCTCTATCGCACCAGCACCCATGCACTGACCGATGACTGTAATGAAAACCGGTCCCATGGCAACACTGACCAAGGAAGCCATACTCCAAATACTTTGGGCCACGCCGTTTGCCGCAATCTGATAAGTCCCGAACAGCGCCACCACACTGGACAGAGCGACCTTTACAAGCTGAAAAATACCACTTTCCACACCATTGGGAACCGCAATCCGAAGGATTCTCTTTTGAAGCTCACCGTCCAGCCGAAAAAGCCATTCTTTTATGTAGCGCACCGGATTTTTTCTGGAAAAGCACAAAATCGTGATGACGGCAGCAGAGAAAGCTCTGGAAATCAAGGACGGCCATGCCACGCCTGCAACACCTGCACGAAGAAGAAATACCCCTATACAGTTTCCAATTACATTGATCACATTGGCGGTAATCGACAAATACATGGTGGTACTTGTTTTGCCAAAGCTCCGATAGAGAGCAGCTCCCGCATTGTAAATGGCAAGCGCCGGATAGGAATAAGCAGAAATCCGAAGATAGGTCACGCAGGCATCCATCACATCGTCCTCAACGCGTCCGAACATCAGCCGCATCAGCGAGGCGTTAGTAAGCAGGACAACTATGGAAATGACGATAGAGAACAGAACCGAGGCGGTCAAAAGCTGCGTCGCAGCCTCTCCCGCCCGGTTTCTTTCCTGCCTGCCGATATACTGGCTGATCACCACCGCACCGCCGGAGGCCAGTGCCACGAACAGATTGAGAAAAATGGTATTAAAGGAGTTCACCAGGGACACACCGGATACCGCCGCTTCCCCCACAAAACCAACCACAAAGACATCCGCAATTCCCACTAGCGCCATCAAAAGCTGCTCCAAAAACAACGGTACGATCATGACCTTCAATTTCTGATTTGAAAATAGACTTGCCTCCTGCTCCATCTCTTATCCCTCCGCTTTTTCTTTATTCTAAGATTCCGTTATTCACCAGCCACTCCGTTGCATCATCAGACAGACTGCTACCGCCGGAGTAATGTACCGCCAGTGCTTCTCCCATTGTGGCATCGGGCGCCAGTTTTGCGATTGCCGTCAAGCTTTGCCCGAAGCGTCCTTCGCCATGGGAACAAAAGGGAATGATGGTCTTGCCTGAAAAATCATATTCTTCCAGAAAGGATGCAGTCGGCATGGGAATGGAAACCCACCAATTGGTGGAACCGGGAAGAATGTTATCCTGCTCATCCATATTTTCTACATGAGTTGCCGGTTCCAGACGCACCTGCTCGTTCTGATCCCGCTGAGCCTCATCCAGCACAGTGTTGTAATCTGTGGAATAGGGATTAACCAGTGTAATTTCAAACAGATCTGCGTCTGTCTGAACCTGTATTTCCTCCGCAATGCCTGCTGTGTTGCCGCCCCATGAGAAGTAGGCGATCAGAACCTTCCCATTGATGCTTTCCGTATGTTCCGTTCCCATGCTAACAATACGGTGGTGCTGCCTGCGGCACTGCGTACAAGGCGGATACCAATATTGAAACTGCCTTTATCCCCGGAAAGTGTCGCCCGATACGCACTGCGCATATTCTTGGCAAAATCGTTCCAGACGCCATCAGAAAAGCGTTAATTCTTTTCATTGATTTTCTCCTTTCCCTTAGAGTGTTTACCGGAGATCCTTCCAATTCCTCGGATCATATAAAAGCTGGCAAAAATCCAGAATCCCATCATAGCAATATACTCTGCGAACACAGATACCGCGCCTTGCTCAAAATCCAAGAACACAAACTGATTTTTCAGGAACATATAAGAAACGATGTCCTTTTGTATGAAGCAGACCAGTCCATATCCGGCGATCACGGCAGCCACCAGCCACAGTCCCCACACAGCCGCAACCGGCATTTTTCTACCTTTCAGAAGCCTGCGGAACATTCCTGTAATCACGCCCCAGTGCATCCCCAAATGGATACTCATCAGCACGAATCCCCAATAGGAAGCTGCCATGTGTATACTTCTTGCCATTGCCATAGGGCCGCCTATAGGAAGTGCGGCAAACACATGGCGTGATATAACGATTCCGCTAAAGCCAAGGCAGAGCATGGAAACAAGCACACTGAAATTGACAATTATCTGCAAGATGCGCAGCAGCTTATATTTTCCTTTGAGCAGGCTACTGTACCACCTGATATTCAGAAGATTATGTGCGATAAACAGTATCAGCATCCCGGCGCCAAACCACTCATGAAGCTCCTGCCCGGTGGTCTGATATGCCATCAGACAGAGCAACAGCACTGTCATCAGGACATCAATTCCCATCTTTACTTTCATTTTCGGTTTCATGCGCCCTCTATCCTTTCTTTACTTTGATAAGCCGAGTTCACTTACCCATTCATTTACGCGGCTTTCTGCATCGTTTACACTGGAACTGCCGATATGAAGACCATCCAAAACTGTTGCGTCCGGCTCCATATTTTTGATTTCACTGATCGCATCTGAGAATGCGCTTCCGCCGGAAGTACAGAATGGGATAATGGTTTTCCCGCTGAAATCGTACTCGTCAAAAAAGCTGTACATCACCATGGGCATACCATACCACCAGTTCGGAAAACCGACAAAAATAGTGTCATATTGTTCCAGGTCCTCGATATGCGTAGATAATTCAGGGGAAATACCATTATTTTTTTCTGCTTGTCCAACATCAATGGTATCATCGTAGTTATCAGGATAAGGCTCCACTGTCCGAATCGAGAACAATTCTCCACCGGAAGCCTCCGCAATCATGTGTGCCATTACACCGGTATTACCTGTAACCTCGCCGTTAAAAATCTGAATGCTGGCGGTTGAGGAAGCGTCCACATCACTGGGCAGTTCCGCATTTTCGCCATAGGTAAAATACGCAATCAGAATTTTACTGCCTGCCGGTTCTTCATCAGATACAGTGGAAGATGTATCTGTTTGTGAAATGTCCGAATCATCCGTTTCCTGCGAAGGCTCCGTTTCCGGAGCTTCCACAGAAGTAGATTCCGTCGACTTCGAAGATTCTTCGTTCTGCGTATTGTCAAGCTCAGCATTCTGCTGCGTATTGGAGCAGGCGAAAAGGGCAAAAATCATAGTCAAAGAGAGTAAAATAGCGATTGTTTTTTTCATAGTAATTACCTCCTGTACATTTCTTATTATTCTTACGGCTTTACGACAATTTTCAAAACCGGGTCGGTTTTTGAAGTAAGCCGTTCAAATGCGTGTTGAAGCTGCTGTCTCCGGGATTTGTAACAACACCGCAGACCGACACTTTAATTTCAATTATGCCCGGTTTAAGCTTGGGAACTGGCACTTCTTTTACTTCTATCTGTTTGGGACCAACCAATACGGCTGCCCGCATCATTTCTTGATTCATTGAGCATCCTCCTTAAATCTATGATTCATTATTCTGCCAGTGAAACGGTGATCTCCTCCCGGCTGTCCAGAGTGTTAAATACTCCTTTATCTCCTGTGCAAGTGCGGTATCGTAAAGTACACCCTTCAGAACCACATTGCCAATCGTAATGGTGATGGCTGTTCTTCATTTCCTGTATCGGCGCTTTCTGCCGTAATCCCAATCTCCTCATGGGTGCAGAAGGGGATGACGGTCTTTCCAGACAAATCATACTCATTCAGGAAAGAGAGAACAGCTTGTGGAACTCCCGTTGCCCATACCTCCTTATTTCAGTTTCTTATAAGCCTCCTCGGAAACAGCTTCCAACCACTCATTGGAAGTGTTCTCGCCGGGAACCTCAATCGCTACATGGGCAAACCAACTATTCTGTGCTGCCCCATGCCAGTGCTTCACGCCCACAGGTATCGCAACCACATCCCCGGCATGAAGTTCCTGCGCTTCCTTACCCCATTCCTGATACCATCCGCGCCCGCCGATTACGAGCAGTATCTGGCCGCCGCCCTTGTCACCGTGATGAATATGCCAGTTATTCCGGCAGTCGGGTTCAAAGGTCACGTTCGCAACACCAACACCGTTTAACTGTGTGAGCATTGCCAGATAGGATTGACCGATAAAATACTTGCCATAGGGATTGCGTTCGCCCTTTTCAAAAATGGTTCCATGTTCTAATTCGTTCATTTCTAAACCGCCTTTCTTTATCTGTATGACTTTTGGAAAATTGCCACACATTCTTCGTGGCTGAGCGCGCAAGGATCTGCGCCAAACAGTCCGCCCATAGTCTCACGGGCATTCTTTGCCAGCGTGTCCAGTTCTTCTTCCAGAATACCGAAACCAGACATTTTCAGGTCATACACACCGCAGTCCTTCTGAAGCTGCACCAGTGCATCCACAAAATCCTGAGCGCAGGAGACATCCGCCTTGCCGAGAGCCTTTGCCATGGTAATGAACCTCTCATCGCAGACATGACAATCCACAAAATGCTGGTAGTACGCAACGGAGATCATAATCAGTCCCGCTCCATGGGGAAGAGCCTGATGGTAGGCGCTCATGGCATGTTCCATGGAATGTTCGCTGGTACAGCTGCTCACTGTCATGACCTGTCCGGACAGGTTGTTGGCAAAAGCCACACCCTCACGGGCCTCTAAATCACTGCCGTCCCTAACTGCCCGGACAAGATACTTACCGATATTTTCAATGGCAGTCAGTGCCAGCATATCGCCCATTTGGTTATGTGCCTTGGAGATGTAGCACTCGGTACTGTGGAACAGCGCGTCAAACCCCTGGTATGCCGTAAACTTGGGAGGTACCGAAATCATCAACTCCGGGTCCACCACGGATAATACCGGGAACAAGCAGTCATAGCCCCCGAAGCCAATCTTCTCGTTGGTCTCATCGTTTGTGATAACACCCCACTGGTCTGCTTCAGAGCCGGTTCCTGCCGTTGTGGTGATACAGATAACAGGCAGCGCTTTGTTTGCGATGGTTTTCCCGCCACCGGTGCCGCCAAACATATAGTCCCAGATGTCGCCGTCATTGGTTGCCATAGCCGCCATAGCCTTGGAAGCATCCATGACACTGCCGCCACCCAGAGCCACAACAAAATCGCACGCATTCTCTCTGGCAAAAACTGCGCCATCCATGACAGTGGAACGAAGTGGATTTGCTTGCACTTGATCAAAAACAACTGTCTCTACGTTGGCCTGAGCAAACTCTTTCAGAACCCGGTCAAGGGTTCCGGTAACCTTCATGGATTTTCCGCTCGTAATGACGACCATGGCCTTTTTTCCGGGCATGGTCTGATTGTGAAGTTCGTTCAGCATTCCGCCACCGAACAGGGTGCGGGTAGGTACATAAAATTGATAGCTCATAGTAAACGGACATGTCTGCTGGCGCAGACATCACCATTTATGAAAGCCAGATGCTCCGTGCTGTGCACTCCCGCATCTGCCGCCAGTATTCGTAATCCGGGCTGTCGCCCTCCTTACTCATACCGGCTTGCCCGTCCAATATCCATGACCCTGCGTGTGCAGGCACACTCCGGGTCATGGCTGCTGTCCGGGACTTTCATAGTAAATCCTCCTGTTAATTTTTCTTCATCTCATGGAGCATATAGTCCAGCCGGTCCAATAGCTGCTGCTTCCCATGGATTTCTTCTAATAAACGGCCTCGCTCTTTTCTTATAATCCGGATTTGTTCCTCCTTGGTTTTCTCTTTCTCATTTAGCAGCTTTTCAATTTCTCCTAATGTCATCCCTTGCCTCCTTATATAGCAGAAAGTGTATATTGTCCGCCTTCTGTAATAATAAAAAATGTAGGTGCAGAGGAAAAGCAGCACGCTTTTGTCTACACCTACATTATAATTCAGCGAATAAGTTATATCAAATACTTGGTTTTCATACCTATCTTATGCCTAAAAGGCATTTTATATATTGGATGAATCTGGTCGCTGCCGGACTAAACGGCTGCTGTTTTTTCCACGCCAGCACACTGTTTGCGGTAAGCTGCGGGGACAAGGGACGAAAGGTGATTTTATCTTTATCCCAGAAAGGAATAGAGCCCTTGATTACCAGAGAATAAGCTAAACCCTTCTGAACCATCAGAGCGCCATTTGTACTTAAATTGCTGGTAAAGAGGACCTGGCTCTCCTGAAAAGAATCCCCAAGCCAGTTGACTAATTCATTCTGTACGTTGGTTCGCCTCGGAAGAATGAGCGGCACGTTCTCCAAGTCCTTTGCGCTGATGGATTCTTTTTCCGCAAGGGGATCATCCGGACGCATTAAAACAGCCCACTGCTCTTTGCCTTTCAGGCGGATAAAATCAAACTTTTCCATATCAATCGGCTCCAACAAAACGCCGATATCGATGAGTCCTTTTTCCATCTGTTCTTTTACCAGATCGGCATTTCCCGTAAAAATGTCAAATGTAACCAACGGGTACTTTTCCCGAAAGGATTGAATGATTTCCGGCAACTCCTGCATAGCCGCAAGTTCCCCGCCGCCAATGACGATCCTGCCTTCCACCAGTTCGTCCTGCTCGACAAGCTCCTGCTCCGTCCGGTCCACCAGCGCCAAAATTTCCTCAGCGCGACGCCGCAGCAAAATCCCCTCATTTGTCAAAGTAATTTTCTTTGCGCCCCGATGAAACAGCTTTACACCGACTTCATCCTCTAACTGGGATAACTGACGGCTGAGCGTCGGCTGCGTGATATGTAAAACCTCGGCTGCCCGGTTAATGCCTTCCTCCCGGACAACGGTCAAAAAATAGCGAAGCACCCTGATTTCCATTGTGGCTCCTCCTGAAAAAGTTTTTTCTACATTATACATAAGGTATGCCCAAAAAACAAGTTCCTGATTCTAGCAAGGATCCATGAAATCCATTTTTCCAATCGTATCACCTCTTGACTTTTTATTTCTTTTCATCCAACAACATCACACCATCTGCCGGATTATGGTCAATCGCACCGACAATCCGATGAGGAAGATAAGGTTCCTCCAAATAGGCAATGTCTTCTTCCGTCAGTCTGACATTAAATGCACCTGTGGCATCGTCAAAATAGGATGCCTTTGTGGCGCCGATAATCGGGGAGGCTACGCCTTTGGCCCAATGCCATGCCAACGCAATCTGTTGCATCTTCACCCCATAACGCTCCGCCAGTTTGGAAACCCGTTGCACAATCTGCATATCCTGTTCCTCGGTGCGGTCATATTTCCCCATGGCAACCCGGTCGGTTCTGCTGCGCAGCGTGTCAGTATTCCACTGTGGACGGGTCAAATGCCCCGCCGCCAAGGGACTGTAGGGCATAAGCGATACACCCATCTGATTGCAAATGGGAATCAACTCCCGCTCGTCCTCCCGGTAAAGCAGATTATAGTGGTTTTCCATGGCTTGGAACTGCGCCCAGCCATGATCACGGGCGGCAAGCTGCATATTATAAAACTGATAGCCGTACATAGCGGATGCGCCCAGCGCCCGTACTTTTCCGGCTTTAACCAGATCGTTCAGCGCTTCCATCGTTTCCTCAATCGGTGTATCGTAGTCAAAACGATGAATGATATACAGGTCAAGGTAATCGGTTCCCAAACGCTTTAAGGTTCCGTCAATTTCCCGATGAATCGCCTGACCTGATAATCTGCCGGGGTTAAAATAAACCTTGGAAGCAATCACTATCTGGTCACGGCTAATATTCTTTTTCAGCGCCCGTCCCAGATATTCCTCACTGGTTCCGGCAGAATAACCGTTGGCAGTGTCAAAAAAGTTGATGCCAAGAGAAAGGGCATGGCGAACCACCTGCTCCGTGGCTGTCTCGTCCAGCGTCCAGTCATGCATAGTTCCGGTTTTGCCGAAACTCATACAACCCACACACAATTTTGAGATTTGAATGTTAGTATTTCCTAATATTGTATATTCCATGTTCATTGTTCCCTTCTATTCCTTCAAGACTCTGCTGCCTTTTGAATACAGCTCATGGCATTCAAGCTACGGGGATAGCCGATGTAAGGCAGGCATTGAGATACCATCCGAATCAGAAACGCCTTGTCATTCCCTAGATTCATATTTCCTTTTGCATGGGCGATGAGCTGCGGGAGATCAAGCCCTGAACGGGTAAAAAGTCGCCAAAGCAGTTTGCGGCCAGCCAGCGGTTGATATGACCGGCTTTCCACGCCTCCTTCATATGTTCCCCGAAGATCTCTGCCTGTGCTGCCGCACCTTTTTCAAGCCGGTCATTAAAATTCATTTGCCCAATCAGAAAGTGCTTTGTCGGATATGCCGTTTATCATTTTTCCGGGCTTCCAGTTTGCGCCGGGGCAGAGTTTCTTTAATTCCTGGACGGTTTTTCCCATACCGCTGCCGCCGGAGGTGGCGAAGGGCACCAACGTCTTACCAGAAAAGTCATAGCTTTCCACAAAGGTATTGATGATGCGGGGTGCAACATACCACCAGATTGGGAAACCAATAAATACCGTGTCATAGTACGACATATTTGTCACCTGCTCGGCAATTTCCGGGCGGGATGTGGAATCATTCATTTCCACGCTACTCCGACTCTTTTTATCCATCCAGTTTAAGTCGGCGCTGGTATAGGGAATCGCAGGGCGAATCTCAAACAGGTCCGTCCCCGCTACTTTTGCTAGACGCTGTGCGGCCTTCTTTGTAACACCACTTGCAGAAAAATAGGCAACTAAACTCTTACTCATGATAATTCCTCCTATAATATTTCTTAATTGTTATTTGGTTTTGTAGCGAATGAAAACTGCACCGGAATCGTAGGTTCTACTTTTTGAAAGATTTTCTTGGTTCATTCTGAAAAGCTTTTACGACAGCGCTCTTCCCAATTCATACGCCAGCTTCGGAAATTTGGAATGCCGGGTCATGGTGGGCGTTCCGCATCCAGTGCCAAGCACCATGCCTATATCTGTCAAATTCAAATATCTGACAAGCGTTTTATAATGCGTTTCCAGGGCATCGAATGTCCAGCTGTCATCGTTCCATGCAACGGTAAGCAACGCCGATTTCATTCTTTTTCTTTGGATACTACTGTTAAATGCACAGAAACGTTCAATAAGTGTTTTGAGCTGTGCAGACATCCCGTAGTAATAAAGGGGCGTGACAAAATTTTCATATCATTTTCATCTCCTAATGATGGATTATATAGACACATCCATTCTATACTTTGATACACCTACAGTATAAAACAGAAAAACACACATAGCAAATACTTAGTTCGCATGTCTTTGTTATGCCTAAAAAGTATCTTTTGCCGCTGCCAGATCATATCTTCTGGTTATACAAACATACTGACAAGTAATGCAATCTTTTCCATCAGGCTTTCTGCTGCCTCCCGTTGTTCAGGATTTTTTGTGTACCGGGCAGTCATGTGAAGCTCCTTTCTCTTGAAAATGAGTATGAAAAAAGGGCGCCCACCTGTAAAAGTGAAACGCCCACGGCAATCAGCATAAGTGCTGACAATATTCAATTTTCTCTTACTTAAAGCTGACCCATAATTTCTCCAATATCTCCATTGATACAAATGGATTTTTTCTTAATTTCATTAGGAGCATACGCCTCTCCATTATTCAGGCAGGCATAAACAGCGTCTTTCCATTCGTATGCCATGTGCCAGAAATTATATTTTACTATGGTTGGTGTATTCATTCCAACTCCAAGCTCAAAAAACACCACACGATGCCCTCTATGCCTGCGGATAAAATCTGAATATCTTTCACTTGCTTGATACCAACCATTATCTTGAACAAAGGTATTGGTCCTATGTCAAGAAAAAGTACAAATTAAATGTAACCAATTTTCTTTGTTCT
>UQAW01000074.1 GCA_900539175.1 uncultured Lachnospiraceae bacterium
TATAGCAAATTTTTTCAGCACTGTAAAGTATTGTTACTAACCGGATGAAGTACTAGGGGTGTCATTCAAATTGTGATAATTGTATTTTAAGTAATAGTAGTGTATAATTGAAAAATAAAATGATAACTATAGATTTGTGGAGGTAATTCTTAATGAATGAGCAAGTAAAAGAATATATAAATAAATATCCTGCGGAGATTATTGATATGTTCAATCATTTAAGGCAGATGATTTTTGATAGCGTTTCTTGTGAAGTTGAGGAAATGTTATGGGCAAAATTGCCAAGCTTTTATGTTGGTAAATCTTTCGTGCGGCTGATACCATTTAAAGATCATATCAACATTGAGGCACAAGCCGTCATTTCACACAAAGAAGAACTGACAGGTTATAAATTTACTCCAAAAGGGATGTTACAAATCTATTTGAAGCAGGATATTCCGTCTGAAATTTTGAAACAGATATTTACAGAGACTTTAGAGTGATAAATTCTTCAGCTTCTGAACCTTATTATACTGGATCATCCATGAAAAGGCGATAGGCTCTTCAGCCTTTGAAGCGAAGTATGAATTCAAAATACATACCGCTGCACTGACCCCGCCGCTTCGCTCTACGATGAGCGTGGGCTGCTGTTTTTATAGAGGAAGTTTTCAAAGACTCTTGATAGACTACTTCTGTGGAGGTATAATACAAAAATACCACTGTGGAAGTATAGGAGAGGTAAAAATGAGCAAACTAATTTTATATCACGGTTCACCGAACATCATAGAACACCCTGCGTTTGGAAAAGGAAAAGCATACAACGATTACGGAAACGGATTTTATTGCACTGAGCATATCGAGCTTGCAAAGGAATGGGCTTGCAGCGAAAATGTCGATGGTTATGCCAATAAATACGAGATGGATTCCTCCGACTTAACCGTTCTGAACTTATCATCAAGCGAGTTTACGATTCTTAACTGGCTTGCGATTCTGATGCTGCACAGAAGGGCAAGGCTATCTACGCCCCTTGCCCGAAGAGGAAAAGACTATCTGATACGGAACTTTTTACCGGATTTTGAACACTACGATGTCATTGTCGGTTACCGTGCGGACGATTCCTATTTTTCATTTGCAAGGTCTTTTGTCAACAACGAAATATCGCTGAAGCAGCTCGGCTATGCCATGAAACCCGGCAAGCTCGGCGAACAGTTTGTGCTAAAGTCGCAAAAGGCATTCAATACGATTCGATTCATTGATTACGAGGTTGCAGACAACACCATTTATTATGCGAAACGAAAAGTCCGTGATGATGAAGCAAGGACCGCTTACAACAAAGAACTGGAAAATGAAGATCTGGATGGAATCTTTATGCGGGATATTATACGAGAGGAGATAAAGCCAAATGACCCACGCTTACGCTGAAGAGTATCTGAGCGACGCCATGAAAAATTTAGGTGAAGCCTTTGACTATGCTGTAAATGCGTGTTCTCTTAATCCTGAGGACTTTATGGAGCTTTTCATTGCAAGCGGATACGCAGCCAAATTCAGCAAGGGAAATCCAAAGGTGGTGGCGGGACTTTCGGGAACTGAGCTTGTAATGGAAGTGATTGATAAGTCAGGAAAAACAATGAATTTCCCTGAGGCGCAGATTGAATACGAATGTTCGCCTGAATACTGGTGCGGCTGGATTCTCGCCTACTATCAATGGCGTACATCACGTTCATTCAGAGATATACACGATAACCTTTCCGTGGGGGAAATTCTCAAGCTGTATCCCACGCATCATGAGGCTTCGGAAGAAAAATTTGTAGACACCGTCAATGCGATCATAAAACGGAAAAACAATTCGACCAGGCTGCAGGCGTAGAGAAAAAAGTGCGGGTACTCGCAAAGAGAACTTTCTGAAAAGTCAGGAGTGAATATCCGAACCTTACAGCAATACGAACTTGGCACAAAGGATATCGGCAAGGCGTCGGTTCAGGCAATCGTTGCCCTTGCGAATGTCCTCGGCTGCAAGGTGGAAGACTTATTGGAATCAAACAAAGCAATAGATTAGTAGAAACACAATATTGATGTTTTGACTTCCCATGCCATAGAGGGGGAGGTTAGGGTGGCGTTCGTTTCGGCATACAACCTGCTTGTTACCGAAAAGAAGGAGATCATCGCCAGTGCGGAAATTATTCGCAGGACACTCTGCGTCACAGATGACCTACAGGAAGGAAAGCGCAAGTTGGAAGAAGGAACGCTACGATGGACTGGTTCAGCGGTACGATGTAGTGACGGCCGCCATCTCCGCAGAGGAAGCGTAGAGAGAACAGCTGGCGAACTTCATCAAGGTGCTGAAGGTACAGGACAGCACGCAGATACAGGCATAACAGAAGACAGAACATTATGGCACTCGGCTACTGTCGGGTGTCTTTACTTCAAAAGTGAAAAAAACATGCGAGGCTTGGAATTGGGTATATAGGAAGAAAGCGATGGGGAATACTTATCCAGATAGGCAGGATAAAATCTTTGAAAAAGTTGTTTGAACATAATAGGGATATCTATACTGACGCAAAGACAGAGTTTGTTAGGAAATGGACATCTGACGCAAAAAGAGTTTACGCAGGAAGGTGCTGAAAACTCCACGTTTGCCGAACAGAGTAAATATTAGAAAGGGTTTGTTTGATGAAAGAATTATGTAGAATAAATGATGGGAAAATGGCGGAAGGTGTTTGCGTAGGTATTGCAAAATACTTTGGTATAGATGTAAGCATAGTGCGGTTAATCTGGCTGTTTCTTTGTTTGGCAGGCGGCATCGGGATTTGGATTTATCTTATCTGTACTATCGCAATGCCAAAAGAGCCAAAGTGTTAGGAGGTCTTGAAATGTCAAAAAAGAAAGAGAAAAGATTTGTGATTAAGGAAGAACAGAGCCTGGGACTTAGTGGATTGACAATTATTGTCGATACAAAAACAGGTGTAAACTATATTGCAGGAAGTGGTTTTTCACTTACAGGAATTACTCCATTGTTAGATGAAAATGGGAAGGTGGTCATTGATGGAAAAGAAAACGAATGAGATAAAAGTTAAAGTTACAGGAACGGCTTCTTCTTTTTGTGTGCTTCACATATAAGAAACAGAAAAAATAGTATATGAAGCAGTATCATCAAAGAGCCAGACACACAGCTGATTATAAATGCAAAAACTATTATTGAAAGGCATCAGAGGATGGATGTGTAATTTTTAGATGAATTTTGGTGTGTAGGAGAATTTGGGCGGGCGCACCCTAGCAGAAGAATTTATACAGAATCTTGTAAGCGAGCGTGGCAGATGCAAAGAAGGATAAACAGACGGCCTGATTTTATCAGTGGTGTCAGTATAGAAGCAAAATATGGATTCAAGGTACATACTATACCGCAGAGATGAGAAAGGATGAGGATTATGGGTGGTAAAGAAGCATCACGGGGCTTTTTATATCAGGGGTTTGCTTCAGTATTAGAAGCCTTAACTGATAAAAGCAACTGGGATAAGATATATGTTGAATTTCCAACATCAAATGATAAGGTTGATATAGCATTAGAGCAACAACATCAAATTGTTAAATGTATACAAGTAAAATCAACGATTAATACTTTTGCTAAATCAGACATCAAAACATGGCTATATGATCTTGTAAAGGATATAGAAAGTCCTGAATATGAATTATTTTTAATTGGGCAATGTGATAAGTCTGCCAACACATTTATAAAGTCAATCGAAAAGTATTATGGGAAAGTGCTTGATAAAGAAGAGAAATCGTCGCTAAATGGGTTTGATACAGATTTACTTGAGAGCAAGAGAATACGGTTTTATGTTTTGCCGTTTGAAACAGAAGTTTTAGAAAAAATTGTAAGAGATTCGTTGCATCAGTATATTTCACATAGCAATCAAATGATGACATTTGAACAAATTAGGTTTATTGCCTCAGCTACTGTAAATGATCAGATGATTTCTTCGACACATGGCAAAGGTATTGATAGAAAAGAATTTGATGAAGAAATGGAAAAACGCATTCTTCTTGTTGCCGATAAGTATTCTCCTAAAAGAATATCTATTGGTGTTAAAAGCTTTACCCGTGGAGCAGAAAACTTGGAAAAGGATACAGAGAGTTGTTTATCATTCATTAATAAGTTTGAGGATCGCAATATAAAGGATGAATATGATTGGAACAAAGATATTTATAGAAATTTGGAAGAATTTTTGCTCACAAATACAAGCAGCAAACATGCTTATCAAATATTTTTGAATGCACATGCCTCTATAGCCTTTGCAGTAGGAAGAATTCTTGATAGTAAATCAGGTATTAATGTATTTCCGATACAGAAATCGTCGACCAATGGCACTGTATTATGGGATGTGAAACTGTCATCGAAAAGGAACTATGCTACTTGGGATATTTCACATGAGAAGTTTCATGAGAATCAATATGATTCTGCATTGGTATTAAATGTCACTCGTAACATTTACGGTGAGGTGGTTACATTCATAAAAGAGAATAATCTGCCAATTGGACGTATCATTAATTGTACACCAAGCGGAGTTGGTGCCACAAATTTTTCCGTAGAAGATGGAACACATGCAACTGCTTTAGCTAATTCAGTTTATAACGCTATTGGCAGAAGAAGTACTGTGGAACGGCGTGCAACACTACATATTTTTGCTGCTGCCCCAAATGCATTTATGTTTTTCTTAGGTCAAAATTCAGTTGGATTTGGCAAATGTATTCTATATGAGTATGATTTTGAACAAAGAAATTCTTGCACATATTCACAATCCATGAGTTTTATTAATTAGTTGAGGGGTGTATGTTCTTTTGATTCGGAGGTTGTAGATGACAGATTCAAATATAGAATTGAGGCTGGCAGATAGTTCGGCCATGGTATCAGCTATTGTGGAAAAAACTGTAAGAACTATCTATCCCCATTATTATCCGGAAGGTGCAGTGCAATTTTTTGTCGATCTGCATAGTGAAGCAAATATTGAAGAAGTGATGGCTGTAGAAGAAATTTATTTTGTGGTGGCACATGGGGAAATCGTAGGAACAGGGAGCATCCGGAAAAATGAAATCTGCAGACTGTTTATTTTGCCTGAATATCAGGGAAAGGGTTATGGCAGCAGTTTAATGGATTTATTGGAGGCAAAAGTTTTTGGAAATCATCGAAAGGTTCATGTGGACGCTTCTTTTCCGGCAGAAAGTATGTATTTAAAAAAGGGGTATGAGATTATTTCCTATGAAAGAATTGAGACAGAGAATGGGGATTTTCTTTGTTATCATACCATGGAAAAAGAGATGTGCAGGAGCTGTGATAAATATGAAATTTGTTTATAAGAGGGCAGGTCTGGAAGAGATAGAATTGCTGGTTAAAACAAGAATTGAAGTATTGCGTTCTGCGAACCGTCTCAGTGATGATATAGAGATGTCGCTTGTGGAGCAGCAGTCGAGGGAATATTATGAAGAGTCTTTGCAGACAGAATCACATATCGCATATCTTGTTTTCGATGGAGAAAAATGTATCGGTGCAGGAGGGGTCAGCTTTTTCAGGGTAATGTTCACCTATCATAATCCAACAGGACGAAAAGCATATATTATGAACATGTATACAAAACCGGATTACAGGCGAAAAGGAATTGCATATCATACATTGGGGCTTCTGATAGAAGAAGTGAAGAATAAAGGTGTAAAGTTTATTTCATTAGAAGCAAAGGATATGGGAAGACCTTTATATGAACGTTATGGTTTTGTGAGCATGAATGATGAGATGGAATTGCCGGAAGACTGTATGTAAGAGGAGAATCTAAGGCTGTTATATTGGAAAAAGGGAGAGATGCTTTCTTCATAAAGGGGCAGGGAACAGGCAAGCTTCTGGGATTTGTCATGATTAATACCCATGTACAGAAATGTGATTTCGGTCATAGTATTGTAGAATTTATGGTACTGCCTAAGTCCAGAAGGAATAAAATCGGGACAGAAGCTGAAATTTTATAGATACAGGTCGTTGCCCTATGGAATGGACTACCGCCAGTAAAGGCGATAATATCTATAACCTGTGCATGATGAGGATTTTGAAGGAGGAATATATACGTGAGTAGTGATATGACAGTAGCCTGCGATGACGGGCTTATCAATATTCGTGTTGGTGCAATCATCTTAAAAGATGGTAAATTTCTAATGGTCGGTAATGAACGGTCAGATTATCTGTATTCGGTTGGCGGTCGAATCAAATTTGGAGAAACCGCTGAGGAAGCAATAGTTCGGGAAGTACAGGAAGAAACAGGCATTAGGATGGAGATAGACCGGCTTGGTTTCGTCCACGAGAACTATTTTTACGGGGATGCACCGACAAACCTTGGTAAGCTGATATATGAGGTATCGATCTTTTTCTACATGAGAGTGCCTGATGACTTTTCTCCAGTCAGCTACAGCTTTACAGAGGATGGTAGTAAAGAACACCTGAGATGGGTTTCAGTGAATGATGATATAACAATATATCCAGATTTCTTCAGAGGTGAATTGCAGCATCCGGTGAATACTGTGAAGCATTTCGTGACAGATGAGCGGGGGTAAGCAATAAAGAGAGTTATAGTGATAGGCAGTCCTGGAGCGGGAAAAAGCACATTTTCAAGAAAACTTCGGGATAAAACGGGTCTTCCTCTACACTATCTGGATATGATGTGGCATTTACCAGACAGAACGACTATATCCAAAGAAGAATTTGATAATAGATTGACAGAAATTCTAAAAACGGATAGATGGATTTTCCTGCAACCAAACTGTCACAGATATATCAGTTTCTGGAACAATATGGTGAAGGAAAAGAGGTACACATCTTCCATTCCAGGGATGACGCGAAGGTATATTTGGAGGATGAGTGAATGGACAGAATTGAAAAAGTTGAATTGACGGTATTATGTCTTCGTACGGAAGGAGAAAAGAATGAGTTATAGTATTATCGGCAGTGCTGATGGCCCGACATCTGCAGAGTTTGGATTTTCTTCTGCAGGAGCATTCTTGCTGTATGGCTTTGGAAATGCATTTTTAATGCTGGTTTATTGGATTGTCTGGATGCTATATTTTTACAGACAGGATTTCTGGAAAACGATGCATCTTGCTGTAATACCGATGTGTATGTTTATACTCAGCGGAGCCACTTTAGGGCATGTTCTGCTGATAATAAGCGGAGTAATATTTGGTATTGGTCACATTTTCGTATCATACAAAAATTCAAGATAAGAGGTCACAGGTTAGGAATGAAGAAGATTACAGGATATATTTGGGCAATGGGATGAAGCCATTATATGGTCCTGTTTGTAGGGAGTGATGGGAGAGATATATACCAATGCTCCGGAGGATGACGCTGTAATGGCAATATTGGGTGGTTTTGCTTTTTATGCTGGAAAGCCAAGTGAAAAATTACTTAGATTTAAACCAGAAAGTTGTAAACAAGATTTTATCATTATGGTTCCGCAGAATGATAAATGGGCCGGGTTGATTGAAAAATGTTACGGAAAAAATGCTAAAAAAGTTTCCAGATATGCAATCAAAAAAGAAAAGGATATTTTTGATAAATGTAAACTTCAACAGGCGGTTTTGCAATTGCCCGGGGGATATGAGCTGAAGCTTCTGGAAGAAGATGATTATATGTTATGTCAGAAAAACAGGTGGGCAAATGATTTGGTATCACAGTTTAAAAGTTATAATAGTTATAGAAAACTGGGATTAGGCGTAGTTGTTCTAAAAGATGGAGAATTAGTAGCAGGTGCTTCGTCTTATAGCAGATATAACGATGGTATTGAGATCGAAGTAGACACAAGAGAAGATCATAGAAGAAAAGGGTTGGCATATGCATGTGGGGCAAAACTCATTTTGGAGTGTTTGGAAAGAGGATTATATCCTAGTTGGGATGCACAGAATATGTGGTCTGTAGCATTGGCTGAAAAATTGGGATATCATTATAGTCATGAATATACGGCTTATGAAGTTTCAGGATATTGAGTATCTGAAAGTGGAGAGGATTTGCATGGAAAAGCGAATTACTTTATATGGGGATAAGATAGTTTATTTTACGAGGAGTTAGTTATGATCAGAGAAGCAACCCCAAACGATTTGAAAGAAATTTTGCAGTTGTATCTGTTTCTTCACGAGAAAAGTGTGCCGGAAGATTCAGAGCAATTAAGGAAAACATGGAATAATATTTTGAATGACAAAAATCATCATTTTATTGTCTGTGAAGTGGATGGCAATATTGTAGCATCCTGCGTTTGTGTGATAGTTCCGAATCTTACGAGGAATGTGCGTCCATATGCATTTGTTGAAAATGTAGTAACGCATGGGAAGTATCGCAAAAAAGGTTATGCAACGGCATGTCTAAATTATGCAAAGAGGATTGCCGAAGAGAATAATTGCTATAAGATGATGTTACTTACCGGTTCGAAAGAAGAAAGTACATTAAACTTCTACCGTAATGCCGGGTATAATAGTTCTGATAAGACAGCATTTATCCAGTGGATAGATATGTAATAGAAATGTTAGATTTGCTATTTTAGGAAGGTGCCAGCCAAACCGGTGAAGTTGTAAATGCGGGTTATGGGTACATAAGGACTGTGGTGGGCAGTGGGGTATAGCGAATGTTATATGGGAATGATAATCTGTCCAAATGAGGTGAGAGAGTATATTGTTTTTGGTGGCTTTTCCGGGATGACTTCACGATGGATCATGCCGTTGTTTTCCGGG
The DNA here is from genome assembly GCA_900539175.1 of uncultured Lachnospiraceae bacterium. Lineage (GTDB taxonomy): Bacteria > Bacillota > Clostridia > Lachnospirales > Lachnospiraceae > Novisyntrophococcus. Next base: position 8,734 of record UQAW01000074.1, read on the forward strand.
TCATGAAGTTGCTGTGAAAGCATCTTTGGTGTTGCATTTATCTCAAAACTTTTTAAGAGGGAGTATGAAATGTCGTAGCTTTTGATAGGATTTCGCATGATATTCTATTGACAAAAGCAAGACAGGAGGATGTGGGGAAGCTGCCGAAAAAAAGTATGGCAGAGCAAGGTCGATTCATACAGGAAGTTTGATGGAATTTATGGAATTTTATGTTATACTGAAAGCAAGATAGAAAGTGCAGGCTGCTAAAGAAAATATTATTATAATGTTTTTGTAATAGCTGACTGATTTCAGCTTGGAGAAAATGGAGAGAAGTATGGTTATAAAAGTAATTTTGATTATTCCTGTTATTCTGACGGTGGTGGCATATTTTAGAACTTTATCTGTGCGTTCAAAACGTTCAAGACGTAAAGAATACGCCGTTTATTTGCCGAATTCCTGGCGGACTCTATTAATTTCTCTTGCTGTTACATCAGAAATTTTTTCGTTTATAGCCATTTTGGACAATGATAATAAAGAGGTTGAGATATGCTTTTTTATTTTTGCTTTTCTATTCCTTTTTTTGATAAGGGGATGGAAAAACTGGTATATAATTTATGATGATAAGGGATTTTTGGAAACTACATTTGGGGGAAAGAAAAGATATTTTACTTACAATCAAGTAACAGCATATAGAAAGTGGTATACCAGAAATGGTGGGGAATACTGTGTATTTGTTGAAAATAAAAGAGTTTATGTGGATTTTGAGGCGGTAAACTGCGGTGAATTTATGTCGTATGTAAAAGAAAAATATAAGATGCTGCATAATGATGAAGAACTGCCTGAAAATAATGGAAGATGGTTTGGCAATTGCCTGAATATTCGTGAACACGAAAGGAAGACGTATATGAATAATCGAAATCTTATGTACGATTTAAAACCATTTTGGATTTATTGGGGAGTACTTGTATTAGCATGTATATTGTTTTTTATATGTCCTCTTTTAGGTATCCTTATTCTTCCAATGTTGTTAATCATTATACCTGTTTGGATTATTATTGTTTACCTGATAGGAAATGCAGTGCAGAAAAAGAGCGGATTGAAACAGATCCGAAAAAGAATTGTTTTGTCGTTTTTGTGTGCATTTTTAACTACAATGATTTTTCCTGTTGGAGTATGGATATACGATGCAGTGAAATGGAATGAGGTTCATCTGGAGTCTCTTGTGAAAAATTTTGAAGACGCGTTTCTTTGGATTATGTTTATCATACATTTTTTAGCTTTTTGGCTGGGTGAAGAAATAAAATACTTATCAGGCAGAGAGCATAAAAAGTAATTTATGATACAATTTACTGGGGAAACAGGGAAACAGATTATTTTGCAGACATATCTGTTTGCTATAAAAAAATATAAATACAGGAGTTGTGATAAATATGGAATTTGTTTATAAGAGGGCAAGTCTGGAAGACATAGAATTGCTGGTTAAAACGAGAATTGAAGTATTGTGTTCTGCGAACCGTCTCAGTGATGATATAGAGATGCCGCTTGTGGAGCAGCAGTCGAGGGAATATTATGAAGAGTCTTTGCAGACAGAATCACATATCGCATATCTTGTTTTCGATGGAGAAAAATGTATCGGTGCAGGAGGGGTCAGCTTTTTCAGAGTAATGCCCACCTATCATAATCCAACAGGACGAAAAGCATACATTATGAATATGTATACAAAACCGGACTACAGGCGAAAAGGAATTGCATATCATACATTGGGGCTTCTGATAGAAGAAGCGAAGAATAAAGGTGTAAAGTTTATTTCATTAGAGGCAACGGATATGGGAAGACCTTTATATGAACGTTATGGTTTTGTGAATATGAATGATGAGATGGAATTGCCGTGTCTTCTTCAAAGAGGTGAAAAGAATGAGTTATAGTATTATCGGCAGTGCCGATGGTCCGACATCTATTTTCCTGGCGGGGAAAACAGGATCTGACTGGATTAATATTTTTGGATTGGTTTTCGTAATACTGTTGCTGATTCCGAATATTATTTATGCGTTTAAGTTCCGCAGTCAGAAAAACAAGTGTAATAATAAATTTATGAATGTTTTGGAGCAGATCGGAAGATATGCATCTATGTTTTTAATGGTTTTCAACATAGGAATTGCAGAGTTTGGATTTTCTTCTGCAGGAGCATTCTTGCTGTATGGTTTTGGAAATGCATTTTTAATGCTGGTTTATTGGATTGTCTGGATGCTATATTTTTACAGACAGGATTTCCGGAAAATGATGCTTCTTGCCGTAATACCTGTGTGTATGTTTATACTCAGCGGAGTCACTTTAGGGCATGTTCTACTGATCATAAGCGGAGTAATCTTTGGGATTGGCCACATTTCCGTAACCTTGCATGAAAATTATATTGATTAACGAGTACTTTCTGCTATAAGAGAATGCGAATATAAAGTAGTTTTGTTTTGAGAGCAGATATTGTGTATAGTATTATAAATACCAGAAGAAAAAGGATGAATCCGCCTTATTTCTTCTGGTATTTTTGTATTAGAAGGATAAGATCTATACAGACTGAATAAATTGTTTGACAAAAAATAGAGCAGCACCGATAGCAGGAGTATACTGTCCATGTACACCGACCAGTATATGATTTTTCTCCAATGTAAAAGGAGAGGATGAATTGATGTGTTTTAGCAGATAGTCAATGTCTGTTTCTGTAAAATACGGCGCCAGATATCCGCTGATAATAATAGGTGCATCAATTACCAGGTTCAGATTTTTCATAGCAAACGCCAGATGATTTAGATAATCTTCCCAGATTTGTATAAGTTGGGGAGAATTTTTTTCCCTTAAAAGAGGAAAAAATTCTTTTATAGGTAATCCGGTAGAATGCTCCAGTGAGTTGGCGGAACAATAAGTTTCTAAACAGCCACGGTTTCCGCAATAGCAAAGTGGTCCATCGGGATTGATACACATATGTTCAATGGTACCGCTATGCATAGAACTTCCCTGATGGATTTGGTGATTCGTTATGATAGCGCCACCCATATTTCTGTTCAGTAAAAAGACTACAGCGCTGTCAAGGTCTTGATGATTCCATAATTCCAGGTAGGCAGCAGATTTCGAATCATGTTCTAAATGACAAGAGTACGAAAGATGTTGAGAAAAGTTTTCCAGATCCATGCCAGTGTTATTCATAATATTTCCATATGTTACGGTTGTATTATCCGGGGAAGTGATTCCTTGAGTAGCAATGGAAACTCCAAGTATTTTTTTCTCCTCATATTGGCGGTCCGAGATAAATTCTTTGATTTTTCTGGTAACTTGCTCATAATAAGAGGGCGTATTAGAGTAAGGAAGAGGAATTGTGTCTGTATGGAGTGTATTTCCATATAAATCAATAGCGATAATATGAAACATGTTTTTCAAAATGCCGATACCGATTGAAATTTTAAAGTCAGAGACAATCTGGATTGCATGAGCTTTTCTTCCACCGGTGGAATCAAAGTATCCATTTCGTTCAATCAAACCCTCTTCTTCTAATAAATTTAAGTTTTGACTGACAGTAGATAATCCCATTTGCAGATCTTGAACAATTTGCAGCTTGGAGGTTACTTTTCTTTTATAGATATATTGATAGACTTTTGATCTGTTTATCTTTTTTAAGTTGATTGTGGTTAATCCTTTTTCGCTCATAATCATTCTCCTAAAAGTTATACCTTTATCATACGGTTAAGATTTAACTTTATTTTATTATATGAACAATAAAAATGCAATACACATAAAAAAATATAGTAAAAATAGCTGAAAAATAAATTTATTTATTGTATTTTTTGTCAATGGATTTGTTGAAAGGTAAGATATATACTATACTTACAAGTTAGATATAAGCGTAAGTAACAAACGAAATGGGAAATGGAGGAAACAGCATGAAATTAACAATTGATGGAATTAAAAACTGCGAGTCATGGAAAAAGGCAGGAATCACACTTCCAGGATATGATGTGGAGATGGTTTCGGAAAAGGCAAAAAAGGAACCGAAATGGGTACATTTTGGAATAGGTAATATTTTTCGTATCTTTATCGGCGGTATTGCAGATGGTCTTTTGGAAGAAGGTGTACTGGATCGGGGTATTACCTGTGTAGAGACTTTTGATTACGATGTGGTAGATAAAATTTATAAACCATATGATAATTTGGGACTGAGTGTGATTCTGCATGGGGATGGAACCAGAGAATACAAGGTATTAGGATCTCTGGCTGAAGCAGTAAAAGCACAGTCTTCCAATCCAGAGCAGTGGAAGCGGCTGAAAGAAATTTTTACCAGTCCGTCTCTGCAGATGGTTTCTTTTACAATTACAGAAAAAGGATATGCTTTGCAGAAATCAGATGGAACATGGTTTCCTTTTGTAGAATCTGATATTCAAAATGGTCCGGACAAAGCAGTCGGAGCTATGGCAGTGCTGACAGCTATGCTCTATGAGCGATATAAAGCCGGAAGATATCCTCTGGCACTGGTATCTATGGATAACTGCTCTCAGAATGGTGCGAAGCTTCGCGAGTCTGTGCTGACTATGACAGCAAAGTGGCAGAAATCAGGCTTTGTGGATGAAGGATTTGCCGCCTATGTAAGTGATGAAAGAACAGTTGCTTTTCCTTGGACTATGATCGACAAAATCACACCGAGGCCAAGCGAGCAGATTGCAAAAGACCTTGAAAATCTTGGCGTCGAAGACATGCAGCCGGTTATTACAGGGAAGAAAACTTATATTGCTCCGTTTGTGAATGCTGAAAAGCCGCAGTATCTTGTGATTGAAGATAGTTTCCCAAATGGCCGGCCTGCTCTGGAAAAAGGCTTTGGTGTGTATATGGCTGACAGGGAAACCGTGAATTTGTCAGAACGTATGAAAGTAACGGTATGTCTGAATCCAGTACACTCAGCTACAGGTCCTCTCGGAGTGGTATTAGGATATGATTTGTTTGCTCATATGTTGAATACAGATGCGGATATGATGAAAATGGCCCGTATGGTAGCCTATGATGAAGGGCTTCCTGTAGTAGCAAATCCCGGAATTATTTCTCCGCAGGAATTTGTAGATGAACTTTTTAATGATCGGTTTCCAAACGAATATTTAGGCGATACAAATCTCCGCCTTGCCGTAGATGTATCTCAGATGGTAGGTATCCGCTTTGGAGAGACAATGAAAGCGTATGTAGCAAAATATGGAGACGCTTCACGTCTCACTGCCATTCCACTTGGAATTGCCGGATGGCTCCGGTATATGTTGGCTGTAGATGATGAAGGGAACAGGTATGAACTCGCTCCTGATCCTATGAATGAGGAAATTCAGGAACAGCTAAAGGGCATTGTAGTAGGACGGCCTGAAAGTTTTACGAATCAGCTTAAGCCGATCCTCTCTAATGAGCGTATATTTTTTGCTGACATTTATAAGACTGGCCTGGGAGAAAAAATCGAAACGATGTTCCGTGAAATGATCGCCGGACCCGGAGCTGTGAAAGCAACGGTACATAAATATGCAGGAGGAAGATAAAAATGACAGAACCGATATTTGCGGCAGAACCATCAAGGCTGCTGATTGCAGCGGCAGCAGGTATTCTATTATTGTTACTGCTAATCATTAAATTTAAAATTCACCCGGTATTATCCCTGTTGATTTCTGCGTTGTTTATTGGCCTTGGAGCTGGAATGCCGGTTCCAGTTCTGGTCAATACTGTGGAAAAGGGGGCGGGAGAAACACTGCAGGGAATTGTGCTGCTGATCGGGCTTGGTTCCCTGTTTGGCGGTATATTAGAAGTATCAGGAGGAGCACAATGTGTTGCTCAGACATTGATAAATAAGTTTGGAGAGAAAAAGGCAGGCATTGCCTTGGGAATTACGGGACTGGTAGTTGGTACAACTGTATTTTTTGAAGCGGGTGTTGTAATATTAATTCCATTGGCATTTGGACTGGCTAAAAAAACAAAAAAATCAACATTATATTATGTGATTCCTCTTCTGGCAGGTTTGGCAACAGGATTTGCCTTTATTCCACCATCTGCGGGATCTGTACTTGTTGCGAATATGCTGAATGTAGATTTGGGGGTTATGATTGCAGTAGGAGTACCCGTGGGTATTTTATCTTTGATCTTTGCAGGGATTTTGTGGTCGAAATTAATTGGCAATCGAATGAATACCGGACTTCCTTCCAATATTCAGGAAGTCCGGGAAGCAGAAGATGGTAATCTTCCTCCCTTTTCTACAGTGCTGTGTATTATTCTTGTTCCGCTGGTTTTAATCTTATGTAGTACAGTTTCAGAATATATTCCGGGAATTGATTTTATCCGCCCGGCATTAAAGTTTCTTGGAACACCGTTTGTTGCATTAATTATTGCAGTGTTGTTTGCAATGTATTTTCTGGGAAAAAAGCAAGGTTATAATGGAGAGCAGTTAAAGAAGATATTAGATCATTCTTTGCGCCCGACAGGACAGATTCTTTTAGTCATTACAGGAGGCGGGATTATTCGTTGGGTGCTGCAGGACTGCGGCATGGGAAATATTATCGGGCCTGCACTTGAAAAAAGTGGTCTTCCTCTCGTTCTTGTGGCTTTTTTGATTGCAGCCCTGATTCGTGTATCTGTCGGAGCCGCAGTTGTAGCGATGACAATGGCGGCTGGAATTATGGCGGCGATGCCGGGAGTTGCAGAATTGCCGCCGGTTTATCTGGCCGCGATGGTTTGCGCAATCAATGGAGGGGCGACTGCGTTTAGCCATGTAAACGATTCTGGTTTCTGGCTTGTGAATTCACTGTTGGAAATCGACGAAAAGACAACCTTAAAATCATGGACAATAATGGAAACGATTATAGGGATTACAGGATTGGTATGTGCGATTGTGATTAGCTTGTTTGCTTAGGAGGAAAATGTATGACTGGAAAAGTAGTTTTGGGAACAATGCAAAATGATACGAATGACTCCGTTCTCAGATCCATTTATGATATCACAGTATTTGGAGAAAGTCTGATCGATTTTACTTCACAGGGACCAAATGAAGATGGGCAGATGTTATATGCGAGAAATCCAGGAGGAGCGCCGGCAAATGTTGCTGTTGCAGCTTCAAAACTGGGAGCACATACGGCATTTGTGGGAAAAGTTGGAAGAGATATGCATGGAGAATTTCTTAGATCAGTACTACAAAAGGAAGATGTGGATACGACAGGATTGATTTTAGATGAGCAGTATTTTACTACATTGGCGTTTGTAGAGGTAAGTGAAACTGGTGAGCGTACGTTTTCTTTTGCGAGGAAACCGGGAGCAGATACGAAGATTCAAAAGGAAGAAGTAGATATTTCCGTGTTGGATAATACAAATATTTTTCATGTGGGTTCTTTATCGCTTACAGACCAACCGGCGAGAGATACAACATTTTATGCAGTGAAAAGGGCGAAGAAAAAAGGAAGTATTATTTCATATGATCCGAATTACAGGGCATCTTTGTGGAAAGATGAAGAAACGGCAAAGCAACATATGAGAAGCCTTATTCCATATGTGGATTTAATGAAAATATCGGATGAGGAAGCAGAACTTCTAACAGAACACAAGGATATTCAGGAAGCAGCAGAAGATTTATATCGTCAGGGTGTAAAAATCGTAGCTGTCACACTCGGTGGAGATGGTGCCTACATTTACTGCAAAGAAGGTGGCTGCATGGTTCCGGGATTTGCTGTAACACAGGTGGAAGATACAAACGGGGCAGGTGATTCGTTCTGGGGTGGATTTTTATATAAAATCAGTACTTCAGAAAAGCAGATGGATGAATTGACAATAAAAGAGTTGGCGGAGTATGCCCGATTTGGAAATGCGGTTGCAAGTCTTTGTGTGGAGAAAAGGGGTGCGATTCCAGCTATGCCTAAATTGCCGCAGGTAGAAGAAAGGATGGAAGACGAAAGATGAAAACAGATTTAAAAGAACAGATGAATGGAATTCAGCCAATGTTTATAATATTGAAAAATGTAGCTTACAGGTCTTTTCTTATTCTGGAAAAATGGTATAATTAACATGACATACAGCTGTCATGTTTGCTTTGATATGATAATAAACACAAGAGGCATTCGATGTCCGGCGGACATCCGTTCAACGCCGGCCGTAATGGAGTGAAGACTATATGAAGCTAGATAGGCTTATTGGAATACTTTCCGTATTACTGCAGGAAGAAAGCGTTACAGCACCAAAACTGGCAGAAAAGTTTGAGGTGTCACGCAGAACGATTAACAGGGATATTGAAGATTTGTGTAAAGCGGGGATACCGGTCTGCACCTCCCAAGGTGCTGGTGGTGGGATCAGTATCATGGATGGTTACCGGATGGACAGGACACTGCTTACATCAAAGGATATGCAGATGATCCTGGCAGGACTGCGGAGTCTGGACAGCGTAAGCGGGAGCCATTATTATGGCCAGCTTATGGAAAAGATTAAATCCGGATCATCGGACTTTGTCAGCGGCAGGGATTCTATGCTGATTGATTTGTCATCCTGGTGCAAAGAGGCGATAGCTCCAAAGATAGAGCTTATCCAGGATGCCATTGAGGAAAGGAGGCTTCTGACCTTTCATTATTATGCGCCGGGCGGTGACAGTGTCCGAACGATTGAACCCTATTATCTGGTTTTTAAATGGTCGTCCTGGTATGTGTGGGGCTGGTGCACCGCGAGAAAAGATTTTCGAATGTTCAAGTTGAACCGGATGGACGCGCTGCTGAAGGATGAGGCAGGGTTTGACTCCAGAAAAGTGCCGATTCCGGATTTGTCAATCCAGAGGATATTTCCGGGGAAAATAAGAGTAAAGGCATTGTTTACCAATGATTCAAAGTGGAGACTGGTAGAAGAATTCGGAATTCATTGTTTTACGGAAAAGGAAGATGGAACGCTTCTTTTCACAGCAGATTATACAGATCAGGAAAATCTGCTCTGCTGGCTGCTTACTTTTGGCGCAAAGGTGGAAGTGCTGGAGCCTGTGGAAGTGAGAGATAAACTGATCCGTATTGCAAACAATATAATAAGTCAATATGGGGAAGCAGGAAATATGTGAAAGACATCAACAAATTATGGAAAGGAAAAGTTATGAAGATTTTTTTGAGGATACATGCCAAAAACCGTTTATCCTCTGTGCATTCGGAGAATTAAAATTTGTGCAGAGGAGATTAAATTTAATGAATAGATTAAAGAAACCAGTTGTTACTGAAGAAACTATTCGAGCAATGGAGGATATGTCCTTTTTTACACATGCCCTGATTTTTGATGATTTATTAATTGTTTCGCAGAAGGAAACAAATTGTTTTGTTTTAAAGACTACAGATGGGCTGATGGTAATAGATGCCATATGGCCTAAAGAGGAGGCTTTTCATGCAATCGTTGATGCCGTTAAGGATGTAGGATGGGATCCGGAGACAATAAAAAAGTTGGTATTGACACACGGACATGTAGATCATACGGGATGTGGAAAGTGGTTTGTAGAAAAACATCATGTAAAAACATACCTTTCTAAGAGAGATGATATTTTTTGGCGGGAACATCCGGTAAAGCCCAATAGACCGGAAACATGGAAAGATTATGAAATAGATGTTTATATACAGGATGGCGATGCTATAACATTAGGAGATAAAACAATAGATGTTTATGCTACGCCTGGTCATACACCAGGAGGATTGAGTTATATATTTCCAGTGACAGAAAACAGAGAAACTCATATGGCTGCTTTGTGGGGTGGAGTAACACCTCCCAGAGAAAAGGATGAAGTAAAGCAATATTTAAGGTCATTGGATTATTTTATGAAAGAAGCAAAGAATAAAAATGTTGATGTTGCATTAAGTAACCATACGTCTTTGGACAATGGATTAGAAAGAATTGCATATTCAAAAGAGCGGATGGAATATATGCCAAACATTTACATTGTTGGATGGGAAGGTTTCCAACGGTATTGTCAAGTATTTAGGACATTGGGGAATGATATGCTGAATAGACTATAAAATAATAAGAAAAAAGTATTAGAAAATGAGGCGGCCATAATGCACTGGATCATTCGCCTGTGAATGGGAAATTTAAAAATATTGAAAGGAAGAGGGCGGAATAAGTACGTTTATCATAAGAAATGAACAGGAAAAAGATTATAGGAAGGTTGAAGAATTACATAGAAAAGCTTTCTGGAACTTGAATGTTCCCGGTTGTAATGAGCATTATCTTGCACATATTATGAGAGAGCATCGGGATTTTATACCTGAACTGGATTATGTATATGAGTTGGATGGACAGGTAATTGCAAATGTTATGTATACGAAATCAAAGTTGGTTGACGAACAGAAAAACGTTGCAGAGAGCCTTACTTTTGGCCCCATAAGTGTAAATCCGGAATTTCAGTGCAAGGGAATTGGAAAAGCATTGTTAGAAAAAACTTTAGATAAAGCTGTAAATATGGGATATAAAGCAATCGTTATTTTGGGAAATCCGGATAACTACGTTGGAAGGGGATTCAAAAGCTGTAAAAGATATAATGTTTGTCTGGAGGGTGATATTTTTCCAACGGCACTTCTGGTAAAGGAGCTGGAACCGGGATTTTTTGATGGAAGGAAATATTATTTTTATGAGTCTTCGGTTTTTCAGATTGATGAGAATTCCGCTGATGAATTTGATGAATGTTTTGAGCCTATGGAAAAATCTTTTCAGCCAAGCCAGGAAGAATTTTATATTCTCAGTAATTCTATTATGCGTTAGGAGAAATTTTCGGATTGCGTATTCTTATACAATTCTGTGAGGCGTGTTTATGACAATACAGTTTAATCTAAAAGATGACCGTTCCGAAACAGTACATTATGACTTTGTGGAATATCCGGTGCGTGCCCAACGGGCGCTGCTGTACGGGACTTTCATAGTAAACGGACATGTCTGCTGGCGCAGACATCACCATTCATGAAAGTCGATTGCT
>UQAW01000075.1 GCA_900539175.1 uncultured Lachnospiraceae bacterium
TAATGCTTTTTTAATTACTTCTCCAAAATAAATGATGACAGCCGCACTTGTCAGTATCATCAGTAGGGTAATAACATCCCAACAGTTTTTCTTATATAATTCTATAACCTTTATTTCTATCAGTATTGCCAGTATCCCTGTCCCTGCCACACATATTCCAACAACCAATATCATCAATAACCAATATATGATTCCGGCTATAATCTCATTTGGAATTTTTGTGCTGATTTGTGCCACAGATTGCCCGGCATCAATCGTCCAACCGATAAAAGTTTGTATGAATGATGCTGCATCATGGAAGAATGATTTGCAATCGGAAAGGAACACATCTGACTGTACTGCCTGAAAAAGAGTGGTTGTCAGCGAATACCATGCAAGAAGGAACAAGGTTGTTTGGAACATTACCGTTTTTGCTTTATACTGTCCTGCAAGTCGCTCTTTTTGTGTTTCGTATTTCGCTTTTTCATTCTGATAGGCTGTCCGGTCACAGGCTTCACATTTTTCATAGAGTACCGGCTTTTCTACCGGTATCTCTACGATTTTCTGATGTGTCCGGGCATAATCCCGTTGTTGTGTTAAGCATCGTATTTTATCTTGACATTCCCCTATCGTGACGTTTGCGCTTCGCAGCTTCTCTTTCTCGTTCCGCAATGCTCTGTCTGCTAGCTTCAAGTCGTTCTTTAATGCTTGAATATTCCCGGCTCTGTTCTCTTTGTTTAATTTCTCGTTCAAGGTCAGAGATTCGTTGAGCTGCGTCTTTAGTTCCACGATAAGCTGGTCTTTCTGTTCCAGTTCTTCTTGTATCTCCTCGGTCAAGAGGAGAAGTTCTTCCAACTGTTCGGCGTTCTTTGATTCTCTGGATTCGTTCATCTATATCACGTCCTTTCTCTATCTGCTGTTCCAGTTCAGCAATTCGGTGTTCTGTTTCAGTAATAAACTGTTTTCGCTGTTCAGCTTCTGTACCAATTTCTGCCATTGCTGATTTTCGTTTTCCAAAAGTTCTATCTTCGTTTTCTGTTCTTCCATCTTGGAAAGCAGTTCCTCGGTATTTGGCAAAATGTTGAGCAGCTCGGATAACTCGCTGTTTAATTTTTGCAATTTCTGATTCTGTTCCTGCATAAGAGAGAGTTGGGTGTCCCGATTCTGCATTTCCAGAATCATTTCTGCCATTAAGGTCTGCTGTTCTTCGATTTGCCCAATCATGGATTCCATTAAAGGTATAATTTCCCGGCTTTCTTCTAATGTCATTTAATCGCTCCTTCCATAATGATAATGCACCCGATACTTTTCCAAAGGTGTCCAGTATCTTTTGCAATAACGTGTTTTGTTGTTTTATGATTTGATTTTCCGCTACTTTCCACGAACCTTTTATTTCCTGCCCGGCAAGAAACTTTTGTTCAATCTTTCTTGCGTCAGCGCCTTCATGGATGGTAGGAATCTGGAGTTTTCCCTGTTTTTCATAAGAACGGTGATCGACCTGATTATGCAAAGGAAGATGTTCATTACACACCTTTGCCCACTCACTCCGCCACAGTTCACAATTTTTTGGATTGTTCCATCCGGTAGCATCGGTCAGCACCCGTTTCCATTGCAGGCGGTTTCTTGCACCAATCTTCTGAATTCCGTTTTCGTCTAATACAGGGATACGGATTCCATGACGGTCAGGGTTTTTCTTATCCTGCCACCAGTTCGGATGGGATTCATCAATCACGATATTTCCGTTTTTATCTCTGACAAAATCCCAATCCTTGATTTCTTTCTTTCCCCAAGAATGATCCGGGTTAAAAGGACGCATAGTCAGAAGCAGATGAACATGGGGGTTGCCATCCCCTTTATCGTGGATACTCCAATCAGCACACATTCCTCTATCTACAAAAGTTTTTTGAATATAGTCAGTTGTATATTGAATTTGTTCCTGTCTGTTCCATTCTTTGGGAAGGGCAAATTCAAATGACCTGCCAAGTTGGGCATCTGCATTTTTTTCAATCTTCAATACCTCATTCCATAACCTTTGTTTCTGAAATGTGATTTTAAATTTTTCTAAAGTAGCTTCTTTATCTTCTGATCTTTTGTATCGGACAGATTTTTGAAAGCGTTTTATATTTTCTTCTGGTACTATCTGCCATTCAGGAGGTACGTTTTCACACATCATAAGACTGGTGTAGACCACTTCTTTTTTAGAAGTGTAATAACTGATTCTCCCGGTTTCCTCGTTTTTCATCACATCCCCATTGAGATATGCGGAAGCGGAGATAACAGATTTCCCTTTACTTCGTCCGACTATTTTGATTGTGTAATGAAAAATCGCCATGTCTGGATTCCTCCTTTCTGACGTATCCGGCATAGATTTCCGGCAACATTGCTTTCAGTTTTAGAAAAAGCAGCATTGCCGGAACGCCCTCTGCGTAAGAGTGCCCTGCGCATAGCAGCCTGCATGGAATGCGCCTCTCTGGCGAAGAGTGCCTCCTGCGGCATGAGCAGGTCTGGCTGAAAGCCCCGCCGACGGAACGAGCCCGGCAAGCGTGAGCGCAGACCGGTTGCCACTTGTGGCAAACTTATTGGGACGACCTCTGGTTGTCCATAAGTGCGCCCTTCATGAAAAAGCAATGAAGGGAATGAAAAACTCATCCCCTCCGCCATTACACTTCCTCCATATCAGTATTTGTTTCTTTCTGCATTGCCTTTGAGAAAAATTTCCCATTGGCTTCCTGCTTTTTCAGAAAACCAATCAGCTTTGGGATGTCTTCCTCCTCAATAGGCGCACCAAGAACGGATTCCACCGCACCGCCAACCTGACAGAGCCTATGGGTTCGTTTTTTACTTTCTTCGGCTTTCTTTCGTTTTAGAAGTTCTTTCTTCTGTGCTGCATATCGTTTTGCTTTTTCAAGGCTTTCCTGTTCCTTCTTTTCCATTTCAAGCATTCGTTCTTCATAACTTTTTGTTGATTTTGCCATTATTACATTCCCCTTTCTTTTGCAAACATAAGTTCTCGGTTGCGTATCAGAAGAAGCACATGGTATAATCTTCTTGCGTGTAGGTATATCATGGCTTCGGTCTGATAGAACCTTTGGCGGTTTCTTTGGAAGCCGCCTTTTTAATTTGCCGCAGTTCTTGTTACGGCTTTTACATTTCCTCTATCCCTCAAATCACGACCTTCATTCGCTTCCATAAACATTTCCAGAATATCGGTTTTAATCAGGACTTTACGACCAACCTTTAATACCGGAAGTTTCTTCCATTCTACAAGCTGTCTTAAGGTGTTTCTGCCGATTCCCGTATAGTCGGCAGCTTCTTCGATGGATAATGCAATTTTTCTTTGCGTCATATAATCACCTCCCTGTAAATTGCATTATGCAATTCTTGTGATGTAAGTATATCCTTTTCACATCTTTTTGTCAAGCGTTACGAAATGTTAAAAATAAATATTGCATTGCATATTGCAATTTCGGAAAAACAATGCTATAATTCATACATACCGAAAAAGGAGGCAGTCAGCATGAAAGATAAAGAATTACGCAAGCTGATAGGCAGCAGAATAAAACAGCGCCGTCTGGAATTGAATCTGACACAGCCTTATGTCGCAGAGAAGATGGGAGTTACCGCTTCTACAATCCTGCGTTATGAGAATGGTTCGATTGACAATACGAAAAAAATGGTGCTGGAAGGTCTTTCGGAAGCACTCCATGTATCTGTGGAATGGCTCAAAGGGGAAACAGACGAATATGAAACCGACATTACGGATAAGAGAGAGTTACAGATTCGTGATGCGATGGGAGATATTCTGGAACAGTTACCGCTTGCCCTTACCAAAGAAGAAGATGCTTTTTCAAAAGATTTATTACTGCTGATGTTAAAACAATATGGTCTGTTTTTGGATTCCTTCCAGTTCGCCTGCAAAAACTTCAAGGGGAATGCTGGTCAGACGGATATTGCCAAAACAATAGGGTTTGAATCGAATGAGGAATATAATGAGATTATGTTCTTAAGGGAAATCACTCCTACCATCAATGCTCTTAATGAGATGGCAGACGTTGTAAGGCTCTATTCCAAGAAAACAAAAACAGCAGAACAAAGGCTTGCAAATCTTTTATCAGAAGTCTTATACGAAGATTCCGAATCGGTATAGTAAGACAACCGGAGTTATGATATACTTACACGCACGAAGCATTTCATCAGTTCCGATTGTCTAATATCGAAAGGAGACATACGATTATGGCAAAAGGATCTGTAAGAAAAAAAGGAAAGAAATGGTACTACCGCTTCTATGTAGAGGACGCAAGCGGCAATCTTGTTCAGAAAGAATGCGTTGGAACAGAAAGCAAAAGTGAAACTGAAAAACTGCTCCGTCAGGCAATGGATGATTATGAGAAAAAGAAATTTGTTGCCAAAGCGGAAAATCTCACAGTCGGACAACTTCTGGATGTGTGGGCAGAGGAGGAATTAAAAACAGGTACGCTCAGCAATGGTACGGTGGAGAATTACCTCGGAACAATCCGAAATATTAAGAAACATCCGCTGGCAGAACGGAAATTAAAAAATGTAACCTCTGAGCATTTGCAATCCTTCTTTGATTTGCTTTCCTTCGGGGGAGTTCATCCCGATGGAAAAGAGAGAAAGGGTTACAGCAAAGACTACATCCATTCTTTTTCCGCAGTCATGCAGCAATCATTCCGCTTTGCAGTATTTCCAAAACAGTATATTACGTTCAATCCTATGCAGTATATTAAACTGCGGTATCAGACGGACGAAGTTGATTTGTTTTCGGATGAGGACATGGACGGAAATATCCAACCAATTTCACGAAAAGATTATGAAAGACTGCTTGCGTATCTTCAAAAAAAGAACCCAGCCGCAATACTTCCAATCCAGATAGCCTATTATGCCGGGCTTCGTATTGGAGAAGCCTGCGGTTTGGCGTGGCAGGACGTAAATCTGGAAGAACAATGCCTTACCATAAGACGCAGCATCCGATATGATGGCTCAAAGCGCAAATATATCATCGGACCAACCAAGCGGAAAAAAGTGAGGATTGTTGATTTTGGAGATACGCTGGTAGAGATTTTCCGTAATGCCCGGAAAGAGCAGTTAAAGAATCGAATGCAGTACGGAGAACTTTATCACACGAACTACTACAAAGAGGTCAAAGAGAAAAACAGAGTGTACTACGAGTATTATTGCTTAGACAGAACAGAGGAAGTCCCGGCAGATTATAAAGAAATTTCTTTCGTCTGCTTAAGACCTGATGGCTGTCTGGAACTTCCGACTACTTTGGGAACGGTATGCAGAAAGGTAGCAAAAACATTAGAGGGATTTGAAGGCTTTCATTTCCACCAGTTACGTCACACCTATACAAGCAACCTTTTAGCAAATGGAGCTGCCCCAAAAGATGTGCAGGAATTGTTGGGACACTCAGATGTCAGTACCACAATGAACGTCTATGCTCACTCCACAAGAGATGCGAAACGAAAATCGGTTCGGCTTCTTGATAAAGTGGTAGGCAATGACTAAAAAATTTCCCTTATTTCCCTTGTGATTATCTCATAAGGGCAAAAATAAGGGAAACTACATATCATTTCACTAATGAACAGGCGGGAAAGCCTGTAAAATAGGGAAAGTTAGAGGAATAATTATATAAATTTTAGTTTGTTGAACGGACTGTAAATTTTGAGAGGAGAATCTTTCATTAGTGCAACTGAAATCAAGAAAACAGTGCAGAAACAATGTAAGATGGAGAAAATGATTGAAAGGAGAAAGCTATATGTCAGAATGGAGCAGATATATTCAGGAAATCGTTGACCAGATTGATTGCTGTATCAAAACGGAAAATGATGAAAATATGACACTGTCTGCTTTATCCGAGAAGGTGGGGTATTCGGAATACTATACATCCAGAATGTTTTGCGATATTTCAGGAATGACACTTAAGGATTATATCAGATTCAGAAAACTGGCATTTGCACTGAAAGAAGTAAGGGATACAGAAAATAGGATTCTGAATATAGCGATAAAGTATGGATTTTCTTCCAATGAGGCATTTACAAGAGCTTTCAGGGATGCTTATGGAGTATCTCCAAGTGAATATCGCAGAAATCCTGTACCAGTAGTGCTCCGGACAATCATCAAACCATTTGACTGTTATTTGATGAAAGGAGCAATGAAGAATATGAATCAAAAACAAGGTAGTAAGGATGTGAAAGTATATTTCGTGAGGATTCCTGCTCATAAGTTTCTACATATTAGAAACTATGAAAGTATTGGATACTGGGATTTTTGGCAGAAGCAGGCACAGATTCAAGGAATGGATTGTGAGATCATTTGTGGACTGTTAGACAGTATTAAGGGAAAACTGGATGATATTGGAAGCAGCGAAGAAAATGCCGGAAGCGGTCAGCTCATGGCATGGATTAATGAACCGACTGGCAGAATATGCAGCTGGGGAATTCCTCTGGCCGAAGCTTATGGGGTAAGGCTGCCTGTGGATTACAATGGTAAGATTCCGGAACAGATGCAGCTTATGGATGTACCGGAAGGTGAATATATCGTTTTTGAACATGGTCCCTTTGATTTTGAAACGGAAAGTCAAAGTGTAGAAGCCAAAATTGAGGCTGCGATGAAAGATTTTGATTATGATGCAAGCGGGTACAAATTGGATTTAACACCTGAGAGAGTCTTCTATTTCTATCATGATTGTGAGCGATTTTTCAAATATGTCAGACCGGTAATCAAGAAATCCCAGAAAAAATTAAAAAAGTATTGACTCTGACATTACGTCATAGTTTATGGTAAGATTACCACAGAGAAAGAGGTGATCTGCAATGATGACAGTACATGAAGTCAGTAAAATATCGGGAGTAAGTATACGTGCTCTCCACCATTATGATCATATCGGACTTCTGCCGGCCACAGAAGTAACCGAAGCAGGCTATCGGTTGTATGATGAAGCAGCGTTGGAACGCCTGCAGCATATTTTGCTTTTCAAAGAACTGGAGTTTTCGTTGAAAGATATTAAGAAGATTCTGGACAGTCCTGATTTTGACAGGAGTAAAGCTTTGGAACAGCAGATCCATTTGCTGGAACTTCGGAAAGAGCATTTGCAGAATCTGATTGATCTTGCCTGGGGAATTAAAGCGATAGGAGTGAAGTTGATGAATTTTGAGGCATTTGATACAAGAAAAATTGATGAATATGCGGCGCAGGCGAAAGCATCCTGGGGAAAGACAGACGCATATAAGGAGTATGAGCAGAAATCAAAGGGGCGAAGTAAGGAAGTACAGCAGAAGTTGAACGTAGAAATGATGAATATCTTTGCTGAGTTCGGGAGGATAAAGGAACTGACACCAGACAGCGCCGAAGCAGCAACGCTAGCGAAAAAACTGCAGAATCATATCACAGAAAATTATTATACATGTACCGATGAAATCCTTCTGGGGCTTGGGACAATGTATGCCGGAGGCGGGGAATTTACAATCAATATAGACAAGGTTGGTGGGGAAGGGACAGCAGCCTTTGCCTGTGAAGCAATCAAAGCTATGATTGCAGCAAAATAGTTTAATTTTGATGGTTAATGAATTATAATTTTTGCAGGAAAATGTTGACTCTCACATCATGAGAGGTATTAGAGTGATATTGAGCTCAAACAATGTACGAAACCATGGAGGTACAAAATGTTAAAAATAGGTGATTTTTCAAGATTATCCAGAGTCAGTATCCGAATGCTCCGCTATTATGATGAGGTGGGTCTGCTCAAACCTGATAAGGTAGATGATTTTACTGGTTATCGTTATTATAGCGAAGAACAGCTTCTTAAAATGGGCAAAATCAATGCCCTGAAAGATATGGGATTTGGTGTGAATGCGATTGCAGAAATTTTGAAGAGCAGCAATCCGAAGGAAATCGAGCAGATATTTCAGGTTCAGAAAGCCCAGCTTTTAGAAGATGTAAATGCCATCAATAATCGGATACGCTTCCTGGATACAGCATTAGAAAGGCTGAGAAAGGATAAAATTATGAAATATGATTGTATTATCAAGCAGATGCCGGAAAGATATGTTGCAAGTGTAAGAAAGGTAATTCCGAAATATGAAGAAGAAGGAAGGCTTTGGCACATTCTGTTTTCGGAAACATCTAAGTTTGGCATGATTCCATGCGGACCGGCAATGGCCAAACTTCACGATAAAGAGTATAAAGAAAGTGATGTTGACGTAGAGGTTCAGATTGAAGTAAAGGGTCACTATGAGAATACGGAAAATGTTACATTCCTTACAGAACCGGAAATGATGGTGGCAAGTGCTACTTTTAAAGGGCCTTATGATCAATTCCCTGATGTGTATGCTTCGCTTGCAGCGTGGGTTTCAGAAAATGGATATGAATTTGCTGGGCCAATGATTGATGTATATCATGTGGGTCCGAATGTAACAAGAAATTCGGATGAGTTTGTAACAGAAATATGTTGTCCGGTTCATAAAATCTAAAGGCATCAAAGCAGAATAGAATGGTTTTGAGAACATCTGTCAATTTGGGGCAGGTGTTCTTTTTAACCCTAACATCATTCGTAGGGATATATGAATAGATTTATGAAATCACTATAGTTCCGAAAAATACAATTGAACTGTCTGCGAAAATGCAGGAATTGGAGCGGATGGGATATAAAACCGGTAAGACGGGAAAAGCTATTGGTTTCCAAAGTATTGCAAAAGGCGAGGGAACTGTCAGTAAAGCTTTTTGAAACAGAACTGATACGACCGTTGCTGCCAAAGCAGGAGCAAAGCCCTCTTAACGAATCGACAGCCGGTCCGTCGGCACAGAAATGGGAGTTGAAGCCCAAAACACAGATAGCAGAGCAAAAACACCACAGATACCGTCAAAGGCTGTTATGTCCGCTGAAGCTGCCGCATATCCAAAACTGCTAAAGATTGATAAGGAACTGAATTGTCAGAACGGGATTATCTTTGACGCAGAGAGAGAACGCAACGATTTGGAACTGGAGCGTGACAGTCTGAAAGGATTTGCGAAACCGACTAAGAAAGGGGAACTGCAAAGCAGAATTGATCGCAAAAATGAAAAAATAGCCCTTTTGAAAGTCGGTTTGCCGGGAATTGCAAAACAGTATGGATTCCAAACGGTGCATGATTTCTATAAAGCCTATGTCGTCGCCAAAACAGCTTATGCCGATTATCGAGACAAAGCGGACAAGTGGGAAGAAAAATATGGAGAAAATACACAAAGGCAAGAAAAAGAAAACTTACACAAGCAGTTGCAGAATTATCAAAGAAAAAATGCAGACAGACAAATGAAGCAGACTTCAAAAAGCAAGGGTAGAGGGGCGAGGTAACTTCGTCACCTCTATTTTACTTTAAAAATTTTTAATGTCTATTGACAAATCAATAAATATAGCATATCATATAACAGTAATATATAACACTGTTATATACGGAGGTGGATTGATGAGTGAAGTAGAACAGACAACACTACATTTAATTCTTTCAGCAGCCATGCAGGAATTTCTTGAAAAAGGCTACAAATCTGCTTCTTTGCGTAACATTGTCAAAATGGCGGGTGTGACAACAGGTGCGTTCTATGGCTACTATAACAGCAAGGAGGATTTGTTTGAGTCACTGGTAAGCGAACACTACAACTTTTTATTGAACTGCTTTTGCAAGGCGCAGAAAGAATTTACAGAAATCCCACCAGAAGAACAACCAAATAATCTTACTTCTGTTTCCGGCGAATGTATGTATGAAATGCTTTTGTATGCCTATGAGCATTTGAATGAATTTAAGCTCATACTTTGCTGTTCAGAGGGAACACGTTTTTCAAAACTGATTGATGAAATGGTGGAGATAGAAACAAAAGGCACACATGATTATTTAGCGGTACTTGAAAAAATAGGAAGACCCGCACCACCCATTGATGAACGGTTAGAGCATATTTTGATTACAGGAATGTTTAACACTTTTTTTGAACTGATTATACATGAAATGCCGCTTGAAGAAGCAAAACATTATCTAAAAGAAATGAGAGCTTTTTATACTGCCGGGTGGATGAAAATTATGGGACAATAAAAACGAATAAATTCGTTGGGGCAAGTTGCCCTATAATTTTTACACGTAAGTTAGTTAACACTAACCTAAAAATGATTTAACTAAATACTACGGGATATTCGAGGGCGGTTATTCCGACCTCATATCATAAAAATATTTTTAAGGAGGTTTTTTTCGATGAAAAAACAGTCTAATCTATCAAGATTGATGGGCTATGCCGGAGGGCATAGGATATTGACCTATCTTTCTTGGGTACTGTCCGTAATGAGTGCGCTGTTGGCTCTTGTACCTTTTTGGTATATATGGCGTATCATTCACGACATACTGGAAGTTTCCCCGGACTTCTCACAGGTGGGGAATGTTACAGGCTACGGCTGGTCTGCCGTATTATTTGCGGTTATATCTATTGTTGTCTATATAACCGCTTTGATGTGTTCGCATATGAGTGCATTCCGGGTTGCTGCTAATATCCGAAAAGAGCTTATGCGGCATATTACAGCATTACCGCTTGGAGTAACAGAAAAGTATGGAAGTGGAAAGTTGCGGCGAATAGTAAACAGTTCCAGTGCCGCTACGGAAACTTATCTTGCACACAGGTTGCCCGATAAAGCGGGGGCGATTGCTACGCCCATAGGTCTACTCTTTTTACTACTTGCGTTCGATTGGCGGTTAGGACTTTTAAGCCTTGTTCCTGTTGTACTTGGCTTTCTGATTATGATGAAAATGACTGGAAAGAGCATGGAACAGAAAATGAAAGAATATCAAAACGCACTTTCCGATATGTCGAATGAGGCGGTCGAATATGTAAGGGGGGTTCCCGTAGTAAAGACTTTCGGGCAGACAATCTTTTCTTTCAAGCGTTTTAAGGCAACGATTGATAATTACGAAAAATGGGTAATCGCATATACAAAAGCCCTGCGTCTGCCTATGATGTTCTATACAACTGCAATCAACGGCGTATTCGCATTTCTGATTGCCGGGGGGATTATTTTTACAAGGGGCGGTGTGTCAAATGAACTGCTGCTAAACCTTATTTTCTATATTGTGATTACGCCTGTTATCGGTACGACACTCACAAAAATAATGTTTATGAGTGAGGACGCAATGATTGTAGGCGACGCAATTAACAGGATTGATGAGGTACTGGACGAAAAGCCGTTGTCTGAAAGCAAAGTAAATAATGTACCGTCTGACAATTCGATTATATTAGAACATGTTAGTTACAGCTATGACGGCGAGAAAAATGCATTAAATGATGTATCTCTTTCTATCAAGCCGGGACAGACAATCGCATTAGTAGGCGCGTCCGGCGGTGGTAAGACAACTCTTGCAAATATCGTCACAAGATTTTTTGATCCGCAAAAAGGACGTATACGGATAGGAAACATTGACATACGCGATATTCCAAAAGAAATATTGATGAATAAGGTATCTTTTGTATTTCAGAACAGCCATCTTATCAAAGCGTCCATATTGGAAAATGTGCGTATGGCAAAACCTAACGCTACACGCGAAGAAATCGCCCATGCTCTGAAAGCTGCACAGTGTATGGATATTATCGAAAAATTACCAAATGGCATAGATACAGTAGTCGGTACAAAAGGCGTGTACCTGTCCGGCGGCGAACAGCAGAGAATATCCATAGCACGCGCAATTTTGAAAAATGCGCCTGTCTTAATTCTTGATGAAGCGACCGCATTTGCCGACCCTGACAATGAGGTGCGCGTACAACAGGCTTTATCTGCTCTCTCAAAGGGAAAAACAGTTATTATGATTGCACACAGGCTGTCGTCAATCACAGACGCAGATTGTATTTATGTACTGCAAGACGGTAAGATTGTCGAAAGTGGCACACATAGCGGACTGATAGAGAGAAACGGTATATTTACACGAATGTGGAAAAATTATTCCGAAGCAGCAGAATGGAAAATTGCAAAGGAGGTAAAAGCATGATTAGGACATTGCAAAGACGCTTTGCGTTATCAAGACAAGGGGCTGTCGATTTAATAAAAGGCTGTATTGCCTGCGTTGCACAGGATATATCCTTTATGCTTCCTGTCGGACTTCTCTATTATTTTGTCATTGATACCATGAATGGGGGCGTAAATGGAAGTCGCGTTGCTTTTTATGCAGTGGGTGCTTTGGCTTGCCTTGCGCTTATATTTATTGTGACTTGGTTTCAATACAATGCCACTTATTTAGCTACTTATGTAGAAAGCGGCGTAAGGCGTATATCCTTAGCAGAACAGCTCCGAAAAATCCCGCTGTCCTTTTTCGGTAAAAAAGACCTTGCCGATCTGACAAATTCGATTATGGGCGATTGTACCACATTAGAAACAGCTTTTTCCCATTTTGTACCCAGTTTGGCAGGTTCTCTTATTTCAACAACTTTGATTGGGATATGTCTTTTTGCTTATGACTGGCGTATGGCTCTTGCGGCTGTTTGGGTTTTGCCGATTGCATTTGCAATCACATTCTTTTCTGCCCGCATACAGGAATATTTTAATCGTAAATCCGTAGCAGCAAATGTGGCGCTTGAAGGCGGTGTGCAAGAATGTATTGAAAGTTTGCAGGACTTAAAGGCGAATAATGCGGAAGAAAGCTATCTGAAAGGACTTGATAAAAAAATTGATTATGTAGAAAAACGGCACATTATCACAGAGCTTGGGACTGCCCTTTTTGTTGTTTCCTCTACACTGATATTAAAATTCGGGATTGCTACGGTTGCGCTTGTAGGTTCTGCGCTGCTTATTCGTGGAGAGATTGATATTCCGCTGTTCTTTATGTTTTTACTTGTGGCTTCAAGGCTATATTCTCCGCTTGAGGGTGCATTACAAAATCTTGCTGCGGTGATCTCCACCAAAACGAACATAGACCGTATGAATGAAATTCTTGACCAACCCATTCAGACAGGCATAGACAGGATAACAAATAAGGGCTATGATATTGTGTTTGATCATGTAGGGTTTGCTTACAACACAGGGGAAACCGTATTGAAAGATGTGTCCTTTACGGCAAAACAGGGCGAAGTTACCGCCTTAGTCGGACCGTCCGGCGGCGGAAAAACTACGGTATCACGCCTTGCTGCGCGATTTTGGGATATAAGTAAAGGAAAAATTACTGTCGGTGGTATGGATATATCAAAAATAGAGCCGGAAACATTGTTGTCGTTGTATTCTATCGTATTTCAAGATGTGACGTTGTTTAACAATACAATCATGGAGAATATCAGAATAGGCAGAAAGAACGCAACTGATGAAGAAGTGATTGCGGCGGCAAGACTGGCAAATTGTGAAGAATTTGCGGCAAAGCTCCCGGACGGTTATAACAGTATGATTGGGGAAAATGGTTGTGAACTGTCCGGCGGGGAGCGGCAGCGTATTTCAATCGCCCGCGCTTTCCTCAAAAATTCTCCCATCATTTTACTTGATGAAGCAACAGCAAGCCTTGATGTGGAAAATGAAACATTGATACAGGCTGCTTTATCAAGATTGATAAAGGATAAGACGGTACTTGTTATCGCACACCGTATGCGTACCGTAAGCGGCGCGGATAAAGTAGTTGTACTTTCAGATGGTGCTGTTGCCGAACAGGGAACGCCTGGAAAACTGATGAACACAGGTAAGATTTACCCGCACATGGTAAAGCTGCAAATGATTAGTCAAGATTGGGGCATTTAGCATGAATATATCAGTTATCAAAGAGTCAGACGCACAGACGCAGAGCCGCTAACATGCAGATTGAAAATGCGGTTATCGGCTTTTGTGTTTTAATGATGGCAACTAGTGTACTGTCTCGTTCACTTTCAGAAAAATGACGCAGAATGGATTTTCAGCCTGCAAGGCGGAGGAATGAGGCGTAGTGGTGGCTACGTCGATTGACGACAACGCAGCAGATGGAAATTCAGGCAAGTCATTTGGTGAAATGTGAATGAGACAGTACATTAGCAAGGGGCAGAGCTAAAATATCGGTTCTGCCCTTATCCAACATATTAATATGATTCTAATAAATTCTCCGCATCCACCCATATCTGCATATTCCTCTCAAGATACAATCTTGCATATTCAAGCGGCTCATTTATTGTCAAAGCATTTAAGGCACATTCAGAGCAGGGAGTAGTTTTCAATTCTTCTTCTGCTTTATTGCAATTTATCCGTAAAAAGTAACCTGCATAGGTATATATGTCAATACTGTTATGGTGGATATTTCAAGGTTCATAATGCCCTATGGGAAGTTATAACACAAGGGAAATTTTAAGGGAAAGCTTACCTGCGATAAACTTAGTGTTTTCAAGAATTAGCGGAGAATTTGTGATGCAGGAACTGTTATGGTCTGAACATGACAGGGAATTTAGGAGGAAACCTGGTCTTTGGCAGGACGTGGGGTTTCCTTTTTTCGTATTACCTCTTAATCATAGCGCAATCTGAATAGTACGCGGGAAAAAAGCATGCCGTTTTTACAGACCATCGCGCAGTGATTTTGTTCAATTACAATTTATATCGTGTAAAATTTTCTTAGTTTTCCGGGAATTCCATGAATCTGTATAACTGAATGATTGATGCAGTCTGCTTTATTCAGATAATAATTAATGCATTTTACCAGTTCTTTCTTAAATGAAAGGAAGCTTTTAAACGGAAGAAGATATCTGAGTGCAATTACTGCACTGAGAGGGTCCATTCTTTCCATAGATGTACTGTTCGCCGTTCATTGGAATGGCGAGTTTCTGGTGGAGTGCAGTATCAGGAAAATCCTTGTCAAAGTGAAAGGAACAAAGGCGTTTACTGTGGGCAAATACATTTCTGATCAGACAGAGTTTTATTACCGTTTATGAAATTACAGGGAAAATATACACGGCTTTTGCCAATGGAGATATTTCCCAGGAACAGTATGATGACCAGCAGCATGAGACCATGGAAACGGAGCAGAAACTGGAAATTGTGAAAGAGCATGTTGACTGTATGTAGATAGGAAGACAAAAGTAAACTATTTGTGAATAATCTACGAAACGGGTTGACAGCTAATTGGAATTAGCCTACAATAAGAAAAGCTAATTAAGATTAGCTTTGGAGGTACTTATGAATACAAAACAGAGAATTATGAAGGAAGCATTAACTCTATTTGCTGAAAAGGGATATAATGATGTGTACGTAAGTGATATAGCACAGGCAGTTGGCATAAAAGCTCCGTCCTTATATAAGCATTTTAAGAGTAAGCAGGAAATATTTGATGCCATTCTTGAAGAACTGAAAAGGAGCTATACACAACAGGCGGCAATGCTTAATATCAACGGAAATAATACGCAGATTGACGCTGACATATATGCAGAGGTCAGCGAAAGTTCTTTGGTGGAAATGGGAAAAGGTCTGTTTCTTTATTTTCTGCACGATGAATATACGAAATTATTCAGAAAAATGCTCACATTAGAACAGTTTCATAATGCAGAGCTTTCAGAACTATATTCAAGGCAATATTTTGATGACCCGTTGAAATACCAAAGTGACTTGTTTGCTTTGCTGATTGGAAAAGGGATTTTCAAAGAGGAAAACGCTGATATTATGGCTTTGCACTTTTATTCACCTATTTACACTCTGCTTACTCTGTGCGACAGACATCCGGACAGAGAAAACGAAGCATTGAAAATGCTTGAAAAACATATTAAGCAATTTAACGTCATTTATTTGAGGAAGGATGAAAAATGAAGGTAGTATTGATAAACGGACAAAATCATAAGGGCAGCTCCTATCATATCGGCAAAATGCTTGTGGAGCAATTTCCCGAAAGCGAAATCAGCGAATTCTTTTTGCCAAAGGATTTGGAACATTTTTGTGTAGGCTGTTATACCTGCATTAAGAATGAAGAAAAATGCCCATTCTATACGGAGAAGAAACGCATCATGGACGAGGTGGAAAAGGCAGACTTATTGATATTTGCAACACCTACATACTGTATGAGAGCATCTGCCCAGATAAAGGCGTTTATTGACCTTACATTTACCTATTGGATGTCACATAAACCAAGAGCTTGTATGTTTTCAAAAAAAGCCGTTGTAATATCAACAGCAGCTGGAGCGGGAATGAAATCAGCTACTAAAGATATCCAAAACACTTTATTTTATTGGGGAGTGCCTTATATTAAAGAATATGGTATTGCAGTTCAAGCAATGAGTTGGGAGCAAGTTTCTGACAAGAAAAAAGATCGTATAAAACAAGATATTGAGAAATTGGCAAAAAAGATTTCTAATAATCAAAATATCCGTGTTGGTTTTAAAACAAGGTTTATGTTTGGGGTTATGCGTATGATGCAAAACAAAGGTTGGGGTTCTTCTCTCGAAGAAAAGGAATATTGGAAGGAAAATGGATGGCTTGACAAAAAACGCCCATGGAATAAGTGAGGATATGATATACAAAAAGCGGAATTCAGATAGAGACTACAGTATAGTTATGCTCTTATTTCAAGATATTTCTGGCAGGCTCAGTTTTTATAAAAAGGTTGTTCATCATCCAGCGCAGAGCCGGAGATCACCATGAGTAATTTTCTACTCCGAGGTCACTTTTATTGCCCGGACGTATCTTCAATTCAAAGATTTATCAATAGTAAGTAGCGGAAGAAAAAGCCTTGGGGATTATCCAGGAGTGCTATTCAAATTGTGGCAATTGTATTTTGAGTAATAGTAGTGTATAATTGAACAACAAAATGATAAAGCGGGGTTTGTAGGAAACGGATATGAGAATTTTTGCAATAGAACTGAATAATGATATCAAAGGAATTCCGCAACGAAAGCAGTATATTGAATCTATCTTGTCAAAACTACAAAAACCTGACATGGTGGTACTTCCTGAACTTGCTCTTTGCAGTTATATGGCATGTCAGGAGATTTGGAAGTATGCTGATAACAGCGGAAGAGATACAACTGAATGGGCAGTGGATATGGCTCGAAAATATCACACCTATATTGGAGTGGGTTATTTAGACAAGCAAGACGGTGATTATTACAATCGTTATATGATTGCTAATCCAGAGGGAGTATGCGGTATTGTAACAAAGTCTGAGGGAGAAACAGCAGTATTTAAAAATGGTTCATTTGGCAGCATCATTGAAACACCTTTCGGAAAAGTAGGAGTTGCAATCTGTTATGATTCTAAGCGAAAACACTTTTATGATAATATCAAAGATCAGGAGCTCTGCTTAATTCTATTTCCGCATGGCTGTCCTGCAAATCCTAAAAAGTCTGAGGAAGAAAAGAAAAATAATGATGACTTCTGTGGTAAATATGCAGATGCCTTTGGTGTTCCGGTCATATATGTGAACAGCATAGGCAAATTAGAGTACATGCCTGGCAAAATGGGCAGAATGATGGCAAGCGCCGGATTTAGGATGAATGGCTATAGTAAGATATATTCTAAGAGTCCGATGATAGCAACTGGAGTGTCCGAAGCTATAGCAAGTGATATAGAAATCAGACCGCGAGGTATTACTCACGCAATACGTTTTTATGGAAAGAATCTGATTAAGGGAAACTGGTTTTTTCGTTGGTTTATTCTTAAACCAGATGCGAAAGCTGGGTTAAAGATATATGAACGAAATAAATAACTTCCTGTTTGTGGGGAAGTATAATTGGTGCAGCAGTTAGTAGATATACTGAAATAATGTATTTGCTTGTTTTCAGGTTAGGTGGAATGATGATTGGGCTTGTAATTGGCTTAAATATAAAAAAGATAAGTCAGACAAGAAATAATTCAACTCCACGTTTGCCGAACGGAGTAAATTTAGAAAGGGAATGTTTATGTTTTGGGATAAAGTATCTAATTTTTATGACCTGTTTGAAACCGTATACAATGGAAAAGTATACCGGGGACTTGGAGAAAAAGTATCAGAAGAAATTGACGAAAATGATGTTGTATTGGAGTGCGCCTGCGGTACAGGTGCTATTAGCAAATATATTGCTCCTAAATGCAAACAGTTAATTGCAACGGATTTTTCCATAAAAATGTTAGAACAGACTTCAAAAAAATGTCGGGAATATAATAATGTAAAGATAGAACGTGCAGATATAACACAGTTGAAATTTCATGATAACCGTTTTGATAAGGTAGTTGCAGGAAATGTGATACATTTATTGGAAAAACCGTATGGCGCAATTAAAGAATTGGAAAGGGTATGTAAAGCAGGAGGAAAAATCATTATTCCAACATATATCAACGACTCCAACGGAGCAAATAAAAAAGCAGTGCGATTGCTTGAAGCTGCAGGAGCGAATTTTAAAAGGCAATTTGATATTGATACATACAAACAATTTTTTGAAAAGGCAGAGTATAAAGATGTTGACTATTTTATTGTCGATGGAAGAATGCCTTGTGCAGTAGCAATTATCACGAAGCAATAACTTTTCATTGATGAAGGAATGGACAATGCCGAAGGGGATTATTATATTGGGCTCAGCAGGAGCCGGAAAAACAACGCTGGGAAAACTTGTTGCTAAAAAGTTAAGAATAGTTTTTCTGGATATTGATGAATATATTTGGAAGAACGATACTGATATGCCGTATACCGTTATGTATTCTAAGGATGAGAAAATCAGAAAACTTAGTGGTGCTGTAGAAGCAGCGGGAGAATTTGTTATGGCTGGTTCTATGAACAGTTTTCATGAGCATTTCGACCCCTTGTTTCGATTGGCAGTTTATCTGACCGCTGATGAAAAGATTCGCGTAGAGAGAGTACACCGTAGGGAACTTGAAGAATTTGGAAATCGTATTTTGCCGGATGGAGATATGTTTGAAGCTCATCAATCCTTTTTGAAAGATGTGGCAGGCTATGATTGGGGGACAGGTTCCTGTAACAGTGAACGGCATGAGGAATGGCTCAGTCAGTTGACTTGCCCGATTCTTAGACTTGATGGGTGCGGGAAATTGGAAAATAATGCAAAAACTATTATTGAAATATATCAGAAAATGAATGATGGAAAATTGGCTGACAGTTGAGTGAATGAGTAAGGGCGTATGATTTTTAAAATATGCCATTTGATTATGAAGTAGTTAATTTTATAATATAACAAAGCTATTCGTGGAGGTCACAGGTTAGGAATGAAGAAGATTGCAGATATATTTGGACAATGGGATGAAACCATCATATGGTCCTGTCTGCAGGGCCTGATGGGAGAAATATATACAAATGCTCCGGAGGATGACGCGGTAATGGCAATATTAGGTGATTTTGCTTTTTATGCTGGAAAGCCGAGTGCGAAATTACTTAGATTCAAACCAGAAAGTTGTACGCAAGATTTTATCATTATGGTTCCGCAGAATGACAAGTGGGCTGAGTTGATTGAAAAATGTTACGGAAAAAAGGCTAAAAAAGTTTCCAGATATGCAATCAAAAAAGAAAGGGACATTTTTGATAAATATAAACTTCAGCAGGCTGTTTTGCAATTGCCTGAGGGATATGAGTTGAAGCTTCTGGAAGAAGATGATTATGTGTTATGTCAGAAAGACAGGTGGGCAAATGATTTGGTATCACAGTTTAAAAGTTATAATAGTTATAGAAA
>UQAW01000076.1 GCA_900539175.1 uncultured Lachnospiraceae bacterium
TTCATGAAGTTGTTTCCACATGTCTCAGCGACAGCTTAATTAGAATACCACAGCCTTTACGCTATGTCAACACTTTTTTTACTTTTTTCGAGCATTTTATTTATACTTTTATTTTCATATATATCCTCTACTTAAGATCTCTTTTTCTGGTCGTTCATTTTCAGACTTCATCAGGATATCATTGTGACCCCTTTGCTTTTACAGTTATAAATTGTTTGTATCAACAGAATACAAAAAGAGGAAACATTTTTTATTCAAAAAAACATCTCCTCTTTTCACACATCTGTTTACTTATATTTCTCCATGAATCTCTGAATAATTGCTGCACATTCTACACGAATGGCATTTCCCTGTGGATCAAGCTGCGTCCCATCTGACTTACCCGTAAGGATTCCACTTCCTACCGCCCAACGCATAGCCTCTTTCGCAAACTCACTCACCTTCGATGCATCCTGAAATTTGCCAAGTTCTATGGCCTCACTGGTATCATACCCCTTTTTGCCAGCATAACGATACATCATGACTGCCATCTGCTCACGGCTAATATTATCAGCGGGACCAAAGTTCCCATTACTATAACCAGTTACTACTCCTATACTATTTGCCCACAGAACGGCATCTGTATACCAGATATTTTCCTCTACATCCTGAAACTCATGCCGGAATTCTACTTTTGACACCCCATTCATACGATATAAAATTACAGCAAACTGCGCACGTGAAAGAGCAGCATTGGTTCCAAAAATCTTCTCTGACAACCCCGTCATAATATAATTCTGATATGCATAACGAACCGAACCATAATACCACTGGTCTCTCATAACATCTGCAAAAGGAAGTTTCTCCAATACGGTTACATTACAGGAAGCAGTTTTCCCATTACTTGTGGTTACTGTAATCGTGGCATTTCCCACACCCACTGCCGATACCTCTCCCTTTTCATTGACAGATGCCACTTCGGAATTATCAGAGTTCCAGTTCACCTTTGAAGATGCTGCTGCCGGAATTACGGTGTAATAAATAGTTCTTGTATCACCAACTTCCATCTGCAGCACATTGTCACGAATCACAATATCCGTTGGCTTCACTGTCAAATCCACAGGTGCAGTAATACTGTCAGCAGATTCATTCGGAGACTGTTTCAATACATACTGAAGCGTATCTCCATGTTTTGCACTTGCATAAATATAACCGTTGGATGTATCTGGTTTATACACAAGTGAATCTTCCTGACCATCCAGAGTTATTTTTCTTATTTCAGTCGCCGTATTATAATATAATTCATGGTTATGTAAAAACAATCCCGAAAATGCTCCTACCCAGTACGAGCCGGACGATCCCCAGACATTCCATCTTCCTAAATTCTTTAAGGTTGTTATACTTTGATCTCTCAGGTTTCTTTTATAAATAGAAGTTCCTTCAATATAATAGGCATAATCATCTTCTATAATAATCTGAGATCGTGTATTTACCCAATATGCATCATCATACGTTTTGCTGTCACAGACTAGCTCCGTCAAATCCCAGCCATAGTGTACACTTGTTCCCAGCCTTGCCTCCTGTATTGCCGAATCGCTTACCAGAAAATATGCATGATAGACCTTCCCCAGACTATCTGGGACCGGATCATCCCAGGTACAATCCACATGATAATAAGAACCGTCTATCTTAATGATATTCCACGCATGCCCCATACCACTGCTGGCTGTGACATGGCACTCAATTCCCAGTAAATTCATAATATATTTATAACCATAGGCATAGGCCTGACAGACACCGGTCCCTTTTAGAAAAAGGCCGCCACTTCGATAGGAATCATTCGGCAATGTACCATTTAAAAGATTCTCATAATCATACTCATACTCGTAGACAAAATAGTCATGAATGACAAGCGCCTTTCTTTCCTCCGACATATCCTCCGAAACCAACCGTTTCATTTCGGATACTTTTTCATCCACTTTCCGGAAATAAGCTTCTGTCTCTTCTTGTGTCATCGTATTGGTGATTGCAATGTTTGAATAATAACTGCCCCGATACCAAAATACCAAATCAATTCCATTACTGAAATATGGGGAGAAATAAAGAAGATCTGCAATTGCATACTGCTGCCTGTTAATCTGCATATCCGACAAATCTACAGAGGATTGCTGTTTTAACACGGCTTCCTTTACTTTGCTCTCCAATTCAAAAAGTAATTCCGTCTCATCATACACTTCGTCCGCTGCAAATGCGGCTGCCTGCATGTCCTCTTCATCGGAAGGCAGTTCAAAGACCGGCGGCTTCTCTATGGCGTAAGCTTCCGTTATATTCTCGGGTTCTGATGCTGTTTCCGATTCTTCCGGCTGCGCCGCATAAACCGCTGATGGTGTAACGAGTGACGAGATCAACAGTATTGCCAATAACGTTTTTAAACCTCTTTTCATACATGCTCCTCCTGTGTTGTTTTTTCTTTCATTATACCGTAAAACAGCGTAATGATAAACAACATTCTCTGAATATTTGACCACCAAAAAAGAAATTTTCGCTTGTCAGAATTCAGTTTCTTTGTTATACTTATTCATATAGCAGTTATGCTATATGAATATCACCTTTATAAAATATATCCTTGAATCTACTTTATGCTTATCAAAGTTGTTTAGCAGATTCAAAGATATATTTTTTATATATACTATACTTATTTGACACTTACCTTCATTCTAACCCAAACAAGGACAAAGCTCGAAAAAATAGCTTTGCCCTTCAGTAACTAATGCCATATCTTATATCAGTTTTTGCAATTCATCACGAACTTTAATACCCTCGCAACATTTATGATATTACTCGGGACACCTCACATTCCCTAACCTCCTACATCTTAGAAATCATTCGAAAAGTATATATTTAACAATAAACAAATCACTTTCTTTCCCGCTCATATCCGTTCTTTTGAAAAGAAACCAAATAAATTACACTCCTTTGATTTCATCATTCACCAACCAACCCATGCTGTATTCATCCTCCAATAATATTTCCTTTGTAAATTCAGGTTTTATTAAAATAGAATCTAAATCATCCTTAGAAAACCACCCAATGACTAATTTGTTTTCCACACATTCTTCTTTTAATTCATCTAACAGCGTAACTTTAAATATCACTAAAATTTCGTGAAATGTAGTATCTTTAAACTTATAAAAATTCTCACATACTTTTACTAATTGATCAATCTTACACTTACAACCAATTTCTTCCCTGATTTCTCTTTTTATGGCATCTTCACATAATTCTCCAAGTTTTACACGCCCTCCAAGAAAATTCCAAAAAGAATCTGCTTTCCTCTTATGCAGCAAAAATCTGCCGTTGTTTTCAATGATGCAAGATACTCGAAAATTAAACTTCATATCACCTTCGTTAAAACAAATATCTTCTTGTGCCATTTTCATACCCCTTTATCAATACAATCCATCTGTCCATACAATTGCCTGTTTTTCCTACCTACCATATGAATCAACTCTTCTAATGCCACTTCCTTAACAGTGACCTTTTGTTCTTCTCCGCATATTGCTAAATAGTAATCTGGTTTATATAGAATGCTTTTTAAAAACAGGTTTTCATTCAACTCTCTATTATCATCAATTACAACATTATTTAATGCACCCACAGAAAATGTATTCATTCCTGTCGAAAAACCTGTCCCTAAATATTTTATATAGCTTTCCTTCAGAGTCCAAATTTGAGTAAATCTTTTATTCCGTTCCATACCTGCCACAGAATAAATATACTCTTTTTCCTCTTCTTTAAAAATCCCCTCGACAATTCTTTCATTTCCAGATCGGATTTTTTCAATATCAACTCCAACTTCCGAAGCTCCATAAGCAAGCACAACCCAATCCCCTGAGTGAGATAAATTAAAGAAAAAATCATTTACATTTTTCAAAGTCGGCTTACCATACTTATTATAAGAAAAAGTCATTTCACCATATTGATTGGTTGCTTCAAATAAACTGTATTGAAGTAATAATTCCGCACATACACTTCTATATGCATCAATCATAAAACGAAAACGGTCTGCTTTTCTTCTTCTTTCTCTGGAAACTTCATTTCTAAACAGTTGATAACTATCAATACTTAGTTCTGATATATTCAGACAATTAATAATCATACACTCCCCCCTGTCATTAGATCTTAAATAGAACTTTTCTATAGCACTCAAAATAAATCGCGTTTTCAGGCATTTTCAAAAGCCTTAAAACTTGCGAAATCGCTCATACCGATTAGTTAAAATGTATTTTCCTTTTTTCTTTTGGTACTTTTTCAGAAACATCATAATTTCACCTTTCAACTGCAAACACAGCCGTTCCATACTTTCAATGTTTAATACATCGGGTTCTGAAAAAACCTTATCCACAACTTGCATTTGGTATAAATCTCCTGATTTCAACTTCATTAATTCCGCAGCCTCATCAGCTCTTGTGCTGTCCTTCCACAGGATACTTGCATATCCTTCCGGAGTCAATACTGAATATACTGCATTTTCCAGCATCCAGACTTCATTTGCAACGCCTAACGCCAAAGCTCCTCCGCTTCCTCCTTCACTATGAATGATCGATAAGATTGGAACTTCGATCGCAGACATTTCCTTCAGAAGTTCTGCAATTACATACCCCTGGCCCTGTTCTTCCGCTTCTTTTCCGCATGCGGCCCCAATGGTATCAACAAAACATATGATTGGACGTTTGAATTTCTCTGCCTGCTTCATTAATCTTAATGCTTTTCGATATCCGGCCGGAGACGGCATGCCCCAATTACGATAGATTGCTTCGTCAAGACTTTTTTTCCCTTTCTGTTCTCCTATTACTGTAACTGCCTGTCCGCCTAAACTGCCAATTCCTCCAACAATTGCATGATCATCGCTAAATGTTCGGTCACCATGAAGTTCCAAAAAGTAATCGAAAATTTTTTCAATATAATCGAGACTGGTTGGTCGTCCATTTGCACGTGCTTTCTGTACCGTCTGCCAGGCGCTAAGACTACATGAATGATACTGCTTATTATTGTTTGTACTCAATAATTTGAAGCTATTTATGTACCTATGTTTCTTGCCATGTAACTGAATCAGCCTGCCTAAATACTCCCTCATCTCCACACGTGCTACTATATCATCAACAAAACCATGTGAGAGTTGAAATTCTGCGGTCTGAAAACCTTTTGGTAATTTTACACCGGTATTTTGTTCAATAACCCGCGGTCCGGCAAAGCCTATCATCGCTCCCTTTTCCGCTAACACGATATCTGCTGATAAGGCAAAACTTGCGCTGACACCACCCATCGTAGGATTTGTCAGAACAGAAATATATAGTAGGCCTGCGTCACTATGTTTTTTTACTGCCGCTGCCGTTTTTTCCATTTGCATTAAGGAAATAATTCCTTCCTGCATCCTTGCTCCGCCAGAACAGCAAAATACAATAACCGGCAATCTTTTTTTCATAGCCTTTTCAAACATACATGTTATTTTTTCACCAACATAACGACCCATACTGGCCATTATGAATCGCGTATCCATGACACCAATTGCCACAGAACTACCATTTATTTTCATTTCTCCTGCAACAATTGCTTCTTTTAAATTATGTTTCTTTTTCATTTTGCCTATCAATTCTTCGTATGAACGATCATTGAGCGGATTAGAGAAAAGGATATCATCTTTCCATTCATGAAAGGAATGCTCATCTGCTAAAGAGCGGATACGCTTGTATGCATGAAACCGCATATAATTTCCGCAAAACGGACAAACCGATAGATTACTGTCTAATTTTTCTCTGGTAATTTCTGCTCCACATACTTTACATATTCGACCATTTGCCATATTCATAATTTCCCTCTTTCCAAGTACATCAATACTGTGTCTGGAAAACACAGCCACTCATTAGTTATGACACGCTCTATACAGAAAAAAAGGGATAACATATGCGCCATTTGTCCTCTTCTTTTTTCCTTAAGAAGATGTCTATAAATCACGATATATGTTACCCTATAAAGTTTCTCTTGTGTGCGCTCGTCCGCCAACAGTTATAAAATTTCCTTAAAAATAGTTTTTCGACTCCATTTCACAACTCTTTTTAAAATAAAGTCGATTTCCAGGGTTGAATACTCCTGTGCAATAAATTCGTCTTCTAATACTTAAAATTCTTTACCGGATAGTGTTTCTCATTTTCTTCAAGTTTCAAGTACAATAAAAAAACGTTGAAGAATGTGTTCATGTTACTTACAGATAAATATGCTGATAAGATTTAAAGTACGATTACCTGTTATGACCGCATGCACGCCAACGCTTTCCTTGAAATCTTAGACGTTGAAACGATCCAAAAACTTACTTCTAACCATAAACATACGAAATGCCGTAGGTAAGTCCATTCCTAACTGCTCATATATATCAGCGACTTCCTGTTGTTTTGCATGTGTTTGTATTATTTTATTCTTGTTTTTCTTTTTATCAATATCAAATTTGGTTTTAAGAGATTATACACCAATCACTGGACACTACTTAATAATTATTATCGCATAAAGTTCTTTATCATTGTTCCTATATTTTCTTTATCCGCTTCCATCTTAACTACATTGGCAAGAGCTAAATCCAATATACCTAAGCCAAACGGACTAAATAGAACCCGCTTATCTGAAACACGCTTCTCAATCTTCTTTGAAACAACATCAGCCAGTGTACCTCTTACAAAACTTCTCGTATTAAGCTTTTGTTCTGTAAGATGAATTGATGTTCTCTCTCGGCATACATGATCTAAATCATCTACAATATTGTCACACTGTTCTACGAATTCAGGTGAAAAATCTCTCAAAGAAATGTTTAAAATAGTCGTATTTTTATCACATGCAGGAATTTCACTTATATAAGGTACGCCTGCAGTTGTTGCAAAGCAGACAAGTTTTGCATTTTCGAAAACTTCATTTACAGATCCTACTACTGTCATATTAAACTTTTCTTCTTTGAATCTTTCTGTAAAGTCTTTTGCACGCTCTTCAGACTTATCAAATACATATACTTCTTCCAAATCAGGAAATACCGTATGTAAGAATTTTAATATTTCACTATTAATTCTTCCACATCCAACAAGACCGATTTTTCTTTCATCTGAATTTGAATGTAGTTCTTTTGCTGCTAAAGCTGCACTTGCCGCGGTTCTCTTCGCACTTATAATTGAAGATTCCATAAATGCACTTACTTGACCTGTACTCATATCATTCAGAATAAATGCTGCTGATGCTCTTTCCATTCCTTTCTGGATATTTTCAGGAAAAGAAGATATCCATTTCATCCCTGCAATATCAAACTCTCCACCAATATAAGCAGGAAGTCCAATAATTCGGTCTGAATCGCGATTGGGAAATCTTAAAAAAATTGAATGTGGCATAGAAGAAAGGCCATCATTGTGCAAGACATATGTCTGACTTACAATATCAATAATCTGTTGTTCTTTTCCTTCTAAAATACTGTTTACTTCATCAGCAATTATAATTTTAATATCCTTACTCATTTTCACTCTCCTCATTTTTGTACTATCTGTCTGCTGTGACTAATTTGTCATCCCAACTATAATCTAAAGACTTTTCTCCGAAGTGTTCCTTTACCCATTGATCTGAATATATCGTATCTAAATATCTTTCTCCTCTATCATGCATAATCATGACGCATTTAGAACCACTAGGTATTTTATCTTTTATCTTCTTTATTGCACTTAGTATTGCCCCTGTAGAACCACCTGCTAATATAGCTTCCCGATCAACAAGCGTCCGACATCCCTTAATACAGTCCATATCTGTAACGAAAATACTCTCATCTACCATTCCATCATAAAACAATCCAGGAACAACAGCAGCTCCATGACCTGGAATCATTCTCTTCTTTCTTTCACCACCAAAAATAACGCTTCCAACCGCATCAACCGCAATTATTCTAGTTGAAAGTTTGTGCCCTCTTATGTATTCTGAATATCCACGGATTGTTCCACATGTACTGGTTGCACAAAAAACATAATCAATATCTCCGTTAAAATATTCATCCAGTTCTTTCATTGCATTCTTATGTCCCAGAGGATTATATATGTTATTGTACTGGTTAGGACGATAACTATTAGGAATTTTCTCCAACAGTTCTTTTACTCTATTTAACCTTGCCTGCAAGTATTCACCTGTAACTGCATCTGGTTCATTAACATAATCAATTTCCGCACCATATACTTTTAACATTTTTATGTTCTGCTCTGTTGTTTTGACATCAACTACACATATAAACCGCAAGTCAAAATAACAACATATCTGTGCAAGTGCTATTCCAAGATTTCCAGAACTGGATTCTATTATAACAGTATCCTTATTTACTTTGCCTTCCTCTATGGCTTGCATAAGCATACTGTAACCACTTCTGTCTTTTGCACTCCCTCCTGGATTCATTGCTTCCATTTTCATAAACAGTTGAAAGTCTTCCTTATCAAATACTTTCTTTAATTCTATTACTGGTGTATCTCCAATAGTTGACAATATGGAACTTTCCATATTCTTCCCTTATATGATGTTTTCAGAAGTAAAAACACCATGTTTCCTTTCTTTTTAATAAGTATCGTGGTTCAATGCATTCAAATATTGTAGACTTTTGATTTTTCCCTGCATCTCTAACACTTGATTGAGATATATTGTTATTACCTTTATCCGAATCATTTATGTGCTGGATGTTGCCGGAAGTATTTCTCCTGTGTACTTATTTTAATCAAGTCTACGATGATAATCGCTGGTGGATATCACGGTATTTGACTTTTAGAAAGTGAGGTACTACCTCATGATTTGCGTTGGTATATATACTGCCAAACCCAACCATCTTGCCTCAACCATATCTTCTGATGGTGAAATACTCATGGAGCCGTTCAAATTCACAAATGACGCTAATGGAGATGACAGTCTCATCACCGTTCTTGAGTCAACGGCACACTATGGCGACAACCTCATACGATACCTTGTTGCCAGTTACTTTAAAGTGTGTGTTCAACCCTATCAAGACATCTACAATACGAAAGAATAACATTCGCAAAACTAAGACGGACGTGATCGACGCATACACTATTGCTAAAACACTTATGATGCTTCTTATGTAAATCAGATGTTCCCAGATTGCAGTACTTCTTCAAATCCAATCTGCATCAAAAATCTATCTATCCCCTTTTAAAGGAGGTGCCAACACCATAGAATATTGCTTCTACGCATATTTATTAGCTGGACTTGTATAAGAAACATGACTACTCTTTATTCATATTTCAAATGTATATGCGTGAAATTACTCATATACATTTGAAATATATAATCATGTTACTTACTCATTATTTCTCAAAATTTGTTCTGGCGAAATATTGTATATCTTCTTGTTTAGCAAAATATGAACAGCAAGCCAAGAAACAAAAATAATTCCAATTAACATAAGAAGCAATCTTAATGGCAGTACAACCGGCATTCCAGTTGTAACACTTGAAATAATCAATGGATAGATCAGAGACACAATCCATTTACTGAATGGAATCGAAATGGCGCTGCTTAATATGATCACAAAAATAGGATTTACCAAATACAACTGCTGAACTTCTCCTTGACTATAACCCATAATTTTAAGCAGTGAAATCGCATTCATTGACTTTTCGGTAATTAACTTCATCATCATATAGAAGATACCTACGAAAATAAAGATCCCCATTCCCATAAGCATATAAACAATCCCCATTAATGAATCTGTTCTACGTTCTGCACCAATTACAGTATCGTCTTTTGTGATTGTAGCACCAAGTCTGCTCTCATCAATATCCAGTTTTTTATCCGATAAAACAAGATTCCAGTAATTCTCCTCTTCTCCAAAGACTTCTCGCATATTGTCGATGTCCATGAATAAATAAAGTCCTGTCGAATAATCAACAACCCCTGCAACCGTAAAGCAGTAAGCTTCATTTCCCATTCTGCTTGAAAGATAAATCTTATCTCCAACATCCCATCCAAACTTATCCTTTGTGGAATCTGTAATATAGATTTCCTTCCTGCTTCCTGTCAGGTTATAATCAAAATATTTACTGTTTTTAGATAGGCCCCAGACTTCTACATCCAGCTGGCTATTGGTTAAGTCCAATGTTGCCTCCAGTCCCTTATAGAAAACAGCTTCGCCTCCCGTTGGTACATCCTCTGATGGGAATTTGTAATAATACTTGTATGCATAGTGAATATCTTCTTCACAGCCTTTTACCCAGGTATCTAAAGTACCATACAGAGTAGCACTAAATACCATCATAAAGATTGTCATGATTAATGAT
Organism: uncultured Lachnospiraceae bacterium; assembly: GCA_900539175.1. Taxonomy (GTDB): domain Bacteria; phylum Bacillota; class Clostridia; order Lachnospirales; family Lachnospiraceae; genus Novisyntrophococcus. The sequence continues at coordinate 10,332 of UQAW01000076.1, forward strand.
ATAAATAGTAATAGGAAGCTTGGCATTTCACGTAAAAACAAACGGAACTGAAACTTCTTCTTAAACTTCATATTGACTAAACCAACTTCCAGATTCTTTGTTTCAATGTTGGTATTACGAAGCATGTTTAATACTGGTTTTGATAATGCAACCTTAATGACAATCCAGTTTACAATAATTGCCAAGAGTGTTGGTACAACAAGACCATACAGTATTAGGTAGACCGGATATGCTGTAGGCAAGTCAACGATACATCCATTTGCTACATAATCCTTTGTAAACAGGAAGATTAAATTAAATCCTGCTATTGTACCAACCAAAGAAGCCAAAAATACAACAAGTACTGGCGTTACAATAAAGGTACAAGCTAACTCATTACTTTTATATCCCATTGCATAAAGAGTTCCAATTGTCCGGCTCTGCTTCTTAATATCATTGGCAGATATCACAGCAATTAAAAAGGCTAGGGACAAGAACAGTGCTACTCCAATTGGCAATGCGCAATACTTATTTGTAGCCGCAAAGTCTCTGTAATCACCAATTCTAGCATTTTTATCTTTTGGAGTTATGCTGATTAAGTTTTGCCACTCAACCTCTAAATACTCATCTGTCACATCATAAACAGCTTCACGCAAATCTTTAGAACGTTTATATAATGTCTCTGCCCCCTCGTTAAGTGGATTCATCATTGGATTCATTTGAGGATTCTCATTGATCTTCTTAATGGCATCATATAAATCCTTTGCTCCATCTGCCACATCATCTGCACCGTTCGTAAATTCACTGATTTCGTCATTTACATCATCAATTGTTTTCTTCATGTATTTATCCGAAACTTTTGTTTCATCAAATTTCATTTCACTAAGCCAGTCCTGTAGCTGGGCATGATTATATTCTCCCTTCAATTGATATGCATAACTATATTCCGCCCTATAGTTATCCATCATGGCATCAAAACTCGAATCGGCAACAAAGGCGGTACCAAACATTTCAGAATTTGGATATGCAGAATCAATCTGCTTTAAAGATGCATCATAATCAATTGAGTATCCCCAACCAGTTATATAAAATGTCTTTCCAGCTAATGAAATAGTATCGCCAACATTCATTGAATGCTTCTCGGCATAATGCTGCTCAATTACAATTTCATTATCCTTTTTTGCCATATTTCCCTTACGCAATTTAACTAAGTTTATCTTTTGTCGATCTTTGAATACACGAAGTGTAGTATTCTTATATGAAAAATTTATATAAAAACTTTCTTCCAACTCTACTCCATGCTCTTTTAACTCTGCCTTCTGGCTATCATTTAACGGAACAAATAAAGAAAAATTGCCATCTTCCACATTTGTTTCTTTCTCTAGATCATTCAATGCATAGCTGATAGAATCCGATGCATCACTAACTGAAATGATTAAAGCAAGTCCCACTGCAATAAGCACAAATACTGCAAAATACTGGAACCATTCTTTCCTTAAGTTTCTTAGAGTTTGTTTTCTTAATATCCTCATCTTCTACCACTCCAAATCCTTAGCCGGTATTATCACCTTATTTTCGTATGCATCTGAAATCAAACCATCCTTGATGGTAATTACATTATGGGTCATATCCTTTATTGCTGTGTTATGTGTAATAATTAACATGGTTGTACCATATTCCCTATTTATCTTTTCAAGAAGAACTAGTATATCTTTACTGGTTTTGTAATCCAAAGCACCAGTTGGCTCATCGCATAATAAAACTTTTGGATTCTTCACCAATGCACGCCCAATTGCACATCGTTGCTGCTGTCCTCCTGAAAGTTGGGATGGAAACTTATCCTGATGCTGTTCCATACCTAACACCTTAAGGATTCCATCTATTTCAATTGGTGATTTAGAAAGATATTCACACACCTGTATATTTTCACGGACTGTCAAATTAGGTATCAGATTGTACATCTGAAAAATAAAGCCCAGATTTGCTCTTCTATATTCCACCAGTTTCTTTGGTCTCATTTTTGTAATATCTTTGCCTTCACAGAAAACGCTTCCACTGTCTACCGTATCCAATCCACCTAGAATATTCATAAAAGTGGACTTTCCACTACCAGACTGGCCAAGAATTGTATACATTTTCCCTTCCTCAAATGTAGCACTAATCCCTTTTAATACCTGAGTCTTTGCCTCTCCATTCCCATAACTTTTAAAAATATTCTCTGCTCTTAAAATCTCGCGACTCTTTGCATTCATTATACTTTCCTCCCGTAAAAATCAACTGATTATCTATCCTAATCAATATATTGTAAATATGCTTCCCCTTTAAATTTTAATCTGTTTCTGCTATCAGATCCTTGTACATAAAATTTATTTCCTTCGTTTATCTTTCCTAAATTTATCTCATCATTTACATAACACTCTGAGATAAAATCAATCTGTAGCTTGTTAATATATTGATCTTCGTACTGCTCCATTTTTATTACATTACTGATTATTTCTGCATAACGGACATTATTCATATGACCATTTCTATCTATATCACTATACTCCACATGATACTTCTTGATATTTTCTACCTTTTTCCGACAAACCTCTTTGACTCTTACATGCTCAGTGTCACCGGAATATATATACTGTTCTAAGATCTCAGTATGTAATCTAGGATTAATCAACTTTCTTGATTCAAGATTTACCAACACTGTAACTACAACTGCACTTCCCACATATTCTTCTCCGATATACAATTTTGCTTTTCTGTATAGTTTAGAACTGATTAGTGGGCATTGGTATACCCTTAATGTCAATACTTCACCAAAATAAATTGGACGTTGTAATTCAATCCTGACTGACAGGACAAACATTTCTATTTCTTTAAACATCCTTGATACTTTTTCTTTGATAGAGCCTACTTGATGTACCTGCTCAATGGTTATCTCTTGTATAAAATTCAGAATGGAAGATATCTTGCACACACGATTTAATCCAGCATGATAGTTATTAATCATAAATAACTTTTCAAATACATTCATACTCTAGATACTGCTCCTTTCTATAGTAATAGTCCCAAGCTGTATCCGTGTGCTTCCACTTACAATATTTTTTTCAAGCACATCTGACTGTTTCCTGAAACGGAATCCTAAATAATTGTACTGGTGAAAGCAATATATATCCTGATCTGAAACAATTTCATATTTTTCATGTCCAAATACTACTTCCACTTTCTTTACAAAACTCTTTGTATAATCTTCATTTCCAAAATACTCATAAATTATTTCATCACAATATGCTCTGTAATCTTTATCATTGTAGCTCTTATTTACGATTTCACTCTCTGTAACAATCGTACAGTTATAACTTAAGTCATCAAATGCTAAATGAAATACTGGTTCACGTATTATCTCTTCAAAAATATCCGCATATGTATCGATTCTCACTCTATTCTCTTCAAATGTATACTCACGATAAAGTGTATATTTTTTGCTTTCTTCTGTAATCCTATATCTGTTTTCTTCTAATTTCTCCTGTATTAAGGCAATCTCCTTTGGAACTAAATAACCAAACAATAGTGGTCGTGTAATGCATGGCCACATTTCCACAAACAATGGATTGCCTTCTTTAAAAAATCTCAAATATCCTGTTTGCAAATCCAGTATCTGCTCTGCAGAACTTCCCTGAAGATATTTTTGTTCCTTTTGTATATTGGGTCTAGGATACATATAAAACGTTGTGTCTGAATCAGAAAATCCCAACCGGATCTTCTCAATTGATTTCTTAATTGCAATCGCTTTTATTTCTCCTTCTGCTAGAAAAACAGCTTCTTCTTTTATCTTATCTCCTCCTTCATAAAAAGCCAACTGGACATTAAGATTCTGATAAGCTGTAATAGCCAATTTTGAATCATTTTCCAATAATACTGCTTGGAAGTAATCATCCAGCAAAATCTTTCCAACATTTTCATTTATGATATTAACAAAAAACTTATAATTAGCTTCTTTAACATGATATGCCTGTAACACATATTTATTATCAATTAATTCTGTTTTCTGTTTGGCGGTTCTCTTATCTAACCGTTTTGTTACCTCATAAATCTGCCCAAACTCTTTCGTTGCTTCCGCAATAGAAGCAGACCCTAATGTTTCGATGATAAGTGGCGTGTATATTCTTAATAAATATAAACCATATATACTTGGTTCATTCTTCAGCAGAACACCGCCAAGACGTCTTAGAACATAGAGAGAATTCATATTTGCTTTCAATGTGTCACATATGACTACCTTATAACCATTCTTAATTGCAGTTTCCATTGCAAGCATATAAAGAGCCCCAATGGAAGGCATTAATCTCTGATATCTGGCATCCACCAAGGCAGTCCCAAGAATAATCTGTTTTTTTTGTGCAACCCCCTGATTACCATTCAAATACAAGGCGATATGGCCAATTACCTCATCATCAACTTTAGCAACTACAGCAAACTGGAATCCTCTTCTGTCCTGATATTCTATGTATCTTTCAGCAGTCAAATCTGGATCAAGCTTCCCTAGATAATATTTGTTTCTTTTCAAGAGATTTACAACAGACTCAACATCTCTCTCCCTGTCATATATTGTAAATTCTATTTCCTTGACCATAGTACATATCTCCTCACTATCAATATTTTTGTGCTTTCCTGTTACTACGGATCAGATAAAGAACAAGTGCTACAATAGCCCACATCAGCATATAAAAAATACTCAATCTAATAGATAATATACTATCATCAACATAATACTTGACTCCATAACATTCCAAATATTCTCTCTGCAGACTTTCTGGCACTTTTCCCATTACTCCATCAATCGAATTAGACATTAATATACTTCTAAATACAACTGCACAATGACCAAACGGAATTACCTTTAATACATCCTGAACTTTATTTGGTAACATTCCAATAGGCATATACACACCTTCTAAGAACCCGATGATTGTACCAGCTATTATACTTAACGAAGTAAATGCCTGACGGCTCTTTAATAATGAAGTTATAACTCCCATAACACTGCAAGAAAAAAAGGATGTGTACAATATCATTAAACATACTTTCACATACTGCGATATAGAAAACGCATGCCCAGTTGCTACATAAATGTAAATACTATATATGATTAAGGGTAAAAAACTCATAACTGAACCAATTATGCAGGAACTGATTAAAACGGATAATGGATATTTCCATTTTCCCACTGGCGAAGACTTAAAATCCTTTGTAATCTTCTTATCCATGTCATGAACAAGTGTTCCAAGTCCCCCTAACCCACTTGTTACTGGCGTAATCGCCAAAAGTCCAGCTAAAACCCAACTATTTACAAGCCATAAAATATCTTTATGACTAACATTCAAATTTTTAACAGTTCCATTCACCATGTCTATCTGCAACTTAGATAAAAACAAAACATATACTCCAATTGCAATAACTACAGAGAGAACTGATAGAATAACGTCTGAAATGTCTCTAAAATAGAGCAGTAAATTACGTCTTATCAAACTTAACATGTTACACCTCTTCTTTCAGCACATTAAGAAACATATCATCCATGGTTCCTTTTCTCACTTCAAAAAATCCATATAAATCTTTCAACTCATATATTAAATTAATTGCCTCTTCTTTATCTTTTATCGGAATGCTCATTCCTTCACTATTCAATTCATAGCAAATCCGTTTATGTGCTAAATATTCATAAATTTCCGGCTTAACATTGTAGAGCAATACTCTGTCTTGTGTATACCTATTCTTCAAATCAATCGGTGTGGCATCCTCAATAATCAGACCCTTATTAATAATTACAACCCTATCTGCTTCTGCTGCTTCTTCCATGTAATGTGTCGTAAGAAATATTGTCATCCCCATTTCTCTCTGCATCTCTTTAATCAGGCTCCAGATTGCCAACCTAGTTTTTGGATCAAGTCCTGTTGTAGGTTCATCTAAAAAAAGTATTTTGGGTGTATTAATTAAGGCTCTGGCAATATCAGCTCTTCTTCTTTGTCCACCTGACAAAAGTCCATATAACTGTTTTTTGTATTCTTTAATTCCTGTGGTTTCAAGAACTTCTTCTACACGCTTTTTTAGCTGTACCCCATGCATGGAATACAGATTACCACGTACAAGTAAATTTTCTTCAACGGTCAACTGATCATCTAATAGACTCTCCTGAAATACAATTCCGATATCTGATTTAATCTGATTGTCCTCTTTTCCAAGTACATGACCATTAATCTCAATGTTCCCACCATCCCCCTTTAAAAGGGTACACAATGTATTAATTGTCGTAGATTTTCCGGCACCATTTGGTCCGAGGAAGGCAAATAAACTGCCTTCCTCGACCTCAAAACTTATATCTTTTACAGCCTTAATCAAATTGTAGTTCTTTTGAAAATGACTTACTTTGATAATATTTTTCATCTAGCTTTCCTCGTTTAAATAAGCTAATCAACCTTTTTTACTACTACGCATCCAACAGTATTTCCAAGATAATAGGAACCCGCAACTGCTGTTTTAAATATTTTCTGTTTCTTCTCCAATGCACTCTCTTTTACAACATATGCATCTTCCTTTTGAAATGCCCGAAGAGCAGCTACAAGATTGTATGCGGAGAATATGGATACATTAAATCCACAGTATGGCTTAACAGAAAGAATATCTACATTCTCAGGAAGTTTATCCCATACCTGCTCTTTCTCCCGTATATCATTCTTTACAACCCCTGCACTTGGTGAACAGTATAAGTCAATCTCTGACCAAGTCAAACCAGACTTTTTAATTCCTGCTTCAAGTGTATCATAATAATTGTCTAAAGATGGATCAAGTAATGCCTTGTCTTCTCCATTATTACTTCCTACAAGCTCGCAACCTAAAAGTTCTGCATATATTTTCTGCCCTCTCTTAAGTGCAGATTCTTTGCTTTCAAGAACAAAAGATACACTACCTGGTGTCAAAATAACTGTATTTTCTTTATTGCTAAAGTCATTAATATCAGCCTTATTGCTAAGAACACCAAAATTGTTGAATCCCATCTGATATAAATCTTCAAAATCCTCTGCCAAAGTAACAACTACTTTTTCTGCCTTTTTTGAACAAATAAGAATTCTTGCATAAATTAGACTACACATTAAAGAAGAACTTCCTGCATCAAGTGTAATGGTTGCCCCTTTAATTCTACTAGTCATCGTAATATAACCTGGCGCTGCATTATCAACACTATTGGGGAAAGAAAATGGATTCATTTTTCCTATTCCACGTTCGAAAATGCCTTCATTAATATCTTTTATCGTACTTATAGGCCCCACTGCTGAAGAATAAACATGTCCAATTGAATTAGTATTATCATTGTTTATCTCAATATTGGCATCCATTAGTGCACGTTGTGATGTAACAACTGCATATTTTGTTAACTGATCTGTCTTTCGTATCATGTCGGGCGCCATATATTGCTTATAATTAATTTCGGGAATCTGTGTTTTATATGTACCTTCTACAACACTATCTCTATAAAATTCAACAGGAGCATCTGCTAATATAGCCTCAAATGTTTCAAATGAATCATGATTATTACCAATACAGTCTACGCCAGTAATTACAACTGGACACTCTTCATATAATACAGAATTAAAATCATAATCAGCACTTGAAATTGCCAACGAAACATTATTTCCTCCAAATGCAAATGAGTTTGATAATGCCACTGGTCTTTCAACTTTCTCTGGCTTAAGGACAACATGAACATGATCTGCTTCCTTTTCCCCTTTTCCATAAAGCGGTGTTACAAACTTTTTCTCAATTGAACCTACTGTAGCTGCAAGCTCAACTGCACCAGCAGCTCCCATACAGTGTCCAACATTGGCTTTGTTACTTGTTAATTTTATCTTTAAATCTGTATCTTTAAACAACTGGTTTATGGCACGGATTTCAGCAGTATCATTTGCTTTCGTTCCTGTTCCATGACCATTAATAAAATCAATATCTTCAATTGGAATCCTGTTAAGTTCTAATACATTCTTCATCAGATTCTGTGCACCTTCTCCCTTTGGATTTGGTGTTGTAATATGGTACGCATCTGAATTCAAGTAATAACCTAGTACTATATCCGGTTAGTTTCTAAACTATAACCGGATACAGCCTGGCCAA
>UQAW01000077.1 GCA_900539175.1 uncultured Lachnospiraceae bacterium
TTCATGTGTTAAGTTTTCAAAGTGCTATTGGTTGTCCATTTGTCGGGCAACTCATGATATTTTTTAATAATCCTGCCTGTTCAGTTTTGCGTATGATTCGGCAGGTAGCAACATACCTTTACGGATATCGTTGTTGCGTATAAATGCAGGATATGAACGGGCATCGATACTGTTGCCAGGAAAGACTTCAGCACAGATTGATTCCATATGTTCTATGTCATAAGCATAGATTACAGAAACCTCACTGTTGTAGGTACAAAAGCAATACATATTGGGTCACTCATCAAAATTTTACAGATAGAAACCGAAATGTCAGTGCATAATGTCATTTGGCACTTATAAAATGATAATAGGAATACTTCGTTCATCCACAGCTCTTGTTTTTGTCTTTGCCGCCTGTACGGAATGGTAAAGGTTTGATGCGAACAGGTCAGTCTGCCAATTTTCAGAAGGAATATCAGCCATTTTCACAGCCAATGGAAGATGGCTGTTTTTTTTGATTGCTGAAAGCAGCGGTGCAGCTTCTTTTCGGAAGCCCAGTACACGAATAAAATGGGGGGCCTCCATCTCTTTTTTCAGGTTCAGAATTACATGAAGCAATGCCCGGTTAATTCGGGCTCTGGTGATTTCTTTTGTTTTTAAAAGGTCTGCAAATTGGCTGAAGGTTTCAAAGGTTTGGAGGTTCCGGAGCGTTCGATTAGCAAGAGATTCCGGATAATCCAAATATGCGGAAAGTTCCTGTGCAGAGAGGGACAAAAGACGATATTTCAACACCAGAGAAAAATCATCTTCTGTTAGAAATCGTGTATCCGTCTGAAAACCGTCATCCGCCCCGAAGGCTGACAGCATGGAAAAGACGGATTTCGGCACATAAGGAGCTAGCTCTGACAGGCGGTTTTCCAAAAGTGCCTGTCGGACGGCAGTTGCGGAACAAAAACGCTCTTCTAACCGGAGGCTGTGGTAATTGTCAGAGGTACGGCGGATGGCAAAAGGTTTGATGCTGCTGTTAAGAGAAAGAATTGCCCGTATATATTCCATGCCAAGCAGGTTGTTAGGACCGGAAAAAAATGTTTTAGGATCTGTAATTTCAGAACAAGTATCCGGAAACATGGCATTCCATGCGGCAATCATTCCATGCTGATGTGCAAGGGGATAAGAAGCCCCTGACTTCAGTGCATTTTGGAGTGCACGACTGTAAGCCGAAGGTTCTTCCAATAAAATCCGGGCAAATTGTGTGAGAAGGCTTGTGTCGCCGGATTCGCTGCCAAAGCACAGGGTATCCACAACGCCCAGAGCATCCAGAATCCCAACTGCGCCGGAAGCAAAGTCTCTGGCGCTGGCAGTGGAATAGCGGACGGGCAGTTCCAGAACGAGATCTGCACCGTGTTCCAGTGCCATCCGGGCACGAAGATGCTTTTCCAGAATCGCAGGGGTTCCCCGCTGGACATAGTCTCCGCTCATGACAACTACGATATAATCGGTTCCGGTTTGTTTGCGTGCCTGTAAAATCTGATAAGCATGTCCGTTGTGAAAGGGATTATATTCTGCAATGATGCCTGTAACTGTCATGGTGGCGACCTCTCTTCTTGAATTCGTCCTAGAGCGTGTTTGAAAATTCATTCCCGCGATCTGCACGCCCCACTTTGCGGTATATTTACCCCGCCTTCGGTCAACGTAGCCCGCTACGTCTCCTTCATTTGAGGCAAATCCCCCACAAACTTGGACGCACATCTCACGGAAAGCAATTTTCAAACACGCTCTAGTGTACTGTCTCATTCACATTTCACCAAATGACTTGCCTATTTCTCCGATTGCACATGGCAAAAAGCCTCGGCGTAGCCCGCTACGCCTGTGTTTTTACCATGCACACTCGAAGAAATATTCTGCGTTATTGGTATAGTTATTTGCGAACCGATGTACTAATATTGTGATCTGATCAATTGTTTTTTGTTTTATGTGAGTAATCTGTGTATTTCATATTATAACAAGTTGTATATTTTATCAAGGAAGGCAACGTTGGGTGGAAAAGATATTACAGAGAATCCCTTTTTTTGTTCAGTTCTTTCATGATACTGAGGATATGGATCAGTACCTCATCATCTAATTTTTTGGCTTCTGTAAGGAATTCGCGGAGCTTTTCCGGATTATTGTTTCCTTCGTCGAAAAATTCCTGTGGAGTGACGCCTAAAAAATCACAGATATAGAAAAATGATTGCATGGAGGGAAGCGATTTCTTGTTCTCAATTGTATTGATATAATTATTTGCCTGTCCAAGTGACAAAGACATATCACGCGCAGAGACACCCTTTTGTATTCTTAATTTTGCGAGTCTGTCAGGAAGAAAATCTTCAAACATTATATTCACCACCTTTTATAATAGATTGTACATTATATAAAAGTCTTAACCGATAAATATAATGGGGTATTTTGGTTGACGTGAAAGATTTAATATGTTAATATTAGATATACGATAGTTTAAAATTAGTAAAAAGCGGATGGTAGAAAAGATAAAAAGTAGGTTATATAAAATGCAGATCAGCCGGCGAATCAGAAAATCAGGAGATATAATTCTGTAATGATATAGAAAAAGTGATATGTTTAAAAAAAAATTGATATTTACAAACAAATGAGATATTGCATGTGTGAAGGAAATATGATACGATGAAAAAAATGTGATAATTATTATCAAAGCTTCAAAAGAGTATGTTTTGGGGGACAAGAAATGAGAATCAATGATAATTTTATTATGAGAGAAATTGGCGGAGAATATATTGTTGTTCCTACAGGGGAGACGGCCCGAAAGTATAATGGATTGATCAGTGTCAATGAAACCGGGGCATTTCTCTGGGAAGAGTTGCAGGAGGAAGTAACGATAGAACAGCTGGTTCATAAAGTGGTACAGAAGTATGAAGTGGACGAAGAGACAGCCAGAAAAGATATTGAGGTTTATATAGAAAAGTTTCAAAGCAGAGGATTACTAAATATCTGACGAAAACCGTATTACTTATGATAATAAAGTAATGGCAGATTCTTCTGTCATACTTTTATTATATGATACCAGGGTCAAAAGGTTATGCGTTTCATGCTTGCATGAAAAAGCATGACTTTGGAACCCGCAAAACATGAGAAAGCAGCCCGGACAGGGCGGATTTTGAATGTTTTCAGGGGTGCGGGGCGCAAAGTACGCAGTAATCCCCAGGTATCATGGGGGCAAAATACCTTTTGACCCAATATCCTAATAGATAAAACATAAAATAAGTGAAAGGAAAAGAAGAAGATGAAAGAAAAGTACGTAGCACCAAAAGCAGATTTTTTAGAGTATGTGGTAGACAAGAAGGTTGCGGCCGATAATGCATTCTTTGTAGGCTGCGGTGTCGAGGCCGGAGAAGGAGACGGATCGAAAGTCAGCGGAGATATTTGCAGCGATGGTGTTTTTGAACTCTGATTTTGAGTAAGGTTTTAAAAACTGGCATGAAGTGCCTTGTTCAGCAGATTTGTGTGCTGGTACAGGTGTGTGCAGACAATGCTATGGAATGAATTTTCGGTTCGCAGTGTGGGGGCAGAGTACGTGACAGAAAGACAACGGACGGAAAATCAAGTGGGTGATTCTGGATGCATCATTGTGTCGGTATAAGCAGGTATGTCTGAAAATTGAATTGGAGAGTTATGGGAAAATACCGAATTGCAGAATTGAATGTGATGGTAGAAGCGGAAGGGGAGCGGCTGCTCAGGCAGATGAAGCCGTATGAATCCTGTTTTGCAGGGGAACCTCAGATTTCCCTGGCGTTGAGCAAGGCAGACCGGGCATCCCGTATCGTTTGCTGTGATACCATGAGTGCAGAGGAATGGGAATATTGTCTGACCGGAGATCGGTTTTTGGAACAATTGATTGTGAAGCGATATGGGATTATTCTTCATGCATCGGCTATTCTTGTAGACGGCAATGCATATTTATTTTCCGCAAAGAGCGGAACCGGGAAGTCAACCCATACGCAGTTATGGATGCGTTATTTGGATGGAAATGCCCGGATTTTAAATGATGATAAGCCGGCACTCAGGTGTTTGAACGGACACATGTATGCATACGGAACACCCTGGAGCGGGACCAGTCCGTTAAATGTCAATGAGAGAGGAAACTTGAAAGGAATTGCTTATTTATCACGGGCAAAGGAGAACAGGATTGAGGAAGTCCATGGGGCAGAAGCAGTGAGGCTGATTCTGGATAATATGCTCAGACCGATTTCTTCGGAGCATCTTTCCTATGTACTGGAATTTATTGCTCAGATGTTAAAGGAAGTACCTGTGTATCGGTTGGAATGTAACATGGATCTTGCGGCCGCAGAACTTGCTTACTCAGTGATGAAGAAGTAAAGGAGGTGCAGTTATAAAAAAAGTAGTCATTTTTTTGGTTAGCATATGTTTGTCTTTTACAGTTTTCTGCAGTTGCAGTGCGAAGGATAAAGTACAGGAACAGATTCCGGCCGACAAAGCGGAGGAGATGGAAAAAGTTTCTGAAGATGCAAATCAGGAAAGCGGTAAAGCGGACAGGCATACGAAAGACGCAGACAAAGGTGAACAGGCATCTGATATTTTAATAGCGCCGGGAGAATCACAGAAGCCGGAAACGGAGTTTGAAGAGAAGGATGAGCGGGTTCCGGAGACTGGCAGTCAGATTGCAGAAAGTCCAAAAGCAGAGTCTGAGACAAGACAGGAGACTGAGACGGAAAAAAAGGCACCGGAAAGCGTTGTGGCTGACGAGCCGAATTCTCCGACAAAAAACAGCGGAGAAGTTGGGATTATCAGTGAGGAAGATATGGAAAACGGAACAGTAGAAAGTGTTGAAATTGATCCTTCTATGCCTGGATGGTCGCAGTTTTATACCGAGTAGGCAAAAAGGGTAGTGGGGAAAGGTTGGTATAAACTATGAAGGTTAAATTAAGAATTCACAAAGTAGTGGCTATGCTTTGTGTGTTATGTATGATGCTGACAGCAGTGCCGATCACAGCATCTGCGGAGGAGAATGTAACATATATTACAACAAAGGAAGAATTGAACGGCATTCGGAATAATCTGAATGGAAATTATAAGTTGGCGAATGATATTGATCTGTCAGGGTATACATTGGCACCGATCGGTACACAGGCGGCTCCTTTTACAGGTACCTTTGACGGAAACGGAAAGACAATCCGTAATCTGGTAATCAGCAGACAGACAAGCAGTTATGTCGGATTATTCGGCGCTAATCGGGGTACGGTGAAAAATCTGACCATTGACGGTGCGGATATTCTCGGAACAAAGGGCGTGGCTGCTGTTGCGGGAGCCAGCAACGGTACGATTGAGAATTGCCATGTGGTTAACAGTATTGTAGCCGGTTACAATAATACCTCAAGTGTCAGCAACCTGTACAATAATGGCTGGTATATCGGCGCTGTTGTGGGGAATAACAGCGGTGCAGTCACAAAGTGTTCAGCAGTTGACAGTTTTGTAAATGGTGTGCGTTTTGCCGGGGGATTAGTAGGTGCGAATCTGGGCAATGGTTCCATTACGCTTTCTTTTGCAAGAAATGTGGAAATAAACAGTAATACAAACGGCAGATGGCTTTCCCTTGCGCAGATGGCGAACAACGGAGCAATTGTTATGATTAATACAGATAACTTTGTCTATGCCGTACTGGGAGGTCTTTGCGGAGAAAACCAGGCTTCTATTGAAAATTGCTATGTTTATTACGGGTATGTATATCCATGGGATTATGCAGGCGGACTTGTAGGCAGAAACAGCGGAACAATTAACAATGCTTATGTGGCAAATACCGGTGTGAGCGGATATACCAGGTATAATCAGAGTGGGTATACATTCTATCCGGATGGTATTGACTATGTCATCGGCGGAGATAATTACGGCGGCTCATTTGAGAATGTATACAATACGGAAATTGCCAATCCGAGCTGGACATCTACTGCAACAAGGTCTTATCTTGTAACAGGAAATGAGATGAAAACACAGACTCCGTATGTGGGATTTGATTTCGAACAGATTTGGACTTTTGACGGCGCCGGGGAGAACGGCGGTTATCCGGTATTCAAAAATACCACAGAGGAGCCGGATACATATACCGTAACCTTTAATTATAATGATGATGTTACGGAGCCGTTTGTTTACGAGGCAGAAGACCAGGAAATTGTGGACGTACCGGAGAATCCGGAGAGAGAAGGCTATGATTTCCTTGGATGGTATATCGAAGGCAGTGATACTCCATGTGATTCGGTTACTGTAAACGGCAGTGATGTAGTAGTAAATGCCAGATGGGAGCAGAAAACCGTAACAGTAACACTGGTAACGAATGATGGAAATGAGCCGAAAGAATACACCCTGGCATACGGCGGCAGCTTTACCCTTCCGGAGCATGCGCCGACTCTGCAGGGAGCGGAATTTATCGGATGGTTTGATCAGAAGGAAAATAAAGTATCCGGTACTATTCAGAATATCAAAGAGGATATGACAATCACCGCAGAATTTGCATATTTTCAGATGGTAGGCACACGAGGCAACTATGGAAAGGGAACATTGGCCTGGGGAATGAAGGTGAGCGATCCGTTCATGAGCGAAAGCTTCACTGTGAGCAAGGTTGGCATGAAATTCATACCGGAAATGATGCTGAGAGGCGAAGAGCTTACAGTAGATACGCAAGGAACCATGAATGTGGACTTTTCAGAACCTTATGGAAAAACAGTGCTGGGTCAGTTGACCGGACTTTCCAGTGGATTGTATGATATTGATATTATGGCAAGAGGATATGCAGTAATCAGGAACAATCAGACACAGGAAGAATTTGTTGTCTATACGAATGCTGTCTCAACAAAGGTAAATAATTTTAAATAGGCAGGCAAGAGCAGTAGAAACAGATAAAAGAATCCTGCATAGGAGGAACTATTTCCTATGAAAGTCCCGGACAGCACGGAGCATCTGACTTTCATAAATGGTGATGTCTGCGCCAGCAGACATGTCCGTTTCCTATGCAGGACTTTTTTAGAAGAGAAGGTAAGGAGAAACAAAATGAAAAAAGTAAAAAAGGTGTTAGCGCTATTATTGGCATTGGTGATGGGGATCGGCTGTCTGCCGGCATCTGCTTTGGCAGCAGAACCTCAAAAACTATGGGACGGTACGGTTGCGGAGGCGTTTGCGGGAGGAAACGGTACAAAAGAAGATCCGTATCTGATTTCTGATGGTGCAGAACTGGCGCTGGTTGCGCAGAGGGTTAACGCAGATAATTCCACGAACAATTTTTACCGCAGTGCATGGTATAAGCTGACAGCGGATATTGATTTGAATGATCAGAAGTGGACACCCATTGGATATAACAGCAGCAACAGCACGGTCAATTCTTATTTCTGCGGTACTTTCATCGGGGGCGGTCACACGATCAGCCATCTGAAAATTGAGAATGGAAGTAATGTGGGCTTGTTTGGAAGTATTGCCAGTGCAGTGATCTGTGATTTGACGATTCGGGACAGCGAAATAAAAACGACCGGAAGCAATGCGGCCGCTTTTATTGGGTGTGCCGGTATGGCTCCGGTTATTAACAGACTTTGTAATCTGCACGTCGTAAACAGCACAGTCAGCGGCAAACATGCGGTGGGCGGTATTTTAGGATATGCGCAGACGGGAAGCAGTTACAGTGCTTCCACGCTTTGCTGTTCCGGTATCAAGGGCGGAACTGTTACGGGAAGTGAGTATGGTATCGGCGGTTTGGTGGGGTGGATTTATGATGCAAGGTTAAAAATCGACCGTTCTTACTGTGAGGCTGAAAGCATCCGATCCAGCGCATATGGCGGCGCGGGCGGCATTGTTGGTATGGCTGCTACCAATTCTACGATAACGGTACGGTCTCAGATTAATATTGCGGACTGTTATAATACGGCCGCTGTCAGCACGGGTTCTCCTATCGCTTCCGGCTCATATTATAATGCGGCAGGCGGTATTGTCGGTGTCAGCAGGACTGCGGATTCCAGTGTGGTCCGCTGCTACAATGCCGGAACGATTACAGCGGGCAGCAGCAATTCCAGATACCGCTCTTATGCAGCCGGTATCTGCGGTTATAGTATAGGCGGCAGTTATACGGACTGTTTCAACGTCGGCACGCTGACAACGTCAAATACCAGCACGAGTTACAAGTCTTATCTCAGCGGAATTCGTTATAACAGCGGTACGGTAAATAATTCCTGTTATTATGGAAAGAATTGTTTTGCTGCCGGTACCAGCAGGTATTATACAAAGTCCACAAGCGGCGCTGAGATAGCGGATGAGGCTGCGGTAATTGAGAAAATCAACACGACTGACACGTTCACCGCGACCGGACATTGGAAGCTTTCAGAGGATAAGCTGCCGGGATTAACCGGCTGTATCGGCTCAGAGGGTACGTGTACCGGCAATTGCGGCTGTTACTGTGTACCTCATGAGACTGGGAAAGTTACCTATACGGTGACCTTTCAGTATCATGATGATGCTACGGAGCCGCTGATTTGTGAGGTAAAGGATCAGGAAACCGTGGACGTACCGGAAGCTCCGGCAAGAGAAGGCTATGATTTCCTCGGCTGGTATATCGAAGACAGTGATACCCCATGTGATTCTGTTACCGTAAACGGCAGGGATGTAGTAGTGAATGCCAGATGGGAGCAGAAAACTGTAACAGTCACATTGGCAACGAATGACGGAAATGATCCGAAGGAATATATCATTGCATATGGCGGCAGCTTTACGCTGCCGGAACATGCGCCGACTTTGCAGGGAGCGGAGTTCATCGGGTGGTTTGATCAGTATGGAAATCAGGTATCCGGTACAATTTCAGAGATCAAAGAGGATATGAGGATCAACGCAGAATTTGCACATTTCCAGATTACGGCTACCAGAGGAAATTATGGTAAGGGAACGCTTGCATGGGCAATGAAAGTGGATGACCCGTTGGCGAGTGAAGCTTTTACTGTGAGCAAGGTGGGAATGAAATTTATACCGGAAATCCTGCTCAGGGGCGGGGAACTTACGGCAGATACCCCCGGAACCATGAATGTGGATTTTGCAGAACCATATGGAAAAACAGTGATGGGTCAATTGACCGGGCTTTCTCAGGGACTATATGATGTTGAGATTGCAGCAAGAGGATATGCCGTCATGAAAAACAAACAAACCCAGCAGGAAATCGTTGTGTATACGAATGTTGTTTCGGTAAAGGTAAATGATTTTAAGGCGTAAAGTCATCATAGAGGAAATCTGAATTATGATGTATCAAAATGAAAATGACTTTGAAAGAAGGCTGTACCAGCTTGCAGGAAAGAGGAATATTCCCATCCGCGGAGGTTTTGAACTTTCACCGGTCTGTAACCTGAATTGTAAGATGTGCTATGTGAGAAAAGGGAAAAAGCAGGTAGAAGAAAACGGTGGATTAAGATCGGCAGATGAGTGGATTGCGTTGGCAGAAGAAGCCAGGGAAGCAGGGCTGCTTTATTTGCTGCTGACCGGAGGCGAACCATTTTTGTACCCGGATTTCCGGTATCTTTATACGAGACTTGCTCAGATGGGATTTCGGATTTCGATTAATACGAATGGTACCTTGATTGATGAGCAGACAGTGAATTGGCTGGAACGTATGCCGCCTTTGCAGATGAATGTTACCCTGTACGGCGGCAGCGAGTCAACGTATGAAGCACTCTGCGGGGATGGAGATGCCTTCACACGGACAATTGGGGCGTTAGAACGGTTGAAGGCTGCAGGAATCCGGGTCAGAGTGAATGCAACCCTTACTCCGTATAATCTACAGGATTTAGAGTTGATAAAGGGGATTGGGGAGAACTATGGGCTTCCGGTAAAAGAAAGCACGTATCTGTATCCTCCGGTCCGAAAAGACAGGGCGATGACAGGAGAAAATGATCGTTTTCCGCCGGAAGAAGCCGGCAGGATAAGAGCCCGGGCGGCAAAGCTTTTGTGGGAAACGGACAGTTTTCAAAAAGAGCGGGAACGTGCCTGCACCTGTATCCGGCAGGAAACTTTGGGGGAAGGAACAGAAATGCCGATGGCATGCAGTGCAGGAGCATTTGCTTTCTGGGTTACCTGGGAAGGCAGGATGACACCATGTGCAATGATGACAGAACCTTCCATCCCGGTTTTCGAGGAAGGGTTTTGGCGTTCCTGGGAATACATCAAGGATGAAGCAGCGAAAATCCGCCGGAATCAAAAATGCAGCACCTGCGCAAAGAAGGAGATGTGTTTTGCCTGTGCTGCGGCTGCCGTTGCGGAAACTGGTTCTTATCAGGGGCTTCCTTCCTATATCTGCAGCATGATGGATGCTTATCTGGAGGAACTGCAGCGGTTATAAAACATAATGGGGTGATAAAATTGAAAAAGAAATATTATAAACCGAAGATTACAATCAGCGAATACGTACTGAATGAATATGTTGCAACTTGTTCTCAGCGGTTAATGAGTGATGGGTCTGTATGCGGCACTACCGACTCTTACTTCGAAAATGGAAAAACATATTTTACCAGCAGTATGCAGTATTGTTATGTGCCCTTCTATTGGTATGATACGATCTGCGGTTTGGAGCATGCGGAACTGATTGACAATAAAAATGACTGGTCAGCTGCTGCCGGTTTCTTTTCTTCATAGAGCCAGAACGGCTATCATAAATCTTACAGGGGGAGATGAAAATTATGATACATGCAGAAGCGGTAGAAGAGATGCTTCATAAAAAGGCAGAACAGTTAAAGTTACCTGTCAGCGGAACGTTTGAATTGTCTCCTCTTTGTAATTTGAACTGCAGGATGTGTTATGTAAGAAAAGAGAAAAGACAACTGAAAGGCTGCCCTCTTCGTAGTGCTGAGGATTGGATAAAATTAGCAAAGGAAGCAAGGGAGGCCGGTATGCTGTTCCTGCTGTTGACCGGAGGAGAACCTTTTTTCTACCGGGATTTTCCAAGACTTTATCAGGAGCTGAGCCATATGGGACTTGTGATTTCCATCAACAGTAATGGAACACTGATCGGCAGCCAGGAGGTAGAATGGCTGAAAAAGAGTCCGCCGAAATGTATCAATGTTACATTATACGGCTCCTGTGAAAGTACTTATGAAAAATTGTGCGGGGACAGTAAAGGTTTCCATAAAGCAATGAATGGATTGGAGATGCTGAAAAATGCAGGGATTCCAACCAGAATCAACGTGAGCATTACACCGGACAATTGGGAAGAAACAGAAGAGATTTTTCAGATTGGGAAATCTCTTTCTATCCCGGTCCGTGCAGCTTCTTACATGTTTCCTCCGGTGAGGAAGGAGACAGTTTCAACAGGAAGGAAAGTACGTCTTTCGCCTGAAGAGGCGGCCGCTGCGTTATATCAGACAGAAAGGATCACCATGTCCGCTGCTGCAATGGAAAAGAAAGCAGAAATTGTCCGGACGATTAAGGAAGAAAAAGAAAAACAGTTCCATGAGAATAAAAAACCGCCTATGAGCTGCAGGGCAGGCCTAAGCAGTTTCTGGATCACATGGGATGGTCAGATGACACCGTGCGGTATGCTGGAAAAACCTTCGAAACCTGTGTTTGAAACCGGATTTGAGGAAGCCTGGAAATACATCTCGGAAGAAAGAGAACACATCGTTACTTCCGTAACGTGTGCCGCCTGTCCAATGCATAAAATCTGTCCCAGTTGTGCGGCTTCCGGATTTGCAGAAACAGGCAGAACCGACGGCACACCGGATTATCTGTGCAGGATGATGGAATCTTATTGCCAATTATACTGTGAAAGTTCCGGACAGCAAAATAATTGACTTTCATGAATGGTGATGTCTGCGTCAGCAGACGTCACCATTTTAAGAATGATAAGAGGACAAAAGATCATGGATAGGTATTATGAATTTGCAGAAACACGATTAAAAATTCAGGATCATTTTACATATACACCGGATTTGGCATATGAAAAATTTGCAGTGGATCCGTGCAGCGTTGACTATACTATGAAGTATCAGGCGGTAACTTCCTTTCCGTCCGAATGGATCCAGGGAGATTTGCTCTATGAATGTCCCTCTTTTAAAATCATAGACAGAGATCATACAGAGTATCGCCTGTTTTATGATCAAGGTGTTTGTTATGCGTTAGGATTTTTGGCAGAATCGAAAGGATGGGTTTATTACTTGCAGGGTGGTTCGTTAGAACAGCGGATACAGTCGTCTGTGGCTCATTTTAATTATATGATGTTTGAGAAAATAATGATGCAGTTTCGATGCGTCATTCTCCATGCTTCTATGATCCGATATAAAAATAAAATGATTTTGTTTGCCGGACCTTCCGGTGTTGGAAAATCTACACAGGCAGAACTATGGAAGCGTTATACCGGTTCCTGGATTATAAATGGGGACCGGGCATTGTTAAAAAAGAAGAATGGGCTATGGTATGGATTTGGTTTGCCTATGAACGGAAGTTCTGCTATATGTGAAAACAATGCGGGAGAAATTCAGGCAATTATTTTATTGGAAAAAGGAAAAGAAAACCAGGCTGTCAGACTGAGACCGGGTGAGACGTTAAGCCGCCTGTATGGGGAAATAACGGTAAATAGATGGAATGAAGTTTTTGTGCGGCAGGTATTGGACATGACGGTTTCCATCGCGTTGGAAGTGCCGGTCTACCTATACCGATGCAGCAAATCGGAAGAGGCAGTTTCGGTACTGGAAAAGGTTCTAAGAGAGAAAAGACCAGATGGTAATCTGTGCTGAAAGATGACATGAGTTCGTTTCGCACGTGAAACCTTGTTAAATAAATAACTAACCTTGTCGTTAAAAGGATATCGTAATATAATAAAAATAACGAGCTAATAAAATCGAAAGGAGTCAAAAATCATGGGATTTATTGACACAATCAAAGCAAGAGCAAAAGAAAACAAAAAGACAATTGTTCTGCCGGAGTCTGAAGACAGAAGAACTTATGAGGCAGCAGCACAGATTTTAGCTGAGGATATTGCGAATCTGATTATTATCGGTTCTGAGGAAGCTGTGAAGAAGGGGAGCGAAGGTCTGGATATCTCCAGGGCTGTCATCGTTGATCCTGCAACTTATGAGAAAACACAGGCTTATATTGACAAGGTAGTTGAACTTCGTGCAAAGAAGGGTATGACGCCGGAAAAAGCGAAAGAAACAATTATGAATGATTACACTTATTATGGTGTTATGATGGTTAAGATGGGAGATGCAGACGGTCTGGTATCCGGTGCATGCCATTCTACCGCCAACACCCTTCGTCCATGTTTACAGATTCTGAAGACAAAGCCGGGCACAAAGCTGGTTTCCGCATTCTTTGTCATGGACGTTCCGAATTGTGAATACGGTGAGGACGGCGTCTTTGTATTTGGTGACTGCGGTCTGAATCAGAATCCGACAGCGGAAGAACTGGCGGCAATCGCAGAATCTTCTGCAGAGTCTTTCAAGCTTCTGGTTGGCAAGGAGCCGAAAGTAGCGATGCTTTCTCATTCTTCCATGGGAAGTGCAAAGCATGCAGATGTTGATAAAGTTGTAGAGGCTACAAGAATTGCAAAAGAAGCGAATCCGGATCTGGCACTGGACGGTGAGCTTCAGCTTGATGCTGCAATTGTTCCCAGCGTAGGTTCCTCCAAAGCTCCTGACAGCAAGGTTGCAGGACAGGCTAATGTTCTGATTTTCCCTGATCTGGATGCAGGTAATATCGGATATAAACTGGTTCAGAGACTGGCAAAGGCAGAGGCTTACGGTCCGATGACACAGGGTATTGCTGCCCCTGTAAACGATCTGTCACGGGGATGCTCTGCGGAAGATATTGTTGGTGTTGTAGCAATCACAGCCGTACAGGCTCAGAATCAGTAACGTACAAATTAAATTCCGGAGGAAAGAAACATGAATGTATTAGTAGTAAACTGTGGAAGTTCATCTCTGAAATTCCAGTTGATTAATTATGATAACAGAGATGTGCTGGCAAAAGGTCTTTGCGAGCGTATCGGTATTGACGGACGTCTTGTCTATGAGCCGAAGGGCGGAGAAAAAGAAGTAACAGAGGCAGCCATGCCGACACATACCGAGGCAATTCAGATGGTTCTGGATGCTCTGGTAAATGAAAAGACAGGCGTTGTTAAGAGTCTGGATGAAGTGGATGCAATCGGACACCGTGTACTGCACGGAGGTATGAAGATTACGAACTCTGTTATTATCGATGAGGAAGTAATCAAAGTTATTGAGGAATGTGCGGATCTTGGTCCTCTGCACAATCCTGCAAACCTGATGGGTATCAATGCCTGCATGAAACTGATGCCGGGCGTACCGAATGTGGCAGTATTTGATACCGCATTCCATCAGACGATGCCGCCGAAAGCGTATATGTACGGAATTCCAAAAGAATACTATGAGAAATATGCAATCCGCAAATATGGTTTCCACGGAACTTCTCATAAATTTGTATCCAAGAGAACCGCAGAGTTTCTTGGGAAAGACAGCAAAGATCTGAAGGTTATCGTATGCCATATGGGTAACGGCGCTTCTCTTTCCGCAGTAAAGAACGGAAAATGTGTGGACACCTCTATGGGGCTGACACCTCTTGAAGGGGTTATCATGGGAACACGTTCCGGTGATATTGATCCGGCATTTGTGGAGTATCTGTGCAATAAGGAGAACCTGACCGTATCAGAAGTGCTGAATATCCTGAACAAAAAGTCCGGTATGCTTGGGATGACAGGTATTTCCAGTGATTATCGTGACGTGTCCGCAGCGGCAGAAGCAGGAAATCAGGATGCGATCAACTGTCTGGAAGCGTACGCTTACCGTATTGTAAAGTATATCGGTTCTTACATTGCAGCTATGGGGGGTGTGGATGTGATCACATTTACCGCAGGTCTTGGTGAGAATGCCATTCCGCTGCGTAAGACAATCTGTGAAGCATTCAAGTTTATGGGTCTGGAATTTGACGAGGAAGCAAACAACTGCCGCGGCAAAGAAGTGATCATCACAAAACCGGAATCCAAGATCATTGCCTGCGTTGTTCCTACCAATGAGGAAATCGCTATCTGTGAAGAGACTGTAGAACTTGTGAAAAGCAGATAAATTGGAAGAATAATCGATACGAAAAGAAAAGTGACCGACACGAAAGCAGAGGAGAGTCCTGTAAACGGAGGGCGTTTTGGGATCTGGCTTTTGTGCCGGTCATTTTCTTACTCACATCGGGAAATGTATATTGTATTTGGCGGGAAAAAAGGATAAAATAGATATTACAGAAAAGACAGTGGAGGAAGTTATGGGTTCTACATTTTTATCAAAAATCGACATAGAAAAAGTGCGGCATCTAAGAAATATAGAAATTCCTCTCGAGAAAACCAAAAGAAAGCATTTGATTTTGACCGGAAAAAACGGGAGCGGAAAAACAAGTGTTTTAAATGCGATTGCGGTTGAATTTCAAAAGCAAATGGTCGATGCGGATGTGGAACATAAAAGGGAGGACGGTAAAAAAGCTGATAAGCCGATGCCGGATTGGCCAATTAAGGATACGGAGGGCAATTCCTACTTTGTTCAAATGATGAAAGCAAATCAGAGTCAACGGTTGTTGAAATATGTAAAACAATTTAATAAATATGTTCCGCAGGCGGAGAAACTATTGCATGGCGTTAAGCTGCATTTTGCTCCTGGGGGAGATTTTGCAAAAGGTTTTGTAGATGGTAGTATTATTTTTGCGTATTATAAAGTAGACAGAGATTATTGCGTACGAAATTCTGAAAATGTAGAGAAAGTTGTGTTGGAAGATAGATATTTTACGGAATCGCAGCCTGGTAAAAAGTTTGTGAGTTATCTGTTGAATTTGAAGACCACGGAAGCCATGTCTCTTGTAGCGGGGAAAAAAGAAAAAGCAGACGAAATTCACCGTTGGTTTGTCTGGTTTGAGCAGTTACTGCAAAGGATTTTTGAGGACGATCAGTTAAAGTTGGATTTTAATCCGGACACCTTTGAATTTAAAATTCTGCAGACCGGTAAGGAACCATTTGATTTCAGTACGTTATCCAGTGGATATTCCGCAATATTGGATATTATAACAGATATCATGATGCGTATGAATAATACGAAAAAGCTTTTATACAAGCAGGAGGGAATTGTCCTGATTGATGAGGTTGAGACGCATCTGCATTTGGAAATGCAGAAAAATATATTACCGATTCTGACCCAGACTTTTCCGAATATACAGTTTATCGTAACAACCCATTCACCGTTTGTCCTGAATTCGATCCCGGATGCGGTGATTTATGATCTGGAAAATCGGACACTTGTTGCGGAAGGAATGCAGAACCTTCCGTATGATGGGATTGTAGAGGGATATTTTGGTGCACCGTTGCTGGCGGAAGAATTAAAGGAAAAGTTTGAACGCTATAAGGTCCTTGCGAAAACAGAACCATTGTCAGAGAAGGATTATCGGGAACTGGCAGAATTGGAGTTGTATCTGGATGAGATCCCTGATTATCTGGCTCTCAATCTTACTACGGAGTATCGAAAATTACGCTTGGAAATGGAAAGCAGGAGTTAATGCATGATTAAGATAGAAAGAACTCCTTTTCCTCCTCCCTCTTTGGAGAAAGAGAGGCGGAAGAAAGATGGAAAATATAATTTGGAGGATGTGGTTTCGGTACTGCAAAAAGATTTCCATGATAAATGTTATATCTGTGAACTCCAGGGGCTATCAGACCCGGAAGTAGAACATCTGGTACCCCATAGGGGGAATAAGGAATTGAAATTTGACTGGAATAATTTGTTTTGGTCCTGTCGGCATTGTAATACCGTGAAAAATCAGAAAAAATATGAGGGCATGATTTTAGACTGTACGAGAGAAGATCCGGAAAAGTATCTGGAATTTAGATTTGCCTATGGATCAGTTGAGGTGAAAGCAAAAGAGGAAAATGCTGTTTTTTTGGCTACTGCTGAATTGATTTATGAAGTGTTTAATCTGAGAAACACCGGAATCAGGATAAGTGCTTCCCAATACAGGGTAAAAGCATTGACAAAAGAGATGAATAAATGTATGAAAGCGATACAGGAATACAGAGTAAATCCAAGCACCTATAATAAAAATAAGTTATTGGCTCTTTTGGGTAATGAAAGTGCATTTGCAGCATTTAAGCGGGCTTATGTCCGGACGCTTCAGGAGCAGTATGCAGTATCTGATTTTCCTGTATGGTGATGTCTGGGTCAGCAGACATATCCGTTACGATCCGTTAATTGTACGCACAAAAAATGGAAAAAGGCTTGACAAGTTATTCCCGAATATGTATACTATTTTAAGTGTGGTTAGGAGAAAGTTATGCAGATTGAATTGACAAAAGTGCTATCGCAAGATGGTAATTCCCAACAACAGACCGTGCATCTGGATATAAATGAGATTTGTGTTCAGGGGGAGCGTTTTCCGATTCAGGAGACAATTCCGGCAGAGCTTACTATTACGAACTCCGGAAAAGGGCTTCTGGTGATAGAAGGGACGGCTGGTGTACAGGCGGTGATACCGTGTGCAAGATGTCTGGAAGATGTTACTTATGACTTTTCGTTGGTTTTTGAACGCAGAGTTGATATGAAACTTAGCGAGGAAGAGCGGGAGTCAGCTGAAGAGGAGTACAATTTTATTGAGAAGGATCATCTGAATGTGGATACACTGGTGCAGAACGAGCTTTTAATCAACTGGCCGATTCGGGTGCTGTGCAAAGAGGACTGCAAAGGAATCTGCAGCCGCTGTGGTGCGAATCTGAACCACGGAGAATGTGGTTGCGACAGAGAAGCGTTAGACCCGCGAATGGCTGCGATTAAAGATATATTCAGCAAATTTAAGGAGGTGTAATTATGTCCATCTGTCCAAAGAATAAATCATCAAAGGCAAGAAGAGACAAGAGAAGAGCAAACTGGAAAATGTCCGCTCCGAACCTTGTAAAGTGCAGCAAATGTGGAGAGCTTATGATGCCTCACAGAGTATGTAAAGCTTGCGGAACATACAACAAAAAAGAAATCATTGCTATGGACTAATATGCATGGCAAGGGCTTTCCGGGATCCGGGAAGCCCTTTTTTACTATGAAAGTCCCGGACAGCAGCCATGAACCGGAGCGTGCTTGCACGCGCAGGGACATGGATATTGGACGGGCAAGCCAGTATGAGTA
>UQAW01000078.1 GCA_900539175.1 uncultured Lachnospiraceae bacterium
GAGTCATGGACATTGGACGGGCAAGCCGGTATGAGTAAGGAGGGCGACAGCCCGGATTACGAATACCGGCGGCAGATGCGGGAGTGTGCAGCACGGAGCATCTGACTTTTATGCTTAGTAATAGGAGGAATTGAAATTTATGGATTTGATTAAGGTACTGGCTTCCGAGTTGGAAGTGGAAGCATGGCAGGTGGAAGCGGCAGTAAAGCTGATTGACGAGGGCAACACGATTCCCTTTATCTCACGATACCGAAAGGAGATTACGGGTTCTCTGAATGATGAGGTTCTCCGTAACCTGCATGAGCGGTTGAATTATCTGAGAAATCTGGAAGACCGGAAGGCTCAGGTGATAGCAAGTATCGAGGAACAGGGGAAGATGACTGAGGAGCTTAGAAAAGCGATTCAGGCGGCTGAGACGTTGGTTGCTGTGGAGGATTTGTACCGCCCCTATAAACCCAAAAGACGTACCAGAGCAACGATTGCCAGGGAAAAAGGTCTGGAGCCTCTGGCAAATGTCATTTTGTTGCAGATGACCACGAAGTCTTTGGAAGAAGAGGCTCAGGCGTTTTTGTCAGAGGAAAAGGGGGTACATACCGTGGATGAGGCGATTGCAGGAGCCTGCGATATCATTGCGGAAAGTATTTCGGATGAAGCGCGGTACCGTACTGAGATCCGTAAACGGACCATGAAGCAGGGGCATATCGTATCGAATGCAAAGGATGAGAAAGCGCAGTCTGTATATGAGATGTACTATGAATTTGAGGAACCGGTTTCCAAGATTGCAGGACACCGCATTCTGGCTTTGAACCGTGGAGAGAAGGAAAAATTTCTGACGGTGAAGGTGACAGCTCCTGTGGACGAGATTCTTCGTTATCTGGAAAAGAAAATTATTGTGAAAGATAATCCAAATACAACATCTGTACTGAAAGCAACGGTGACGGATGCATATAACCGTCTGATCGCACCGGCAATCGAACGTGAGGTGCGGAGTGAACTGACGGAGAAGGCGGAAGACGGTGCAATCAAGGTGTTTGGAAAGAATCTGGAGCAGCTTCTGATGCAGCCGCCGATTGTAGGACAGGTGGTTCTGGGATGGGACCCGGCATTTCGTACCGGTTGCAAGCTGGCTGTTGTGGATGCTACGGGAAAAGTTCTGGATACCACAGTAGTATATCCAACGGCTCCTACCACAGAGGCTAAAATTCGTGCGGCAAAAGACAAGGTGATTCAGATGATTGAGAAGTACCATATCACATTGATTTCTGTTGGAAATGGCACTGCATCCCGGGAGTCGGAACAGGTGATCGTGGATATGCTGAAAGAAATTCATAAGCCAGTACAGTACGTAATCACCAATGAAGCCGGTGCTTCCGTATATTCTGCAAGCAAGCTGGCCACGGAAGAGTTTCCGAACTTTGATGTGGGGCAGCGCAGTGCCGCATCGATTGCAAGACGTGTACAGGACCCTCTTGCGGAATTGGTAAAGATTGATCCGAAATCTATCGGTGTGGGTCAGTATCAGCATGATATGAACCAGAAAAAGCTGGGCGATGCACTTTCTGGTGTGGTGGAAGACAGTGTGAATAAAGTTGGTGTAGATCTGAATACGGCGTCTGCTCCCCTGATGGAATATATCTCCGGTATCAGTAAGGCGATTGCGAAAAACATCGTAGCTTTCCGGGAGGAAAACGGTCGTTTTACTGATCGGCGCCAGTTATTGAAGGTTCCGAAGCTGGGTCCGAAAGCCTTTGAACAGTGTGCCGGATTTATGCGGATCGCAGGAGGTAAGAATCCGCTGGATGCCACCAGTGTACATCCGGAGAGCTATGAGGCGGTACAGAAATTGTTTGAAAAACTGGGGATGAAGCAGGAACAGATCCTGGACGGGACAGCGGTATTTTATATCAAAGATTATAAGAAGACGGCAGAGGAACTTGGGATCGGTGAGATTACCCTGCGCGATATCATTAAGGAACTTCAGAAGCCGGGACGTGATCCCCGTGATGAGATGCCGAAACCAATTCTACGTACTGACGTTCTGGAGATGAAAGATCTGAAGGAGGGCATGATTCTGAAAGGAACTGTGCGTAATGTTATTGATTTCGGTGCTTTTGTGGATATTGGCGTACATCAGGACGGGCTGGTGCATATTTCACAGATGACCGATCGTTTTATCAAACATCCGCTGGAAGTGGTGAGCGTGGGTGATATTGTGGAGGTAAAGGTCATTTCACTGGATCTTCAGAAAAAGAGAATCGGACTTAGCATGCGTCTGTAGAAATTTCTTGTAAACAGAAAAGAGCAGTGTTATAATTAAGAAAAATAAATACGGAGATTCTTCGGGGCGGGGCGTAATTCCCCACTGGCGGTATAGTCCGCGACCTGCTGTCTGAAGCAGTTGAATCGGTGTAATTCCGGTACCAACAGTGAAAGTCTGGATGAAAGAAGGATACATGTAGTTTGTACAACTATTTTTCTATGCGTATCAGATGCCCTGGATGTTAACATCCAGGGCTTTTGTAATGCAGGAAGACAAGAATCTCCAAAGAAAAGGAGAGATAAGTTATGGAGAGCAACACAAATATGATGTCGAAATCACACAGCAATACGCCGAAAGGAACTGCCAAAACAAGGAGACTGGTGCAGATTGCCATGCTGGCAGCCGTTTCAGCGGTGTTGATGCTTTTTGAATTTCCCATTCCCTTCCTGGCGCCCTCTTTTTATGAGATGGATTTCAGTGAAATCCCCATTCTGATTGGAAGTTTTGCCATGGGACCTCTGGCAGGAGCATGTATTGAATTAATTAAGGTTCTCATAAATCTGGTAATCAACGGCACAGATACGATGTTTGTGGGGGAGTTTGCAAACCTGCTTATGGGGTGTGCGTTGGTGGTTCCCGCAGGATATATCTATAAAACACATAAAACCAGAAAACATGCGTTGATCGGAATGGCAGCAGGAGCCATCTGCATGGCAGCGGCAGCAGTATTTCTCAATGCCTATCTCCTGCTTCCGGCATATGGAAAGGCATTTGGCATGTCCATGGATGTGATTATCAATGCAGGCGCAGCGATCAACAGTGCGATTGACAGTCTGCTGAAATTTTGTCTGCTGGCAGTTGCACCATTTAACTTGCTGAAAGGGATTCTGGTTTCGGTTATTACGTTTCTGTTATACAAACACATCAGCCGACTTCTAAAATAAGAAGAACTTTTATGAATAGCAGAGTTGCAGGTTATATGCGACTCTGCTATAATATTTATAATTGTTTATGACAGTCAGACAGGCGGATAACTGCCGGGAAAGAAGGAGTTGTGAGATGGCTATTATAAAAAAAATATCAAAACAGACAGAGAATCGTTTTCTGAATCTTTATCATTTGGAAGGGAAGAATAAGGCGGGAAATCCAACCAATTATTATGTGGCTTCCAGAGTGAAGCGGTTGGAGGATTTGAAATGTTGTTCCCATGAAAATCATGCGGACGGTGTCATTGTCTATAGTCTTTATGGGGAGAAGCATGACCGGGTGGTTTTGATTCGCCAGTATCGTTATGCCATAGACGGGTATATTTATGAATTTCCGGCAGGTCTGGTGGATGAAGGAGAGGATTTTCATCAGGCGGCGGTTCGTGAGATGCTGGAGGAGACCGGGCTTCGTCTGGAGCCAATTCCTGTAGAGATCGGATATGAGAAACCTTATTTTACAACGATTGGTATGACGGACGAATCCTGTGGTACGGTCTATGGCTATGCATCCGGACAGGTGAGCAAGCAGTTTCAGGAGGAAAATGAAGAGATTGAGGTAGTTCTTGCGGATCGGGAAGAGGTTCAAAGAATTCTGAGGGAAGAGCGTGTTTCCATTATGTGCGCTTATCAGTTGATGCATTTTCTGAAAAATGAAGATCCATTTTCTTTCCTGAAGTAAGGAACTGCATGAGTTATTTCTGAACAGTTCCTAAGTAAAAGTTATAACCTTGCCAATATTGTCAGAAAAGGGTATAATCAAAGCATTGAATTCCAATTAAGGGGGAAAAATACTATGAATCTCACGACTGTACGTGACATTTACAAAAACAGAGAGAATTATCTTGACAAGGAAGTTACCGTAGGCGGCTGGGTGCGAAGCGTCCGGGATTCCAAAAGCTTCGGATTTATTGTGCTGCATGACGGTACGTATTTTGAAACACTGCAGATTGTGTACCATGATAATATGGAAAACTTTGAGCAGATTTCCAAATTAAATGTGGGAGCCGCAATTATTGTGAAGGGAACACTGGTGGCGACACCGCAGGCAAAACAGCCTTTTGAAATTCAGGCAGCAGAGGTTACTGTGGAGGGTGCATCTGCACCGGATTATCCACTGCAGAAGAAGCGTCATACGATGGAATACTTGAGAACCATTCAACATCTGCGCCCGCGTACCAATACATTTCAGGCAGTATTCCGTGTGCGCTCCCTGTGTGCTTATGCCATTCATAAGTTTTTTCAAGAGCGTGGATTTGTATATGTGAATACACCGTTGATTACCGGAAGTGACTGTGAGGGAGCCGGTGAGATGTTTCAGGTTACCACTCTGGATATGAATCAAATTCCGAGAGATCAGGAAGGAAAGATTGACTACAGTGAGGACTTCTTCGGAAAGATGACAAATCTGACAGTAAGCGGCCAGCTTGACGGTGAGACCTTTGCCCAGGCATTCCGGAAAATTTATACCTTCGGACCAACTTTCCGTGCCGAGAATTCCAACACTACACGCCATGCGGCGGAATTCTGGATGATTGAGCCGGAAGTGGCATTCGCAGATCTGGAAGACAATATGGAACTGGCAGAGGCTATGCTGAAGTATATCATCCGGTATGTGATGGAAGAGGCTCCGGAAGAGATGAAGTTCTTTAA
The DNA here is from genome assembly GCA_900539175.1 of uncultured Lachnospiraceae bacterium. Taxonomy (GTDB): domain Bacteria; phylum Bacillota; class Clostridia; order Lachnospirales; family Lachnospiraceae; genus Novisyntrophococcus. The sequence continues at coordinate 4,897 of UQAW01000078.1, forward strand.
TTCTTTTGTGGACAAGGGTCTGATTGAACGTCTGGAACATGTGGCAAACTCTGATTTCGGGCATGTGACTTATACGGAGGCCATTGAGATTCTGGAGAAAAATAATGATCATTTTGACTATAAGGTTTTCTGGGGATGTGATCTGCAGACAGAACATGAGCGGTATCTGACGGAGCAGGTATTCAAGCGTCCGGTATTTGTGACCGATTATCCGAAAGAAATAAAAGCATTCTATATGAAGCTGAATGAAGATCAGAAGACTGTAGCAGCTATGGACTGTCTGGTTCCGGGAATCGGAGAGATCATTGGCGGAAGCCAGAGAGAAGATGACTATGTGAAACTGAAAAACCGTATGGAAGAATTGGGACTGAATGCGGAGGATTATGATTTTTATCTGGATCTGCGCAAGTACGGTTCTACCCGCCATGCCGGATTTGGTCTGGGATTTGAACGTTGCGTGATGTATCTGACCGGTATGGGGAATATCCGTGACGTTATCCCGTTCCCACGTACGGTAGGAAACTGTGAATTATAAAAAGGAAACTTGTATTTCCGGAGGAACATATGAAGATTATCCACGTTGCAGATGTACACTGGGGTGCAGAGCCGGATCTCGGCTTTGCATGGAGTAAGGAACGAAAAGCGGAAATTCCGCTCACATTTCGAAAAGTTATTACGATATGTCGGGATGAGAAAACAGACCTTTTACTGATTGCGGGGGATTTGTTCCATCGACCGCCGTTGTTAAGGGAATTAAGAGAGGTGAATTATCTGTTCAAAGCCATTCCCGATACTACGGTTGTACTGATGGCCGGAAATCACGATTATTTGAAAAAGGGCGGCTATTCCGAAGCATTTTCCTGGAATGAAAATGTGATTGGATTGTGGGGAAAATCCTGTGAACGTGTGGAGATTCCCGAATTAGACCTGGCGGTTTATGGATGCAGTTATCATGAACGGGAAATCCGTGAACCGCTTTATGATGAGGTGCACCCGGAGGGGGACTGCCGATATCATATTTTGTTGGCTCACGGCGGAGATTCTGCACATAGTCCGATCAATAAAGAAAAATTGCTTGCCGCCGGTTTTGATTATGTTGCCCTTGGGCATATTCATAAACCGCAGATTCTGGCGGAGAACAAGATGGCGTATGCAGGTGCTCTGGAGCCTATTGACTGCAATGATTTCGGGCAGCATGGGTATATGCAGGTTGAAATTGCAGGGAATCGGGTGAGCGCTGAGTTTGTCCCTCTTCCGGTCTTTGAATATAAGATTTTGGAGATGCAGGTGGATGAAGAGACCACACAATTTGCTTTAGAGGAACAGGTGGGGCAGCGAATTCGGCAGATGGGAGAAAAGGCGATCTATCATCTGCATCTTGTGGGAACCAGAGAACGTAAGATGGAATTTAATTTGCTGCGTCTGCTGAAATTGGGGCGTATCATAAGGGTAAAGGACAGGACAAAGCCTTATTATGATTTGGAAGAACTGGAACAGAAGTACGAGGGAAGTCTGATCGGAGAATTTATCGGAAGACTGAAAGATCTGGATGGAGTGGAAAAGAAAGCTCTATACTACGGATTGGAAGCTTTGCTGGAAACGAAGAGGTAATGGATGAGACTGAGAGAATTAAAGATAAAGAACTTCGGAAAATTTAATCAACAGTCCATATTGCTAAAGGACGGTATTAATATCATATACGGTGAAAATGAAAGCGGAAAATCTACCATTCATTTGTTTATTCGGAGTATGCTGTTCGGACTTCGAAGAGGGCGGGGAAGAGCCGCCCGGATGGACACATATATCCGCTATGAGCCCAGAGAGAACCCGGCATTCTATGCAGGGATGCTGAAATTTGAAAGCGGTGGAAAAGTATTTCGGCTGGAGCGGAATTTTCATCGGCAGGACGTGCGGGAAGAATTAGTCTGTGAAACAGACGGAGAAAGGCTTTCGGTGGAGGATGGAGATCTTAAGATGCTTCTTGGCGGTATCAGCCAGTCTGTTTATGATAATACGGTATCTGTCGGACAGATGAAGAGCAGAACCGATGAAGATCTGACGATAGATCTCCGCAATTATATGGCGAATTATCAGGGCGAATCCGAACATGAGATGAATCTGGAAGAGGCGCTGAGGGCTTTAAAGAAAAAAAAGAAGCAGCAGGAAGAAAAGCGTGATGTGTACATTCATGATCTGGAAGCCGAGGAAAGACAGCTTCATTCCCGGATGAACTTTGTGCGGGGGGACTTGAAAAATAAGTTTCATAACCTGGAACTTACGCGTCAGGAGCTGGAGGAGGAGATCAATGACCGGGAGATTAAACAACAGGAAGAGAAAGTTGTGAAACGGAAAAGAAACCAAAGACTGGCCGGACTGTTCGGTGTTTGGGTGTTCTCCATTTTTCTTGCGGTGTTCTGCGCGGTATGTTTTTTTAAAGTTACGCCGTTTTGGGAAAGGATAGGATTTGTTACGGCAGCGATTGGGCTGAGTTGTGTTGCGGCAAATATCTGGAGATATTTCTGGGATTACAAGGCGGATGTTCCGGAGACGCAGGAGTCTTGTATTCGGGAACTGCAATGGAATATCGGGCGGCTGGAAGAAGACATCAGCGAGGCGCAGATGCTTTTGGAAGATATGCAGGAGGAAGAACAGGAAATCCGGATGGCCATGACGAAATCCAGCAGTTATGAGGAGGAGGTCCAGGCGGTTGGAATTGCCATGCAGGTAATTGCAGATATTGCAATCACAATGCAGATGGAGATCAGCGGGAATCTGAAGCGGAAAATCTCAGAGATTTTATGTGAATTGACAGATGGACGATACAAGAAGGTTTCCATAGACGATAAGTTTGAGATGGAACTTCATACGGAAGATGCCTGTCTTTGTCTGCGTCAGGTCAGCAGCGGTACAATAGAGCAGGTGTATTTTGCATTGCGGATGGCAGTGATGGAGATTCTCTGCAAAGAAGAAGAGATGCCGGTGCTGTTGGACGAAGTATTTGCCATGTATGATGATAAGCGGATGGGGCGGGCGTTGAAATGGTTGTATCAGAACCGGGGGCAGGTACTGGTGTTTACCTGCCAGAACAGAGAACAGAGAATATTAGAGAAGATGGGGGTACCTTATCATTTGATTCGGATTTCGTGAAAACAGAGTGGGGACGGAAACCAACGGGGCGAGGAAAGTCCGGAGAATTTGCTTGCTTCTGCGTTTCCCCTCAGCTAACTTTCGTTCTCACTAAGCTCATCGCGAGAGCGCTCTTCGCTAAGTGATCACAGAAAGTGGATCTTCGGGCGCACTCCGAAGTCAGCGCAAATTTCTCCGGACTTCCCTCGCCCCGTTGGTTTCCTGACTTCTGCGGTTCGACTGTATTTCGAATGTTTTTAGGATTGAGGGAGTGCACAGTGCGTAGTAATCTGCAGGCGTTATGGGAAAAATACTTTTTGGGTTTAACATGATCTTGTTGGATTGAAGAACGTGGTAAGATATTGTTTACAGTTCCGTTTTGGTTATTACGTGTTGAATTTTTATGATTTGGCAAATGATGTTGCTATGAAGCATACAGAGAACTGAATGGTGATAAGATATTAGGGTAAAAAGGGGATTCAAGAGTATCTGAAAATTATGTTCTGTGGTGGAAATGTTGGATTACAGGAGGGAATTTCAGATGCGTTTTGAGTTCCTTTTTTGTGTTTGAAAGGTTGGATTTTTGAGAGTCAGGTAAGGAGGGAATGGTTTATGTTTAAGATCGGGTGTCATTTGTCGTCTTCGAAGGGATTTCTGCATATGGGGAAGGAGGCGGTGAAGATTGGGGCGAATACGTTTCAGTTTTTTACGAGGAATCCACGGGGGAGCAGAGCGAAGGAGCTGGATTTGGAGGATATTGGGAGATTTCGGGAATTTGCGGAGGAGCATGGGATTGAGGTGATATTGGCACATGCGCCGTATACATTGAATCCTTGCTCGAAGGATGAGCGGACCAGGGAGTTTGCGTTTGAGACGATGGAGGATGATCTAAGAAGGATGGAGTTCGTGCCGGGGAATTATTATAATTTTCATCCGGGGAGTCATGTGGGACAGGGAAGTGAAGAGGGGATTCGGCAGATCACGGAGGTCTTGAATCATATATTGAAACCGGAACAGACGACGACGGTTCTTTTGGAAACGATGGCGGGAAAAGGGACGGAGGTCGGAAGATGTTTTGAAGAATTGCGGGGGATTTTGGAGCGGGTAGAGTTGGCAGATCATGTGGGGGTTTGTCTTGACACCTGCCATGTTTATGATGCCGGATATGATATTGTCGGCAACCTGGATGGAGTGTTGGAGACATTCGACCGGGTAATTGGACTTGAGAAGCTGAAGGCGCTGCATATCAATGATAGTAAGAATCCTTTTGAGAGTCATAAGGATCGCCATGAGAAAATCGGGGAGGGGTCTTTGGGATTGGAAGCGTTTGTACGGATGATCAATCATCCGAAGTTACGTGAGCTGCCGTTTTATCTGGAGACACCGAATGAGCTGGAAGGATATGCAAAGGAAATTGCACTTTTAAAAAGCAGAAGAATGTAAAAGTTCAGATACCTGATAAAAAAAGTCTGTATCAATTAAAGCCGTGTGATACTTCTGAATATGGGAGAGAAGTATATGACAGGTTTTAAGGAACTGTTCAGAAATAACATGTACAGCTATATTTCTGAACAGTTCTTAAAGGATACAGGCTTTTTTTACTTCAGATTTTTTCGTGATTCCGGAATTTTGTTAATACTTTCTGAATCCGCTCCACTGGGTTCAGAAGACGGCTGATGGAGGAATCGTGATTTAGGGTGTCAATGATCAGAGCAATGTATTTGCTCAGATCACAGTTTACATACCATGGTTTTTCAAGCAATTCAGGTGTCTGATAAATCAGGTTGGTGGTCAGGACTTTGGTAAACAGACCTTGCTCGTAGGCACGGTCAAATTTTTCCAGTCCATTTGTGAACAGACCGAAGGAAGAACAAAGATAGAGATTGCGTGCATTCCGTTCTTTCAGAAGGGCGGCAACCTCAAGCATGCTGTCGCCGGAGGAGATCATGTCATCGATGATAATCATATCTTTTCCGGCCACATCTGCGCCGAGAAATTCGTGTGCTACGATTGGGTTTCTGCCGTCTATGATAGTGGAATAATCGCGGCGCTTGTAGAACATACCCATATCAACACCGAGATTGTTTGCCATATAGACAGCGCGCCCCATACCGCCTTCATCCGGACTGATGACCATCAAATGATCTTTGTCAATCTGCATATCAGGAGCATTGCGGAGAATATTTTTAATAAATTGGTAAGCGGGCTGTACGGTCTCAAATCCATGCAGAGGAATGGCGTTTTGGACACGGGGATCGTGGGCATCAAAAGTGATGATATTTTCCACGCCCATATTCACCAGTTCCTGCAGTGCAAGGGCACAGTCAAGGGATTCTCGTCCGGAGCGTTTGTGCTGGCGGCTTTCATAAAGGAAGGGCATGATAACATTGATGCGCCGTGCTTTTCCTGCAATTGCCGCAATAATACGCTTTAAGTCCTGGTAGTGATCATCCGGAGACATCGCATTTACCTGGCCGCAGAGTTTGTAAGTCATGCTGTAATTGCAGACGTCTACCAGAATATAGATATCATCTCCGCGGACAGATTCATTTAAAAGGCCTTTTGCTTCTCCGGAACCGAATCTGGGTATTTTGGATGGAATGATGAAGCTGTCACGCAGGTATTCCTTCAGAACAGATTCCTCAGTAGCCTGACAGCGGTCTTTCCGCCAGGATACAAGATAATCGTCCACTTTTTTTCCGAGTGTGGTACAACTTTCCAGCGGGATAATTCCAAGACGGCCAAATGGCAGATTGTCATAATATTTTTCAGAAACCTGATTCATGAGTTCTTTCCTCCTAAAAGTTTTTTCTGGATTCGAATGTCATTTCCAAATAGTTTTATCATAGTGTAATTGCTTGAAATACGAGAGAATGTCCGCTCTGAATAAATTTCGGCAAACCGGTCAAGGGACAGATTTGTGGAAATAATTGTGGATTTTTTCCGAAGCAGACGTTCATTGATGCATAAAAATAACTGTGAAGATACAAAGGAGTTTGTAAGCTCTGTGCCGAGATCATCGATGATCAGCAGATCACAGTCAAAGATGTTGCTGTGCAGTTCTCTTGCCTCGTCTGTTGTGGAAAAGGTGTGTCTGGCAAACAGATCAAACAGATCGAATGCAGTAAAATAAATTACACAGTAAGAGCGGTCGATCAGTTCTTTGGCGATACAGTGGGAGAAGAATGTTTTTCCGACTCCGGTATCACCGTAAAAAAACAGATTTTCAAAATGAGAACCGAAGTTTGCTGTGAAATTCCGGCATCGTCTTAATGTCAGGGCGGCAGTATCGTAAGAACTTAAGCCGGTCACATTGTTAAGGATTTCCCGGGAGTAATAATCCAGGCAGCAGTGAGAAAAATTTTCCTCTGTTAAGCTGTCTCGGATGTTTGACTGATCGTAAAGAAGTTCAACTTCCGCCTTTCTGAAACAACTGCATTTGCGGTTGTTCACATATCCGGTATCACGGCAGTGAGGGCAGTCGTATTGCATCTCCAGGTAGTCATTGGGAAAGCCGGAAGATAAAAGCAGCTCCTGACGTTCCCGGGAAAGAGCAGCGATCGCCGAGGGAAGATCTGTGTCGTCCGGATGACCGCTGAATCTGGCACGAATTTTAGCAATGCTGATTTCAGCAACCTTTGCATCAATCAGTGCAAGCTGAGGGATTTTGTTATAGGCAGCTTTAACATGCTCATCGTGCAGGCGCCGGTGACGCAGTTGTTTTTCATTATAGATGCGCATAATGGCGTCATATTGAGTGTTGGTAAGTGGCATGGTTGCTCCTTATTGATTTAATAACTGTTTTTCCAGTTTGGCGTAATCATATTCGCGCTGATGGAAATTGTTGAATTTGTTAGCGGCTTTGGCTTTTGTTTCAGCACCTTTTTCGGAAGATCTGACACGTTTCTGATGTTGTTCATCCAGCCCGTGGATATCGTCCGGGGTTCTGACATTTTCTTTCTTCCATTTAGAGAGAATACCTTCCGCATATTTGAAACTAGGCTGTGCAGTTTGGGCGATGGTGCGGGAACAGGCTTCTTTAATGATGTCCATCGTGAAACCATATTCTTTGAGCCAACGATTCATATACTCTACCTCAGTTGCGACCGGATCACGCCCCCGGATACCAAATGCTTTTAAGATGGTATAGTAGTCCTTGCACCAGGTGTTGGTGCGCTGCTTTGCCGCTGCAACTGTATGTACATTCTCCTGATGCCAGGCAATTCCCACTTTTTCGATATAACTAAGGCTGCGGTGGTTCTGAGAGACACAGTATTCTATTAAATATTCAATCAGCTCCACCGGAAAATGCAGCTCATCGTAAAAATATAGGATTCTCTGCATATCTGTGGCGCTTAAGGTTTTTTTCAAATACTGTTCTGCCAAAAACAATAGTTGTCCGATATCCGGATTTTCTTGCTTGAGCTGCTGAATCGCACCGGGAGACAGATATTTTGGCTGCTTTCGAACTTGCTGAGGTTCCGGTGCGGCAACCAAAACAGAATCATCAGTCACAGCGGCCGATGAGGTTGCTTTTGCAGAAGAATTTTTTGTTTCAGGAAACGGCAGCAGGAAAAGTCCGGTAAGGTTCTGGCTGCTGTCAAATTCCAGATCAAGAATATGGACTTTTTTCCAGTAATTCAACGCGCGCATCACATCTTTTTCCGTACAGCTAAAGTCATCGGCAATTGCAGACAAGCTGATCTCTGCCGATGGATTGTGGAGCATGCGAAGCAGGTACAGGTATATCTTAACAAATTCCCCATTAGCCTGGAGCATGTAATGATCGATAAACGCATTCGCTACCAGAGTGGCTTGAATTCCGCCGGAGTTATTAATCTTAAATGTACTGCTCATCAAATACACCTTCCGTTCAAATTGTCAAAATTAAAGTAACTGTTCAGAAGTCACTGAACCGCTACAAGTTAAGAAACTTCAAGTAGTATCAGTATAACACAGGATTTTGGGAAAGAGAATAGTTAAATTTTTGAGGACAGAAAAGAGGAGTTGAGGTGATGAAAATGTGGATAATGTGGATAGTGTGGAAAGAAATTGTACAGGATTGCTGTATAAAAAGAAAAATGTCATCGAAACGTTGAATTTACGGTGAAAAAATGAAATGATGTCGAATGCGTCAGAATGGTGGAAATTCGATAAAAAATCCACATGCTTATACAGTCAAAAATGTGTATAAACATGTGGATAATGTGGATAACTTACTGTCCTAAAAGGTTTTCCCCTATTTTTACTACGTCTCCGGCTCCCATAGTTATCAACAAATCACCAGATTCGCAATTTTCCAATAAAAAATTTTCAATTTCGTCAAAAGTAGGGAAATAATGGCACTCAGTTCCCAATTTCTCAATCTCAGTCTGAAGATCTCTGGATGAGATACCGATGGTATTCTTTTCTCTGGCAGCATAGATATCAGCCAGAACTACCTTATCAGCCAGTGTCAGAGCCTGTGCAAAATCGCCCAGAAGGGCTTTGGTTCTGGTGTAGGTATGAGGTTGGAAGACACACCAGGTGGTTTTGTGCGGATAGTTTTCGGCAGCGTTCAAGGTAGCAGTGATTTCGGTCGGGTGGTGTGCGTAATCATCAATCACAGTAACGCCGCTGACAGTCCCCTTGTATTGGAAGCGGCGGTCGGTGCCGGTGAAGGTTGCGAATCCTTTTTGAATCGCAGCAGCATCAAGTCCGAGTTTTTGGGCCAGTGCAATTGTGGCCAGTGCATTGGAAACATTATGAATTCCCGGAACGTGCAGTGAGAATGTATCCACAAGCTCTCCGCGGAAGGAACATGTAAATGTCGGATGACCGTATGCGTTAAATGAAATATCGGAAGCCATATAGTCGGCGTCATGATCCAGGCCATATGTAAGCACTTCGCAGTTCAGCCCTTCGGTGATCATCTTGTATTCCGGTGTATCTGCATTAATGATTAAGGTTCCGTCTTCCGGAAGCAGAAGGGCGAATTCACGGAAGGAATGGCGGATATCATCAATATCCTTAAAAAAATCCAGGTGGTCTGCATCCATATTCAGGATCAGGCTGATTTTAGGATAAAAGCTTAGAAAGCTGTTCGTATATTCACAGGCTTCCGTAATGAATGTTTCAGACTGACCAACACGTATGTTTCCATGGATTGACGGAAGAATACCGCCCACGGATATGGTAGGATCACAATTGCCGGCCATAAGTATATGGGAAGCAAGGGAAGTGGTTGTGGTTTTTCCGTGTGTACCGGATACAGCGATGGGGGTTTCGTAATTCCGCATGATCTGCCCCAGAAGCTGCGCACGTGTCAACATGGGAATTTGCTTTTCGGCGGCGCAGGCGAATTCCGGATTATCCGGATGTATGGCAGCAGTATATACAACAAGGTCGATATCGTCAGTGATATTAGAAGCCATCTGAGGGTAATGGATTTGAGCCCCCATCTCCTCCAGATGTGCGGTTAGGTTGCTGCTTTTTGCATCAGAACCTGAGATCCGGAAGTCTTCTTTCAAAAGGATCTCTGCCAGACCGCTCATACTGATACCGCCTATTCCTATAAAATGCACATGAATCGGTTTATCAAAATCAACTGTATACATGTAAATAACCTCTTTATTCCTAAATTTTTTTTCATTATACGCTTTTCACTGAAAAAAGTAAATAAGAAAGCCGTGATTTGAAAAGTACAAACTTTGTAATACAAAGGAAAAATATCAGATATTTCTTCGAAAAAAGAATTATGCATTATCCTTTTGGAAGAATTATGCATTTTTGTTATTTTGGCTATTGCATATTGACGATATAAGAGGAAAAGTGAGGAATATATGGAGAATCGGACGAAAGAGGAGGAAAAGCAGAAGGGAAAATTGGGAGATATTGTGGAAAAAAGAAAGAAAAGGAAGAGAGGGAGAGAAAAAAGTGAGTAAAAAGTGATAAAATGTAGGAAAAAAGTTTTGAAAATATATAAAAATTGTTCACAATTAATCCGGAATATGATATAATTTTAAATCATATACGACAAGAGGTGATTGCATGATTAAAAAAGAGATGATAGCAATGTTATTGGCAGGCGGGCAGGGAAGTCGTCTGGGTGTGCTTACTCAGGAAGTTGCAAAGCCGGCAGTAGCATTTGGTGGAAAGTATCGTATAATCGATTTTCCTCTCAGCAATTGTATTAATTCCGGAATTGATACCGTTGGTGTTTTGACGCAATATCAGCCGTTACGACTTAACAGTCATATCGGAATTGGTATTCCGTGGGATTTGGATAAGAATGTAGGTGGTGTTACGATTTTGCCGCCGTATGAGAAGAGCACGAACAGTGAGTGGTATACAGGCACTGCGAATGCAATTTACCAGAATATGGCTTATATGGAAAGTTATAATCCGGATTATGTTCTGATTCTGTCCGGTGACCATATTTATAAGATGGATTATGAAGTGATGCTGGATTTCCACAAGGCAAACAAAGCAGACGTTACGATTGCATGTATGCCTGTACCGATTGAAGAAGCCAGCCGCTTTGGGGTCATGATTACAGACGGGAACGGACAGATTACAGAATTTGAGGAAAAACCGGAACATCCGAGAAGTAATCTGGCTTCTATGGGTATCTATATTTTTAGCTGGCCGGTGCTCAAGGAAGCTTTAAGTGTATTGAAAGATCAGAGCAACTGTGATTTTGGAAAGCATGTGCTTCCTTATTGTCGTGACAATGGCAAACGCTTATTTGCCTATGAGTTCAATGGATATTGGAAGGATGTTGGTACACTGGGTTCCTATTGGGAAGCCAATATGGAATTGATCGATATTATACCGGAATTTAATCTGTATGAAGAGTTCTGGAAGATATACACAAAGGGAGATGTGATCCGTCCCCAGTATATTGCGAGCGAAGCAATTGTTGAAAGAAGTCTGATCAGTGAAGGTGCCGAAATCTATGGTGAGGTACATAATTCTGTCATCGGGGCGGATGTGCGCATTGAAAAAGGCGCTGTGATTCGTGATTCCATTATTATGAGGCACAGTACCATCGGCAGCGGTACTCAAGTGGACAAGTCTATTATTGCTGAAAATGTCACAGTCGGGGAGCATGTTGCGATGGGAGTAGGCGAAGAACAGCCAAATGTGCTGAAACCACAGGTTTATGGGTTTGGAATTGCAACTATAGGTGAGAATTCCATCATACCTTCCAATGTACGGATTGGTAAGAACACGGCTATTGTAGGTGAAACTACACCGGAGGATTATCCGAATGGAGAACTGCCATCCGGCGGCGTGATTCAAAAGAAGGACGGTGAATAATATGAGGGCATTAGGAATTATTTTAGCAGGCGGTAATAATAACAAGATGAGAGAACTGTCAAATAAGCGTGCAATTGCCGCTATGCCTGTTGCGGGAAGTTATAGAAGTATTGATTTTTCTCTCAGTAATATGGCGAACTCTCATATTCAGAAGGTAGCAGTCCTGACGCAGTATAATGCAAGGTCATTGAATGAACACCTGAGCTCATCAAAGTGGTGGGATTTCGGCCGGAAGCAGGGCGGTATGTTTGTATTTACACCTACGATTACGAAGGATAACAGTTTCTGGTATCAGGGAACTGCAGATGCAATCTATCAGAACCTTACATGGCTGAAAAACAGTCATGAACCATATGTGGTGATTGCATCAGGTGATGGTGTTTATAAGCTGGACTATAATAAAGTATTGGAATACCATATTGCAAAGCGTGCAGATGTTACAGTTGTATGTACAGAATGCCGTGAAGAGGATACCAGCCGTTTCGGTGTACTTAAGATGAATGAAGAAAGCCGCATTGAAGAGTTTGAAGAGAAGCCGATGGTTTCCAGTTCTAATCTGATTTCTACGGGTATCTATGTGATTCGCAGACGTCAGCTGATTGAACTGATCGAACGGTGTGCACAGGAGGATCGTCATGATTTTGTTAAGGATATTCTGATTCGATATAAAAATCTGAAAAGAATTTATGGTTATAAGATTGAAAGTTATTGGAGCAATATCTCTACGGTTGAATCTTATTATCGTACAAATATGGATTTCCTTAAACCAGAAGTGCGTGAATTCTTCTTCGGACAGTATCCGGGGATTTCTTCTAAGATTGATGATTTGCCTCCGGCTAAATACAATCCGGGCAGTTGTGTAAAAAACAGTCTGATTTCCAGCGGATGTATTATCAACGGACAAATTGAGAACTCCGTGATTTTTAAAGATGTATATGTGGGAAATAACTGTGTGATCAAAAATTCCATTGTACTGAACAATGTATATCTGGGTGACAACACTCATATTGAAAACTGTATTGTAGAAAGCCGTGACACAATCAGGGCGAATTCATACCATTGCGGAGAAGATGGTATTAAAATTGTGGTAGAAAAAAACGAGAGATACGCAATCTGATAAAATGCAAGGGGGCAAAAACGATATGAATATCACAGATGTGAGAGTACGTAAAGTGACCAAAGAAGGAAAAATGAAAGCGGTTGTTTCCATTACGATTGATGATGAATTCGTGGTACATGATATTAAAGTGATTGAGGGGGACAAAGGACTGTTTATTGCGATGCCAAGCCGCAAGGCTACAGATGGCGAATACCGGGATATTGCTCATCCGATTAATTCGGGAACCAGAGATCGGATTCAGGGGATTATTCTGGATAAATATGAGCAGGTAATGGCTGAGAGTGTCGAAGAAGTAGTCTGAATTTTATGATACCAGAGTCAAAAGGTTATGCGTTTCATACTTGCATGAAATGCGGAGCAATCCGTGTATTATAGGGTTAAGTGTAAAAAAAGTGCCTGTACAAGGATATGATGTACAAGCACTTCTTTTTTGCGTCTGGAAAACGAGGCGCTTACCGGCATCGGTTAATTGGGGTGCAGTGCCTAAACGGACATGTCTGCTGACGCAGACATCACCATTCATGAAAGTCGACTGCTCCGCACTTTGTGCTCCCGCAATCGCCGCCAGTATTCGTAATCCGGGCTGTCGCCCTCCTTACTCATACCGGCTTGTCCGTCCAATGTCCATGACTCGCTGCATGCAAGCATG
>UQAW01000079.1 GCA_900539175.1 uncultured Lachnospiraceae bacterium
ATGGGATACCACAATCACAGTATTCTCAAAATTAATCAAAAACTCTTCCAGCCATGCGATCGCATCCAGATCCAAATGGTTGGTTGGCTCGTCGAGAAGCAGAATATCCGGATTACCGAATAAAGCTTTCGCCAAAAGCACCTTCACCTTCTGGGAACCAGTCAGGTCTGCCATCTGTGAATAATGAAACTCTGTCCCGATTCCAAGACCATTTAATAACTGCTCTGCATCTGACTCTGCTTCCCAGCCGTTCATCTCCGCAAACTCACCTTCCAGCTCACTGGCCTTGATTCCATCTTCATCACTGAAATCTTCCTTCGCATAGATGGCTTCTTTTTCTTTCATAATCTCATACAATCTGGCATTACCCATGATAACCGTATCCAGAACCGGATAGGCATCATACTTAAAATGGTCCTGCTCCAGAAAAGAGAGACGCTGTCCCGCAGTGATCGTCACCTCTCCATTTGTCGGTTCCAACTGTCCGGACAGAATTTTCAGAAACGTAGACTTTCCTGCACCGTTAGCACCGATCAGACCGTAACAGTTTCCTTCTGTAAATTTGATATTGACATCTTCAAACAATGCCTTTTTTCCTACTCGTAACGTAACATTATTTGCTGCTATCATACTATAAACCTCTGACTTTATTATTTTTCAAGATTGGTACGTGTCATAAAGTCTCTCATCCACTGCCATGCAAGCATGGCGTGAATTCGGACTTTTGACACTTAAACCAAGATTAATCCGTATCTAACAACACATTCTACCATAGACACTATTCATGATGCAAGCATTTCATGATGCCAGGAGCAAAAAGTATTTTGCTCACATCACACCTGCGGATTGCGGCAGATATTCTTACCGCTTCATCTGAACCGTAATCAGATAATTCCCCTGATTATCCGGCGAAATCCCTATCTTCTCATATTCAGCAGGAATTTTCACCTTACTCCCCCGCTGCCGGCTGATCAGATACCCTTCGTAAGCGTAAAAATCCCCCACTTCCAGATTTTCATAATATTCCTCCAACGTCCAATTATTCCGATACATAATCTTTGCATGAGGAATCCCCACATACCGAATATGCCACGGCTCAAACCCAATCCCCGTGACGTCCTCCTTCCCTTCCGGATACCGAATGATAAACCCATAACGACCGCATTCCCGGTTCACATACTGCCCTGCCTCTGTCTTAAGCAAAGATTTCCCCCCATAATTCTTTACATACACATCCAACGCCAGCCCCGCCTGATGCTCACTGCTTCCAACCACAGCAGCCACCTCATGGTCTGCTTCATACTCCGCTGCCTGTTCCTCACTGGTACGGTATGCACTCTTTACAAACAGTTTTTCTCCAAACTTCTCTTCTATATCATATGCAAGCTTCCCATAAGCCTCCATTACACACGCATTCATCCGGACGCCACTTTCTTCATACTCCCCTATCTCTGCCTGAAATTCCTCACCAATCGAATACTCCTGATTAATCAATAAAGCCGCCTGACTCATCCATACCCGCTCCCCATCTTCCATCTCATCTACCGGCAAAGAAACCAGCCCCAATTCCCCCTCATCAACTTCTTCCAACTCTGCCTGCATCACCAGATGCCTGACCCGCTCCTCCCCCCGAAATCTCCAATCCGGACGAACCACAGAAATCCCTGCAACAAATCCCATCCCCGCCAGAATCAAAAATACCGCAACCAATAACACTCTTTTCCATCCAAACCTTCTCCTGGATACTCCTTCACCACGATTACTTCCCATTTTTCGCACCCTCCTGAAAATACTAAGACGCCTTACACTCATTATATCCAATTCACCGCGCACCTTTCTTTCACTGTGAATTTCTCTTCACACTTCTACAGCAGCACCCTGTCAGATGAAATATACCATAAGATTCTTAATATTTGATTAAAAAATCTCAAAACACTCTCTTAAATTCTCCCCTCATCACCTGCCCCACAAAACAAAAAAATACCGCAAGATATGCGTTTTTCTCTCAACACACATACCCTGCGGCAATATTATTAACCCTTCTATCAACAACAATCAATGCATTTACATTTTTTAACACTCGTTTTATGAAAGTCCATTCTCTAAATTCAATCCGCCTATCCGTCAAACACATACCCGCAAAGCATTTCCGAAATACATCTGCCGAACTGCCAACGCACAGGAACAAAAGCGGAGCGGGGGAAGTCCGGAACGATTTGCGCTGACTTCGGAGTGCGCCCGAAGATCCACTTGCCATGAACACTTAACGAAGAGCCCATTGGCGATGAGTTTAGTGTGAATAGCAAGTTAGCTGAGGGGAAACGCAGAAGCAAGCAAATCCTCCGGACTTCCCCCGCCCCGTTTTTGTTCCGTCCGTAATCCATCAATCCCCGATAGAAAAGAACCGATCCACCCTTCTGGAGCTTTCTGCCAGTTCATTGTACTGAACCGCCTCATACTGTAATTCCAGAGTTTCATATTCTTCGTCGATCTCATCCCAACTGGTATATGTACCCTGCTCATCCATATATCCCAGATGATTCAATGCCGGCATCTTTTTCCTCAGATCCTGCAGGTAATAATTATATGGCGTCATCTGCAACCCTGTCTGTTCCAACAACAGTGTGGACAGATAGTTAGTACTGGTCAAGATCCCCTCTTCCTCCGGAATATCGTAATTTGCCCAGATAAAGAACGGCGTTGCAAAATACTGCTGCTGTTCCTCCAAAGTACTGTCCTCATACTTTTTCCCTGTAATCCATTCGGTGAAACTATCCGGCAAGTCCGGATAATGATCGCCGAACATAATGATTATCGTCGGTTCCTCGTAATCTTCGAAATATTCAATCAGATACTTCAGCGCATCATCTGACTCTTTCTGAAGCGAAAGATATTGGTTCACCGCCGAATCGGTATATCCCACAGTTTCCACACTCCCTTTATAAGAAGTATTTGTATAACCTCCATGGCTCTGCATTGTAACGTTGAAAAGAAAATACGGATCTTCTTTATGTTCTTTCTTATTTATGATCTCTATAATTTTCTCATAATTCGCCTGGTCGCTGATATGCTGCCGTATTCGTTTTGCTGACAGATCAAAATCATCAATCGTATAAAACTTTTCAAACTGCAGCAGCCGATAAGCACTTGTCCGCTTCCAATTACTGCCTTTATTCGGATGCATTGCCTCCACGGTATAACCCTGATCCTTCAAAGTCGTAACTAAAGAATACTGGTCATGGGTAAAATAGCTTACATAAGGAACCATACCAGGAAAACGCTTTACCGAATTTCCGGTCAGAAATTCGTATTCTGTCTTTGCTGTTCCGCCTCCCTGGATGCAGACCAATGTATGCCCCTTGATGGTGTTTTCCTTCAGGGAGTCATAGAATGGCATGTAAGGCTGATTGACGTCAAAATCCCCCAGCATCCGGTAATCTGCCCAGGATTCGTTCATAATTGCAATAATATTGACAGGCTTTACTTTCTCTTCCCGGTCCGCTTCTTCTGTCTCCACAGAATCCGCAAGTACCTCCACCTCTCTCACCGAATATCCTTCCGGCGGCGTCAGCCGCATATACTTGGCTACGCACAGGAATCCAACCGTTGTCCCGTATTCCTGATACGTCTTATAAGGCCGATAGAGGTCTGTCAAAATCCCAAGACCTCCGTTCCATCCTACGTTCAGATAACAGAAATACAGCACCGCCATACAACCGACTGTGATGGTACGCAGCAATACCTTCCATTTTAATTTTTTTACCAGACGATACTCTTGTGCTCCCCAGTACAGGGAAATCACACATACCGACAGCACAGCAAATATCACAATTTCCCGTGTAATCTTAAAATCGTATCCTCCTGCCACCTCCATCGCAGTCCCGACACTGAAAATATCGATAAACTGAAATGGTTCTCCCCGAAACAGATAAACAAAATAAAATACAAAACTGATGATCAGAAAGAATATATTTCCTGTAATCATCGCCCTGCGCCAGGAATTCAGCAATAAAACTGCCAGCAGCAGAAACCCAAAAATAAAGGTTACATTCAGCGCCATATAGCAGATTTCCATCTCCGCCAGCAGTGGATTGTTGATACACTCAATCTGCAGAAACAGATAAACCGCATTCGCAAATGTGAGAAGAAAATGCCATATTGTAATCGTATGGATTTTCCGCTTTCCTACCGCTCTCCTTTGGAATCTTTGCATCCAGATCACAGCCGCGAAAACAACTACTGTCAGGACTCCCAATACCTGCAATACTCTGCTTCTATACAGCGTCTGATGATTGCCGGCCACCAACGGTATCTGACTCAGAAAAAAGACCAAAATCAAACTCCACCAAAGAATTCCAACTGCAAATTTTCCTCTTTGCTTCCCATCTGTCAGCTGTTCCATCCATTTTTCCATGTACTTACCTTCTTATCTCTTCCATATAAATGATCAAAATGATGATACCAGGGTCAAAAGGTTATGCGTTTCATGCTTGCATGAAAAAGCATGACTTTGGGACCCGTAAAACATGAGAAAGTAGCCCGAACAGGGCGGATTTCGAATGTTTTTAGAATTGCGGGAGCGTGAAATGCGGAGCAATCCGTGTATCATAGGGGTCAAAACGTAATTCCCAGCAATTCAATCACAATTCCCCAGAACACACCTACGCCATAAAGCATTCCTATGATACTCAGATTCTCCCTGACATTCTTATTCGTCCGGCACAGAACTAAAATTCCTACTCCTGCACCAACCAGAAGACCTGCCATCATCTGGCCGCTGCCAAGCAGTCCAGCCAGATACATCTGGGTAATCACCACAGAAGATGCGCAGTTTGGAATCAGCCCTACCAAAGCCGCAAAAAATACGCCAATGATCGGCTGATTGCTGACAAGAGCACCAATCTGCTCCTGCCCTACGATTTCCACTGCCAATCCAATCACAAAGGAAATCAGAAAAATAAATCCTGTAATCTGCGCTGTATGCCAGAATGCAGATTTCAAAATACTCCCTTCCTCACAGTGACAGTGTTCATGCTCACAAAGGTCGTGAATCTCTTTCTCATGATGTTCTTTGTGATGATGGGTCCGAACCTCTTTTTCTCTGCTTTTCTTTGTTCCGAAACGCCAGAGGATATCAACTACAAATCCGGAACAAGCGCCCAGCAAAACCTTCATTCCCAAAATCCGGAAAACAGTTCCTGCCGCCACCGATTCCGAGATAAAGATGGGCAACATCTCATCTGACGTGGACCAAAAAATAGCAAGAAGTGTTCCCACCGAAATCACTCCGCCAGCAAAAAGACTGGATGCCGCTGCAGAGAAACCACACTGCGGAAAAGCACCCGCAACGCCTCCGATCAAAGGTCCGAACTTTCCCGATTTCTCCATTACCCTTCTGGATTTCTCACTGGTCTTATGCTCCAGATATTCCATAACCAGATAGGTCAAAAATAAAAATGGTATTAACTTGAAACTATCAATCACCGTATCTGTAAATACGTCTAATAACATGCCAACTCTCCTGTTCTATAACGCTTTGGCTCTTATCTTAACACAAAAGAATCCATAACTCAACTATTACAGGAGTGTAACTTGAAATCTTTCATTGCTCTTTCATTCCCAAAAGTTTCAATAGTAAACTGACATGTCTGCTGACGCAGACATCACCATCCATGAAAGTCGATTGCTCCGCACTTTGTGCTCCCGCAATCGCCGCCGGTATTCGTAATCCGGGCTATTGCCCTCCTTACTCATACCGGCTTGTCCGTCCAATGTCCATGACTCGCTGCATGCAAGCATGCGCTCCTCATGGCCGCTGTCCGGAACTTTCATAGTAAAAGACGCCAGAACTATCGTTCTGACGTCTTCGCCAATTTATTATTTATAAGTTTATTATATTGATATTTCCAGACTGGTTCAATGGATTTATTACATAATCATCCTTGTGCTTCCTGCACAAGTTTCTAATCTCTCCGATTATCACGATATCGCTTAATCGCGAATGCAAGTTTCAATTCCAGAGATACAGACATATCACTAATGTCATCATCCAGTATCCGCTTAATCTTATCCATACGGTAACGCATGGTATTCCGATGGATAAAGAGCGCCTCAGCCGCTGCATTGGCATTACAGTTATGCTCCAGATAGGTTTCCAAAGTCTCGCAAAGCTCCCCTTCCTGCATCTGATCTGCCTTTATCAGTTTGCCGATTCTGCTCTCGATATAATCATCCAGAAACTTTCCGTTTGAAATCTGGGCAATCAACGAATAGATTCCAAGATTCTCATAGAAGTAAACCTTCTGTTCCTTCGCTACGATCTTAGAACTCGCCAGTGCATTCTTTGCCTCCTGATAGCTTTTCTTAAAATCCTCGATATATTCGTATGCCGTACCCACTCCTGCCTTGATGAAAATGTGATATCTGCTCTCTCCTCTGTTCATGATGTTCGTCAGAATCGTAATCAGAAGGTCTTTGCTGAAAAGTTCTGACGGAAGCAATATCACTGCAGCGTTGGGCTGTGACAACACCATCAGATGTCTCATACCGTAAGAACGGAATTCTGCTTCAATACTCTTTTTTATATTCCCGCACACTTCCATCAGATAGCCTTCATCTGCTGTCTTTTTCTCATTCGGCAGCCCTTCCGGCTCATGCATATGAAGCACCACAATACGATGTTTTCCGGAAAGAGGAACTCCCAGATAATTTGCCTGCTCCATGACCTCCTCTACATTCAAATTCTCAGTATATAAAATAGAGGACAAGATCCGTTCTCTGGAATTGGTAATACTTTCCTCCTCTACCAATGCTTTACAGAGAATCAATGACAGATCAATCAAATGCAGTTCCACGGACAATTCATAGAGGGGCAGTTCAATTTCATTGCAATAATCCATGACTCTCTGGGAAATCTGCCCCTCATTGATCACAAATCCGGCAATATTTTTACCAAACATCACTCGAATCATATCGATAATCTTTTCATCATTTTCAGTCAGACTCACATTCGTTACAATGACCAGTTCTTCTCCATGGATCAGTTCTGCAAGATCATAATCCTCATTCAGGCACTGTACACAATCCGCAAAGTAAATCCAACGGATATTCCGGCCAACCCCCTTCTCCCCTGCAACTAACTTCATGCCTCTGCTGATCTGTTTCATATTCATTAAGTCTTCGCAGTTCATAAAAATCCCTCTTCCGTATTATAAAATCTACCCTGACATTACTAAAGTCTACTGACATTATAAGCCGGAAGCAAAGAACAGGTCAAGGCAGGTTCTTTACAAAACTTGCATCAATCATATCACCGCAGTTCTTCTCATTGTTTTCAAGTACTCCAAGCTCATACATGAAATCACGGACGGTATTTTGTGTATACCCCCAGTAATCATAGCTGTCTGCTTCTGTAAATGCTTTTACAACATCTTCTGCACTTGGAATCAACAAGCCTTCCATTTCGCTGGCAAATTCCTCTGCTCCGACACCAAGTTTCTCACCCATATACGCATTTGCTTCCTCTGGATTTGCCTTCCAATATTCCACTGCATCAAAGAAACTTTTAATAACTGCAGTAACCGCTTTCGGATCTTTGTCACAAAGCGATTTAGATGCCGCCAATACATCGGTAATCAAATCCGGGTTATCTGCGGAAGAAAACAATTCCGTTCCCCCTGCATCCTTTGCCTGTGAAAAATAGGGATCCCAGATACATGCCGCATCACACTGTCCTGCAACAAATGCATTGCCAGATTCCTGAATGGACATGTCCACAATATGAATATCCTTTTCTGTCATTCCATTTTCATTCAGCAGCGTCAGTAAAAACATATGGTCTACACTGTACAACTGCGTTGCGACTGTTTTTCCTTTTAAGTCTGTAACATTCTTGATATCAGAAGTTGCTACCAGACCTTCACATCCATTGGATTTATCGGTCTCAAGTACAACGGAATACTCCGCTCCCTGAAAAAATGGTGAAATGGTCTCGGATGATGCAAAGGTACAAAAGTCGAGCTGACCTCCAACAAATGCATTCGTGCTCTCTGTGGTAGATGAAAATTCCTGAATGGTTACATCCACCCCGTTTGCCTCATAAAACCCCTTTTCTTCCGCAAGAAAGAAGAACATATTGGTAGGCCATGAAGTTGTGCCAAGAGAAAGCTTTGTCAACTCGCCGGATTCCTTGCTGTCAGACGTTTTTCCTGCTTTATCAGCCCCACATGCACTCATGGAAACAGCCATTGCCAACACCAGCGCTACACTTAAAATTTTCTTTTTCATAATAATCCTCCTGAATCATAGATCATAATTTGAATTTTGCTTCGCTTATTTATTGTACATCAGATACATCAGATCCTGTGCTATGGTCGCAGCTGCAAGTGCTGTAATCTCACCATGATCATACGCCGGAAGCACTTCTACCAGGTCTGCTGCTACGACATGGATTCCTTTTAATGCATACAATAACTTTCTCACCTGTGCAGAAGATGGTCCCCCGATAACCGGAGTTCCGGTTCCCGGTGCCGCCGAAGGATCCAGGGCATCAATATCAAAAGTCAGGTATACCGGCATATTACCGATAACTGCTTTTATTTTAGCTGCCAATTCCTCCATATCCATGAATACGGCATCCTGCGCATAAAAGATATTGTAACCACAGCCTGTCATTTCTGTACGGATGAATACCTGTGCGGAATGTGACGGATCAATACATCCTTCTTTCTGTAAATCATAGGCGAAATTAGCATGAGAGACATTTCCATCCGTAGTTGGCGTACTGTCCTGGTGAGAATCAAAATGCAGCAATGCCAGTTTTCCATATTTCTCACTTGCAGCCCTTACCATTCCGTAAGGAATCGTGTGATCCCCACCCAATGTCAAAAGCTTACATCCGGCATTTAAAATTTTCTTCGCATGTTCATAGGTTTCTTCCAACATAACCTTTGTGGTATTTGCTCCCACATAATATCCCACATCACCATAGTCAATGATTTTTGCAGTCTGGCCGATCTTATAATCCCATGGATAGGAAAAACAGTTGGTAAGCTGACTCATGCTGCGGATTGCTCTTGGGCCAAGCCTTGCGCCTGGCCTGTTTGTCACCCCACTGTCAAAGGGGACCCCCATAACCGCGATATCCACACCTTCCAGTTCTCTTGTTACAGGAAACAAATTAAAGCTTGGTATTCCCGCATAATGCAAATGTTTCTGTACTTCATATTCCATAATCATTCCTCCTAAACAAAAAAGATGCCAAGAATCTCTTCTCAGCATCGTTGCTTTGTTTTCGTATTTGATTTTCTGATTTCATTATGGACCGTTCCGATGTACGTTTCAATGTCAGCTCTGCACAAAGAAATTCGTTGCTCTGGCACGAATGCATCATTTAAGTAAAAAGACCGATTTGAAATCAGCACTGCCTTTGGCAATCGCTGTTCCAATACCGGTCTTTGATTCTGATTCATCATTCGCCGACAACATCAGCGAATTGATTCTCGCGATTAGTTGTTGATCAATTTATCTTCGTTGCTCCAGCTATAGAGTTTACGAACTTCCTCACCAACTTTCTCAGCCGGATGCTCAGCTGCCAGTTTTCTCATGGCACGGAAATGAGCCTGTCCGCCTGCTGCAGACATATCAAGCAGGAAGTCTTTTGCAAAAGTACCATCCTGGATATCGGAAAGGATCTTCTTCATAGCCTTCTTTGTTTCTTCTGTGATGATCTTTGGTCCTGTGATGTAATCACCGTACTCAGCAGTGTTGGAGATTGAATATCTCATGCCTGCAAATCCTGACTGGTAAATCAGGTCTACGATCAGTTTCATCTCATGGATACACTCAAAATAAGCGTTTCTTGGATCATATCCTGCCTCAACCAGAGTTTCAAAACCAGCCTGCATCAGTGCACATACACCGCCGCAAAGTACTGCCTGCTCACCGAACAGGTCTGTCTCTGTCTCTGTTCTGAATGTAGTCTCCAGAACACCTGCTCTTGCTCCACCGATTCCCAGTGCGTAAGCAAGGGCTTTATCCAGAGCTTTTCCGGACGCATCCTGCTCAATAGCAACCAGACAAGGAACACCTTTGCCTGCCTGATACTCGCTTCTTACGGTATGTCCAGGTCCTTTTGGTGCAATCATTGCAACGTCTACGAATTTCGGCGGTACGATCTGTCCGAAATGGATCGCAAATCCATGAGCGAACATCAGCATATTGCCTTCTTCCAGATTCGGCTCAATATCTTTTTTATACATTGCTGCCTGTTTCTCATCATTGATCAGGATCATGATGATATCAGCCTGCTTAGCTGCTTCTGCTGCAGTATATACCTGAAATCCCTGTGCCTCTGCCTTTGCCCATGATTTACTTCCCTCATAGAGACCGATAATAACATTGCATCCGGATTCCTTTAAGTTCAATGCATGTGCATGTCCCTGACTGCCGTAACCGATAATTGCAATTGTCTTACCATCCAGTAAGGAAAGGTTACAATCTTCCTGATAGAAAATTCTTGCTGACATTTATCTATTCCTCCACTTATTTAATATATATTTTTGTTAAAGGTTCCGCAGAATATAACCGCAGAATATGTACCTTTAGCTAGCTTAATCCAAATACCGGACGTCTTCTTTTCCTCTGGACAAACCTGTAATACCGGTTCTCGCCAGTTCCAGAATCTCATGACCTTCCAGTAATCTTAAAAATGCATCTATTTTAGAGTGAGCACCTGTCATTTCAATAATCAGAGAACCTGTTCCCACATCTACGATCTTGGCACGGAATACATCAGCGATTGCAATTAAGTTCTGACGTTCCGCAGCATCTGCCAACACCTTAACCAAAATCAATTCTCTGCTTACACTTTCATCCGGCTTCAGTACTTTGATGTCACGGACATCCACAAGTTTTGCAAGCTGCTTGGTGATCTGATCCAGAATCATCTCATCTCCGGTACATACAACAGTCATCCTTGAAAATCTGGGATCTGCGGTAACGCCGACCGTCAAACTGTCGATATTATAACCACGGCGGCTGAACAGACCTGAAACCCGACTCAAAACACCAGAAGTATTCTCAACCAGAATGGACAAAATTCTCTTCTTCATCGTAAAAACCCACTTTCATAAACTAATTAACAGAATCCGTAACTATCCATGACCAATCTTCCTGCACCTATAGTTACAAAATTGCTTTGCAATTCATTCTACTATTGATTACAACGATTGTCAATCCAAAATCCTTTGTTTCCCCTATTTTTATGACCGAAATTTTTAAAATCCTTCTGTCACTTCCGGTAATTGAGTGGTGTCAGCTATTACAATTTACTTAATCTTTGTATGGCTTTTTCCATAATGTCAAAGCCCGCATTCAACTGTGCATCCGTGATAACAAGAGGAGCCAGAAACCGGATAACATTTCCATAAGTTCCTGCACTTTCTATTAAAAGACCATGGTCTGCACACTCTTTTATAAGCAAAGATACAAATTCTGCCGCCGGCTCTTTTGTCTTTTTATCTTTTACAAATTCAATTCCTATCATAGCACCCAGTCCGCGGACATCTCCTACTACTTCATAAACATCCTTCCACTGATTGAATTTCTCCATGCAAATTCTTCCGATTTCATTGGAACGTTCAAGGAGATGATCCCGTTCTATCACTTCCAATACTTTCAATCCCGCAGCACAGGCAAGCGCATTTCCTCCGTAAGTACCTCCAATGACTCCGCCAGGAACGGCATCCATAACCTCTGTGCGTGAAATAACCGCACTCAGGGGAACACCGCCGGCAATCGATTTTGCAGTTGCAATCATATCAGGTTCGCATCCGGCCTCCTTCCAATATTCAGAGGCAAATAATTTCCCTGTACGCCCAAAACCACTTTGCACCTCATCGGCAACCAACAGGATTCCATGTTCATCACAAACTTTACGAAGCGATTTCACCCATTCTACCGGAGCAGGGATAAATCCGCCTTCCCCCTGCAGCGGCTCCAATATAATTGCTGCAACATATTCTGCCGGGGAAGCTTCCTCAAATATTTTATCAATACTTTTTGTATAATAAATCAGTGCCTCATCCTCTGTCATACCCGCAGGCTTTCTGTACAAATAAGGGTATTCTGCTCTATATACACCATCCGGAAACGGCCCCATGCCTTTTGCATATGATTTCTTGGCAGTCATAGCCATCGTAAGCATCGTTCTTCCGTGAAAAGCACCTGAAAATACAATGATATTGGGACGTTTCGTATATGCCTTTGCAATTTTCACTGCATTTTCATCTGCCTCAGCGCCGCTGTTTGCAAACATAACCTTTTTCTTTGTGCCGCGAACCGGAACAAGTGCACCAAGTTTTTCAGCCAAAGCAACATACCCTTCGTGTGTAACCACATTGAACATTCCATGAAAATATTTATCTGCCTGTTCTTTTACTGCTGCTGCCAGATCAGGATGGCAATGACCCACATTCAATACCCCAACACCGCCGATCCAATCCAGAAAATAATTTCCATCCATATCTTCAATCATAGCACCTGATGCCTGTTTCATTACACAAGGATAGACACATTTGATTGCATTTGGAACAACCCTTTCACGCCGTTCAATTACACTTTTAGAAATAGGGCCCGGCAGCATTTCTGTAACAATTTTAGGTAAAGCTTCATTTAACATCTGAAATTCCTCCTTGTTTCTCTTCCGCAAATAATTTTTCCGCCATAAGCAAATTTTCCCTGTATACAAAAAAGCCATAGACTTCAGTATGACAACTTCGTCTACAGCTTTGCTGACTCTATTATAGCAAGTGCAAAGAAGTGCAGCAATAGACTGCGAGAACAAAGCAGCGAAAAAAAAATTGTGCTGTCAGCACAATTGAGGAAATCAATATTCACCAACTACTGCTGAAAATAACCAGGCAAAATTTAGAGCGTGTTTGAAAATTTTATTCCCATTTACAGGAATAAAACTTCAAACACGCTCCGATGGAAATACTTTTCAGACATCATCCACACACATGAATGACACCCCATCTATCAATGCATCAATATCCGTCATTATGAAGTAATTCGTGTGTCTTTCCTTTTAAAAATCCTTCGTACAGAGACTGGATCATAGGATTTTCATCCGGTTTCTTAATCATCGCTACATTATCTGCATTGTAGATTCCTTTTGCTCTTGCTGCTTTTGTACGTGTACCTGCTTTTGGAGGCTGTCCTCCTCCCATAATACACCCACGGCGGCATGCCATCACTTCAATCAAATGATAATTCGCTTCACCACTCTTCACCCGTCTCATAACTTCATGGGCATTTGCCAGACCACTGGCTACACAGATATTGATATTCTGTCCTTCATACGGAATCGTAAATTCCCGGATTGCTTCATCTCCACGGACACCGCACATTGCAATCGCTTCCAGCGCTGCTTTATCGTGCTGGGGAATCATTCTGCGGAGCACCGCCTCCGTAACCCCACCAGTAACCCCAAACAAAACACCTCCGCCAGAACCGAATCCAAATGGAACATCACTTGCCTCCGGTTCCAGTGTTCCAAAGTCACTTCCGGAATTGCGGATCATCCGAATCAATTCTGTCGTTGTGATGACATAATCGGTATCCTGTTCACCTTTGGTGAAACTGTTTGACCGTTTGATTTCCATCTTCTTGGCTGTACATGGCATAAAGGATACCATCACTGTCCGTTTGCCGCCGGCATGTTCCGTATCCCGGAACCACTCTTTGGTAACTGCAGACATCATTCCCTGAGGCGAACGACAGGTAGAAAGATTTTCCTTATAGTCCGGATACTGATCCGTGACAAGTTTCACCCACGCCGGGCAGCAGGAAGTCATAAGCGGCAGATGTTTTCCTTCCTTAATCCGTTCCAGAAACTCGGCAGACTCCTCCATAACCGTCAAATCCGCACTGAAGGTGGTATCGTAAACCTCATCAAATCCGATTCGGTGAAGCACATTTACGATTTTTCCCATAACACTGCGTCCCTTGGTCAATCCAAAGGCATCTCCCACTGCTACACGCACGGCAGGAGCTACCTGCGCTACAACACGTACTTCCGGATCAGCCAACACTTCCCATACTGCATCCATGTCCGTATGAATACTGATTGCACCAGTGGGACAAAATACACGGCACTGTCCGCATGCAACACATTCCGTTCCGGAAATCGCCTGATTAAAAGCCGGCATAACCATGGCTTCCGTCCCCCGGAAAGCAACTCCCAGAGTTCCGATACCCTGTAATTCCTCACAGACACGGACACAGTTGCCGCACAGTATACATTTATTCGGATCACGGACAATCGAATAAGAACTGTTATCCAGCGGCTGACGCTCTTTCGTATTCTCAAAACGTACCTTCATAACACCCATCCGGTGTGCAAGTTCCTGCAGCTTACATTCTCCGCTCTTCACGCAAGTAGTACAGTCTCTGCTGTGAGATGCCAAAAGCAGTTCCACAATTAATTTCCGGTATTTTTTCAATCTCAGCGTATTGGTATAGATCACCATTCCATCTCTTGGCTCTTCCGAACAGGACGCAAACGTCCTTCCCCGGTCATCCTCCACCGTACACAGACGGCAGGCTCCGTATGTGGACAGTTCCGAATGATAACACAGCGTAGGCAAATCAATCCCTGCCTTTCTGATGATAGAAAGGACATTTTTTTCATCGGTAAATTCTACTTTTCTACCGTCTATTGTTATTGTACCCATATTCGTCCCTCCTATGCTTCAATATAAATTGCATCAAATGCACAATTATCTTTACAGGAACCGCACTTGATACACAGACTGCTGTCGATGTGATATGCTTCTTTCCTGACACCGGTGATTGCTCCCACCGGACAGTTCCTGGCACATTTTCCGCAGCCTTTACAATATTCCGGATTAATGACAAAGCGGCGCATTGCCTGACAGACTTTCGCACGGCACTTATGCTCCTTAATATGCTCTTCATACTCGTCACGGAACACTTTCAGTGTTGACAATACGGGAAGCGGTGCACTCTTGCCCAGACCGCACAGCGCCATATTCTTCACCATTTCAGCCAGTTCTTCCAGTCTGTCCAGATCCTCCATCTCTCCCTTGCCTTCCACAATTCGCTCCAGAATCTCCAGCATACGCTTGGTACCTTCCCGGCATGGAACGCATTTTCCGCAGGACTCTCGCTGGGTAAAACTCATAAAGAAGCGCGCAACCTCAACCATACAGGTATGCTCATCCATAACAACAAGACCGCCGGAACCGATAATCGCTCCGTACTTTTTCACGGAATCAAAATCCAGAGGCACGTCCAGATGATCCGCAGTAAGACAGCCGCCGGAAGGACCTCCGATCTGTACGGCTTTAAACTGTGCATCCCCCTTCAATCCGCCTCCGATATCAAAGATAATCTCCCGCAAAGTAGTTCCCATGGGAACCTCGATCAATCCTGTATTCCGAATGGAACCAGTCAGTGAAAATGTCTTTGTTCCCGGACTGCCCTCCGTACCAAAGCCACGATACCATGCAGACCCCCTCTTCACTATCTTCGGCACGATGGCAAATGTCTCCACATTGTTCAGCACTGTGGGCTTTTCCCAAAGTCCCCTCTCTACGGTTCTCGGCGGTTTCACGCGGGGCATCCCGCGGTTTCCTTCGATAGACGCTGTCAATGCAGAACCCTCACCGCAGACAAACGCTCCGGCTCCCCGGTTAATATGCATACAAAAACTGAAATCAGTTCCCAGAATCTTCTCACCCAGCAGATGGTGTTTCTCCAGTTCCGAAATCGCATGCTGCAGGCGTGCCACCGAATTCGGGTACTCCGCACGCACATAGATATATCCGTCCTGCGCTCCTACTGTGTGGGCAGCGATCATCATCCCTTCCAACAATGCATACGGATCACCTTCCATCACAGAGCCATCCATAAATGCACCCGGATCGCCCTCGTCACCGTTGCATACCACGTAGCGGACTTTCTCTTTCTGCCGCATCACTTGTTTCCATTTTCTTCCGGTGGGGAAGCCCCCGCCTCCGCGTCCGCGGAGTCCTGATTTTTCAACTTCGTCAGCCACTTCTTCTTTCGTCATGTCAAAAAGTGCCTTCTCAAATGCCGAAAAACCGCCGGATGCTATGTATTCCTCCAGAGAAAGAGCGTCATATTTTCCACAATTGCTTAAAGTAATCCTGGTCTGCTTTGCGATAAACGGAATCTCATCCGGTCCTTCGCAGGTGGTTCCATCCTGCTTATACAAAAGGCGCTCCAACACATCGTTCTCCATAACGGAACGGTCGAAAATTTCTTTACAGTCCTTTGGTTTCACCTGAACATACTGAATTACTTTATCGCCCTTTTGAATCCGAACCAAGGGTCCAAGTTCACAGACGCCCTGACATCCGGTATGCTTCACGCCGATGGTATGCTGTCCTCCACAGGTATTAAATTCTACTTGTACATCTGGAGCATCCATTGCGATTTCCAGAAACTTTTCATAAACTGCCTCTGACCCGGTTGCTACACATCCGGTACCTGAACAGACCAAAATCCGGCATTGATAAGATTCCAGCTGCACCTTCGCCTCACCGGCTGCTCTTAACAAATCTTCCCTGGTATCAATTGTCATACGCTCTCACCCCGCAATTCTTCGATTAATTCAATTGCCTTTTCTGGTGTCATACAGGGATGTACCTGTTCATTGACCATCAATGTTGGAGCCAGTCCGCAGGCGCCCAGACAAGAAACCGTCTCCACCGTAAAGAGCATATCATCTGTGGTATGTTTTTTCTTGCTCAAACCAAGTTCTTTAAATAACGCCTCCAAAATGGGGGCAGATTTCCGAACATGGCAGGCCGTACCGTCACAGACTTTGATGATGTATTTCCCTTTTGGCTCAAATGAGAAATTCTCATAAAAAGTAGCAACACTATATGCCTTTGCTTCTTTTACCCCGATTTCCTTTGCCACATAAGTCAGTAATTCCCCCGGCAGATAGCGGTATTCTCCCTGAATGTCCTGCATGATCGGTATCAGGGAACTGGCTTTCCGTCCATATTGCTCAATAATCTCGTCTGCTTTCGCATAATAAGACTGATCCAGCATCACAAATCCTCCTCTATTTTATGATGTATTAATTATACCCCACGCCAACAAACTGCACAACTATTTTTCGATAATTTGATGTTTTTTCATTATTTGCAACAAATTTTGTGAGATATTAGTCACTTTCCTATATGATGATATCCACGCCACCAACCATGTTCGTTTAGAAAGGGCATATCCGGAAATCTTTCCCGAACATGCCCTTCCAATTTTTAGTTGATATATTTTTCCATAAATCCCGGAATCATAAGCGCGCATTCTGCAAACTTAATGCAATCAGCCTTTTTGCTGGTATCGGTTTTCAGATAGTTTGCATAGTAAACGGACATGTCTGCTGGCGCAGACATCACCATCCATGAAAGTCGATTGCTCCGCACCTTGTGCTCCCGCAATCGCCGCCAGTATTCGT
>UQAW01000080.1 GCA_900539175.1 uncultured Lachnospiraceae bacterium
AATTGGCCAGGCTGTATCCGGTTATAGTTTAGAAACTAACCGGATATAGTACTAGAGCGTGTTTGAAAATTGCTTTCCGTGAGATGTGCGTCCAAGTTTGTGGGAGATTTGCCTCAAATGAGGGAGACGTAGCGGGCTACGTTGACCGAAGGCGGGGTAAATATACCGCAAAGTGGGGCGTGCAGATCGCGGGAATGAATTTCCAAACACGCTCTAGTATGATCCACAGTAATTAGCAACAAGTTTCACTTGTCTAAATTTCCATCTACTGCGTTGTCGTCAATCGACGATGCCACCGCATCGCCTCATTCCTCCGCCTTGCAGACTGAAAATTTATCCTGCGTAAAACATATCGCTAATTACCGTGGATCATACTAGACTCTGAAAATACTGCGTCAACAGACATATCCGTTTATCATGAAATTATGACTTGCATCAAATTACAACTCTTTCATCAACGCCTGGAGCAGCATAATATGATACTCCTCGTCCTTGATAATTCTTGCTAACACAGCATTGACATACTTGTCATTTATCATCTTACTATGCATTTGATATTGACGGATTGCCGCTTTTTCGGCTTCTATATCAGCAATCAGCATTTTTCCGATATTTCCTGGAATAGACAGGTATTCCGGCGTCCACATCATTTTCCTTCCATTGCATTGCTTTGCTATAAAATCAATATTACCACCCAATAGAAAAATCAATTCTCCTAATTTTTGCAGATGTATCATTTCAGCCATCCCAATTCCTAAAATTGTTTTTGCTACAGGGCACTTTTCGCAGGATAAGCGATTTTCATTGTTAATATACTGGGCAATTGCAGTCATTTCTGACACAGAGCCGCAATAATCAATACTGAGTAAATTCGCATAAGCCTGATTTTTTCCGCTTACCTGAATGGGAGGATAAGGTAAATCCATCATAATCGGCTTTACGCCGGAAAAGCTGCAGGTATTGGACAGGGGTTGCACTCTTTCTTCCATAAAACTTCTCCTAATATATCTTTCTATCATAGGGGGCAAAATACCTTTTGACCCCTAATCATAATATATCGGAATTTTATGATGATGTGCATGTTTTACATCCCTGCTTTATTCCCAAGTTTTATTCTTTATCTTAACTCCAAATTTTCCTGTACATCCCGTATCAAAAAAAGGGCAGAATACTTAAAGACCCAAAAACTTATAATTACGTTATTTCCATATTTTTTTAATACATAATATCTCCCCTAATGTTTACAGCCAGAACATTTCCCCACATAATTACTGCTCAAAATCCAATCGAATCAGCTTTTTCCCATTAGGAAGAAGTTTCTCTTCCTTCCTTGCTAAATGATAACAAATATTTTCCATCACCCTGGTCAACCCTTCTTCATCTATTTGATGATGAACACTCTCCAAACGCTCAAACACATGGAGATACGGCGACTCTGACACAAAGCTATCATCTGTATTTATCTGTATCATACACGACACATACTTTGGCTGTATCTTATTGATTAATCGCTTAAAACATTCGTATCCGATATATTCTATTAACAGATTCGCCACTACAAGTTCTGCATAGAGAAGCCTTGTACATTCATCAGCTTTTCGGTTTAAATGGATTGCCATAAACGTGCTGTATCCTTCACTCCCCGGTCTCCAAAGATAGCCGGCAATCTCATAAACTCCTCCTGAAAATTTTCAAAAAGAAAGCGCCCCCTAAATACTTTTCTGCCACTCGACAGTTCCATGGGAATGATCGCTGATTATGCGCCCGTCCTCTATCGTTATAATACGATCTGCTTCCAGCCCAATCCTCTCATCATGGGTAATCAGTAAGATGGTCTGATTCAGATTCCGGTTTGACAATTTCAACATGTCAATGATTTCCTTCGAATTCTTCTGATCCAGATTCCCGGTAGGCTCATCTGCTAATGTCAAGTAAGGACTAAAAAATCCTCCGGTTTTTTTCCGAAAGATTTAATCTATCAAATCTATTTCACTACATACATATAATCAATTTTCTTTTTCTACCATTTTAATTGAATATTTCATATGCATCCTATCTAAATCTTGAATAGTGAGCATTAAATTAACCAGACTAAAGAAAGGCAACCTATCTTCTACTTTTCCAACCGTATTATCAATAATGATATATACAACCTCAAATTCATTTGCATTTGGCTTTTGCCTATAATCGAAAACTTCTTTTCCCGGTTGACTTTCAATAATTTCTGATACTTGCCTGCGATACTCCTGATCACTTATAAAACACTCTGCTGAAATTCTTCCTTGTACAAACAAATGACTCAGTTGCGACGATCTACATTTACTTTTCACATGAACAAATTGCTTCTGGGCCGTAAATATATCACATGCTTCGATTTTTTTGCTTCCACCATTCACAGCCACTAATCGCTTATCCATTAAGCAAAACTCTTGATCCGTTTTAGAGACTTTCTCATTATATTTTCCTTCATCTTCATTCTTATCACATTTAGGCAATGTTAAATTAGAAACTGGTATCCGAGCCACAGCACCTTTTACAAAATGATAAAAATTATTTTCAATGTGAAATCATCTGCCGTCACATAAGATGTAAACATTTTCTTCATACTCAATTTGAGCTGTTAATGCTGAAAACACACTACTAATCACATAAATCTGGTCATCTCCATTTAACCCGAAAAGTTTATCTCGTTTCAATTTTTGATAAATATCCTTTCCTGGTCGAATACTCTGAAAATAATCTTCCAGACATATATCAACCTCAAATTGCTCTTCACTTTCCACTTTCTTTCCCATTCCTGATAATGCAAATCCCTTTATGTCTTTCCAGTTTACAGTATCCGGCGGAGAAATTTGAATGCCATGATAGTTGTGATTTTCAATTTACTACATCCCAGTCTCCTGCGGTTCTTTCCTTTGTATCATTATCGTAATGGTTATTAACGGAGATAAACCTCACTCCCAGAAAGGGAAAAATCTGCTCCAGATACTCGCCCGCATCCAGAAAGTTTCTGGCAAACCGGGAAAAATCCTTTACCATGATGCACTGGATATTCCCCCATTTCACTTCCTCCATCATCTTCTGAAAAGAAGGACGGTTAAAGTTCGTCCCTGAATAACCAGCGTCATCGTACTCCGCAACGACTTCAATATCGCTGTGCTTTTTCCCGTAATCCTTAATGAGTTCCGTCTGGTTGATGATACTGTTACTTACCTCGCCCCTGCTATCATCCTGCGACAGTCTCTTATAAGCACCAGCACGATAGATTTTATTTTTCTTTTTAGCCATAAAAAACCTCCTGTGATTGAGACATAGGATGACCCTCAATCATAGGAGTTCTACTCATTGTTAGTTCTTAAATTTTTTGACCTGCATCCAAATTACCATAACTCCGCATATTTTTCAAGAGGGTATCGCGATAAAACTATTCTTTTTACAGATTCCGCACATATTCTTTCATCCGCTCCTCTAAGGTGACGTCCGTATCCATAAAGCTGATCTTTACCACTACACCATCATCCAGATAGCAGTATGGATTTTTAATCTGCTCTATAAAGCTCAAAATACGTTCTTCCCGGCTCAATCCCGGATCAAGTTTCACGGTACTTCTTTCAGCCAGTGTTTCCTGCTCTGCTTTTTTCTTTGCCATTTTACCAGCCCCTTTCACTAACCCCTTCCCTCAAAGGCCGGAAAACAAGCTGTTATATCAAATTTTGTGTACGGCTTGTTTTTGTGTTTTTTCCGATAGGGATATATGAGAGAGAAATTCTTTTCTAGGGCAAGATTCGCCTATGTGACACAAAAACCCCATTTCATGGTTTTTTGCACACCTGGCATATCTTGACGGGGATTCCGATCTACGCTCCGCTTCGGTCGGTGCTAAACGGATGTCCACTGGACATCCAGCACCCCATTCCCTCGGTTGCTGCACAATGAGATTGTGCTATTTGGCATCCACAAAAATTGTGTTCGCAGCATCATACAGCGTATACCGGGTATGCTGACACATAAAAACATCCTTATCCCCAATTATTCGGGATAAGATAAAAAAATTCAAAGTAAAGGCGAGCTTATGGCAAGGCCAGAAAAAGACACAGAAATAAAACGCTCCCACCACATTACCCTTCGTCTGTCAAATGCAGAGTTTGGAAAAATCGGGAGCAACCTAAATCAGATTGCACGGTATTTCCACATGGGCGGCATCCGTTCCAAAGCAATGCAGGATGAAATATATGAATGTATCTCTCAGATTTTTGATATGAGAAAAGAGATTGCGAAAATGGCAGTTGATTATCATGGCAGTGTTGAAACACATCGCAAGCAAAAACGCTGATTTCAGTCAAATCATTGACTACATGCTGTTCCAGCATGATGAGTTTACGATGAAACCCATCCTTGATGAAAACGGGCGGATGATATTAAATCCCATCACTATATTCTGAGCTTTGATCTGAAAGATAAGGATGACCACGGCCTGACCGGAGAACTGGCACAAGCCCTGGGAACGGAATACGCAAAAAAGAATTTCCCCAGCTATCAAACTCTTGTCTGTACTCATATGAACGGTCATAATGGCAGTGAAAATATCCATGTACACATCATCATAAATTCTCTACGAAAGCTGGATGTGGAACGACAAACCTTCATGGAGCGTCCTTGTGACAGCCGTGTCGGTTACAAGCACCATTTAACAAATGATTATTTGAAACACCTGCAGCAATCGGTCATGGATATGTGCCACAGGGAAAATCTACAAATGACTTTTAATGATATTTCCGAAAAGTGCAAGGAATCCAGGAAAGCAGTCAAGTCTACCGAAGCAAGCTTAAAAAATATCAATCAACACATTTACTATACCGGACAGTATCTTTCCAACAAACCGGTTTTTACACAAATGCTGAAATTCAGAAATAAGAAAAAATTCCGTCAGGAACATCAGGTGGAGATTACGCTTTATGAATCTGCAGTCAAATTATTATAAAAGAAAATATCGATGAAAAAATTCCATCCATGAAGTCACTAAAAGCTAAAAAGAAAAACTGGCCATAAAACGGTCAGCCCAATATGACACCTATCCGTATTTTAAAGAATATCAAAAGGAGTTACGGACAGTCTGCACCAATGTAGACAGTATCCTCGGACATCCCCACATTTCAGAAACTGACCGCAGTCAGGATCATATCATTTCTTAATTTCAAAAGCCGACCATCGCCCAATCTTGAGCTTTGATCGGCCTGTTGATAATTTATTAAATTCTTTTAATAAGAATACCTCTCTCAGAGTCTGATACTCCCAGAGCGGTCATTGCCTGTTCTGCCGACATTCCAAGATTTTTCATTAAATTCTTAATAGCTCCTAATAATGTAAGAATATTTTGTTCAGCAGCGGCTTCTTTTCTCATATCCTCCATGGCTCTACACATAGCTTCCACTCCTTTCGCATCCTCTTTAAAATAGCGTACTCGATCAGCTAATATTTTATAATGCATATCTTTCGCATCCGTGCAGGAAAAATCATGCATCAGTTTACCAAGTTCGGTGTCATCTTTTATCTGGGAATTTACATATATGATATGTGCTTCATCCCCAAACATTACACCAGTTTCTTTAATTGTCCGGTCAATGTGATAAATGGGCAAGCCCGCCTTCAGTACATCATTCTCTGTAATGAAAATAACATACGTTTCTGGAAGGTTCTCATAATCGTCACCCGGCTCCGTTACATTTGCATCCAACAGACTGCTGTTATACCTTGCCCTCTTAATGCTGGCTCCCTTATCACTTCTTTGAATTTCAATATTATATACCCGTCCTTTTCCATCAATTGCTATAATGTCTAGCCGAATGGAACGTCCCTGCAAATTCTTTACATCATGCTGCGCGTGTACTTTTTGGACACTCAAATCTTTTTTGTCCAAAATGATCTGCAATAAAAACTGTGAACACGCTTTATCTTCAAAGACTTTGCTCATAAAATCATCATCCAGAAGGCGGAAGCCCCGCAGTCTCTGCAAATCTTCTGCGTGTTTTCTTTCAAAATTCAATTCTGCCATAGTCTCACCGGCCTTCCTTTTGTCTAAACTCTAATAGCAGAAAGATCTTTTCTTTTACTCATATCATACCACAGAAAAAGTATCTTTACAATCAGCGCAATTTTTCTGATTGTAAATTTTTTATAAATCTTCGATTTATTTCTGCTCCTACCCTTCTTTTTAAGCTGCTATACGAGCAGAAGCTACATAATGTGTTGCATACGCTTTTTCAATTTCTACCTTGCCACTTTTACTGAACCGTAGAGGATATACCTGCTCATGCCTCTGACCATTTTTCTTTTTGCGCCCCATTGCTTATAATAACAGAATGACAGTTTCAATCCATTTTGCCCGCATAAGACCGTATCTGCTTCAGCAGAATACAGATTGCAAAGAGCCTGCCGCACAAGGGCTTTTTCCTTTGTCATTGTACGGCAGATTTCTCCGTAATCAATTGTTAATTAGTTGAATTTCATAGACTGTTGGATAGTAAACGGACATGTCTGCTGGCGCAGACATCACCATTCATTAAAGGCGTTTTTGAGAATAACCTTGACTATATCACCTGATTGGATTTCCTCAAGCATCATTGGATTTCCGTCCGTATCTACTATTTCTGTACTTTCACTAATACCCAGTGAGTTCATAGGGCTATTATAAATTTCTGTTGTTCGCTCAACAATCAATCGTACTTCACCGTCAGGTTGCGTAATAGTTTCCTGGACAACAGCTTCAAAAGATAATCGTGACCATTTTGGTGATTGAGTAATCGCCAACACAGCAATAATAACAATTACCGCCAAGACCAAACCGATGATTATCAATCTTTTTCTATTCACATTCACGCACCCTTATGAAACTTGATGCTTTTTAAAGCCCCGCTTTGCGAGAGGAAGCATACAAACAGTCAGCACCGCATACAAAATTGTCCTTGTGGAAAATGCGTCCAGTACCAAACTGCCTAATTGATAGGAAATATAAGATCCAAATTGAGGCTGAACCGCATAGTAAGGCAGCAGGAATAAAGTCAAATTGTAAGCGCCAGTTGTTCCGTTTGCAGAAAGAAACATTGGAATAAACAGCACAGGCACAAGTACGATCAATACAAGATAAGGACTTCTCATCTTTGAGGAAAGAAGCAACGTCAGGCCGATTATGGCAAACAGGACAAAGTAAATAACGCCCAGATTGACCAGGATTCCCTGCAGGAACGTAAATGGATACGGTATTGATGTACCTGCAATCTGCATGGGAAGATTCCACCCATCAACACCAAACGCCACAAGAGGCAATCCAAAGGCCACGAGGATATGAATGGTAAATGCAAAAAGCCCAAACAGATAGGATGCAATGATCTTTGCAGTTGTCAATTTTGTTTTTCCATACTTGCCCGACAAAATGACCGCATCTGTTCCCGCCTGATACTCGCCGGAAAACACGGGTGCAAGTACAATACAAACAGCCAATATTGCGAACATTAACAGTTCAAAACAGGTATTGATGGTAAGCCACCCCTCATAATATCCATACTGGAATGGCGTTTCTACCTGGCTGTTTATATTCTGCCAGTATTCTTTCTGTTCATCAGACAATCCACGAGACGAATCATTTAACAGGGTAGCTATTTTTGCCTCTCTTGTCTGATAGAAGTTTGCACCGTTCGTTATATTCAGTTCCGGCAGACTGCTGTACCAGGCCGTTACCCCAGGGGCGGCATAGGTGGATGCAATCGTTTTTAACAGTTCCTCCCTTGGTGCAATACCATTCCAGTAGGCATCTCCAATTAAGAACTGATCTGTTCCGTCAAATCCCACATTATCGGGATTTTCAAAAAGCTCCTGTACTTCACGGATTGTTTCAGTAATGTATTCATCCGCCAGAGGGACGGAAATCTGCGAATACTGATCCTTTGTATAAGCAATTCCGTCAAGGCCCTTGATCACTCCATCTGCATTGTAGGTCTGATACTGCAAAATCGGCAGGCCAAAAAGGAACGCTGTTAATAGCAGGCTGACGGCCATCACAATAAGCGTAGATTTCTTTCGCAGGATTTTCAGGAACTCATACTTAACCAGCGTTTTCATCATTTCCACCCCTTTCGTTCTGCACTTCCTCGCCAAAATGGTACAAGAACAAATCTTCCAAACTCGGTTCAACCGTATAGGCATCCGCCGCCGGAGCTGCTTCATCCAAAATTCGCAGACGCACCTTATCGTTTTCGTGGTGCAGATTAACGACGCAAAAGCGCCTGCTGTATTCGGCTGCATCCCGGTCATTAACCAGAACCTCCCACACCTTGCCCCGGATGCCGTCAGTAACCGTAGACATCGGTTCTTGCAACAAGAAGCGCCCCTGCTTCATCATCAAAATCGTGTCTGCAATATAGGAAACATCGGAAACAATGTGTGTAGAGAGAATAACTATTTTCTCTTTTGCAAAGTCTGAAATAATATTGCGGAATCGTACCCTTTCTTTAGGGTCAAGCCCCGCCGTTGGTTCATCCAAAATCAAAATTGACGGATCATTCAGTTCAGCCTGGGCGATACCCAAGCGCTGCTTCATGCCACCAGAATAAGACTTGATTTTCTTATCCGCCACATCATGCAAGTTGACCATATCCAGCAGCTTTTCCGTTTTTGTTCTGGCTTCTTTCGAGCTAAGACCTTTCACTGCCGCCATATAAAGCATAAACTCGCGGGCCGTAAAGTCAGGATAGAAACCAAAGTCCTGGGGCATATATCCCAAATGAGCGTAATACTGTTCTCCCAATTCCTGCATAGTTTTTCCATTCAGACGGATGCTGCCGGAAGTAGGCTTCAAAACGCCGCAGATCATTCGCATCAAAGTCGTTTTTCCCGCTCCATTTGCGCCAAGTAAGCCGTACACGCCAGGAACTAAATTGACGCTTATATTGTCAACGGCACATTTGCTTCCATATTGCTTGCACAAATGCTGTAATTGCAGTTCCATACAAAACCTCCTGTTGGTTATTATTTAGATCACATTATAAAAGATGGATGATCTATGCTTATAGCATAAACCATCCATCTTATCGCTGGCTTTTCCGTATCTTAATTTCATCTTAATTTACAGGGAGCAGAATCAAAAATTCTGTACCCTCTTCTAACTTACTCTTAACTACAATATCTCCGCCGTGGAGTGTGACAATCTGCTTTGCGATTGCTAGACCAAGACCACTGCCCTCTGGCTTTTCTTTGGTATTTGTTCCCCGGTAATACCGATGAAACAGGTTCGATTGTTCTTCCTCGCTCATCCCCACACCATTATCCCGGATAGATATGTGAATACCACTCTCTTGTACCTTTATAATGGATATGGTCACTTTCGTTTCCGGGGGATTATGAACCAGTGCATTGACAATCAGATTTTGAATGGCCCGCCGGAATAGGTCGGGGTCAACCGCAGAAGTAAACTCCGGCAAATTACTTTCAAATTCTAAATCACGGTCTGAGAATGCCGGATCATTCGTAATATCAATCACTAATTCCCTTAGATAACGCACCAACCGTACCTGCCTGGGATGAAATGGAAATGCCCCGGAATCTAGTTGGTAGGTTAGCTTCAAGTCATTGATCAGTTTTTCTACATGA
Source organism: uncultured Lachnospiraceae bacterium (assembly GCA_900539175.1). GTDB lineage: Bacteria > Bacillota > Clostridia > Lachnospirales > Lachnospiraceae > Novisyntrophococcus. The sequence continues at coordinate 9,643 of UQAW01000080.1, forward strand.
TCAACGTTTTTCAGAATAATAGCGCCATATTCCTGTACGGTCTGACTTTCCGTTGCAACACCATCCGAAATTAATTCCGCATAACCCTTGACAGGCGATAGGGGCGTTTTCAGATCATGGGTAATGTTTGCAATCCACTCCTGACGCGCCCGCTCTGTATTTTCCCTTAGCTGGTCGCTTCGCTGAATCTCCATATCCATTTTATTTAACGCAGCATGGACGCTGCTGAAGATGCCTTTTTCCTGTGATGGCCGATAGGTGCGGAGTGAAATACTTTCAATGCCTCTTGTGATTTTTCCCATCTGACGGGTAAGCCAAAAGCCATAGACAAGAAATGCCGCAGCAACCACGCAGAGGACAAAAAATATAGCCATGCGGAATATAGGGGAAAGACGCCCGACTGTCTCACCATTATAGTACAGCATATATTTTCCAACGGGGTAGGGAAACCCAACAAGATAGTTATAGACTTCCCCGGACGTTTCATAGCTGCTCACAAAAACTGTATTTCCATTCTCGTAACCACTCGTTCCAAATGCGATCAATTCAGACGCAGAGTAACTTGTCGGGTAGTTCTCCGGCTTATTATAAGAGAAAATTTCCTGTCCTGATTCATCAATCACCTGAATCCACAAACCGTATTCGTCCAGTCGTCCCAGCCCTATGTCTTCTATTTTCAGTTCCCCGCCCTCATTCTCAATCCAAGCAGAAAAATTTTCTGTAAAACGGTTCGGCCAGTTCGCTAAGCTCAAACCTTCTGGTTCGGGAATCGAAAAAAGATAATAATACAGGCCGATTGCAGCAACAGCAACCAACAACACCAGGGAGCAAAGAAAAACGAATATTCTAAAAAGGGGAGTGACTGTTTTTCTATTTTTCATAGGGGTTCACCAACTTATAGCCCAAGCCTTTCATCGTAATAATATATTGTGGTTTTGTAGGGTTGTCCTCCAGCTTTTCGCGCAAATGCCGGATATGCACCATGATGGTATTATCACAACCGAAACCATCCTCCCCCCAAACTGCTTCATATAGACGCTCCCGACTGATAACCCGTCCAATATTTTGTGCCAGATAATGCAAAATTTCAAATTCTCTCGCAGTAAGTTCCACTTCTTTTTCATTCTTCGTAACCCGGCATCCTTCTGGATCGATTACCAATTCTCCAATCGTGATGGTATGATTCTGTACTGGTTTCTGTTTGTATTCAGCACGGCGTAATTGTGCTTTCACTCTATACGCTACTTCTTTCGGACTGAAAGGTTTGGTTACATAGTCATCCCCGCCAACAGCCAGACCAAGTATTTTATCTAATTCATCATTCTTAGAGGAAAGAAACAAGATTGGACAATGTGAGAACTGCCGGATTCGTTTACATACTTCATAACCGTCAATCCCCGGAAGCATAATATCCAAAATAATGACATTCGGCTGAATTTGCTTGCAGATACTTACTGCATCAAGCCCATTATCAACTTTTGTAATATTGTAATACCCTTCTATGTTGAGAGCTTTTTCAAGCAGATTTAAAATATCCACCTCATCGTCAACAATCATAATTCTATTTTCATTCATTTCATGTCAACCTTTCCTACTGTGGCATTCGTTTTTATCATTCTAATCTGTAAAGTATATCATCTTGCTCTTAATGTGTTCTTTGCGTAATCTTAAATTAACCTTAATTGATACCGAGCGTCCTTAATGTCCGTTTGTTTTGTACTTGTTGAACCCGATTTTATTATATTTTTCCAGGGCAAAATAAGGATCTGGCTATTGCCGCCCTCTGCTGCTGTCCGCCGGATAATTGGTTCGGCAGAGACTCCAGCTTATCCCCAATCCCCAATGTATTTACCACCTGTTCAAAGTACTCCTGATTCGGCTTCTTTTTATCCAGCAGAAGCGGCATCAGAATATTCTTTCGGATAGTGAGTGTGGGAATCAGGTTGTAAAACTGATAAACCAATCCCTATTCCATTTCCGTCAACACCCTTTCCACGGTAAAACCGTTCAAAAAGATGCGGGATATCCTCCGCCTGAAAGCCTTCACCATCATCCCATATTAAAATCTCCGCATAAAGAGGATTACCAGAATAGCTGCAATGTATCGTTCCCCCTTGCCCGGAATGCTCCATGCAATTTTTCATCAAATTCATAAGGGCTTCCATTGTCCATTCCATATCTCCGTAAATTTCAATACACCCATTATCCGGAATTTCCACAGAAATATTCTCTTTCAGCAACAGGTCATTTAAGTTTTCCGCAGCAAGGTTCAGAACGGTGTAGACATCCACCTGTGCATATTCTAATTGTAAGGTACCGACATCAATCTTGGAAAGTGTCAGAAGCGATTCCTCTAATCGGTTCAGCCGTTCCAACTGCCTTTCAATCTGTTCCCCATAAACATTTGGTATTGTATTCTTCATAAGCTGCAAAGAAAGAGGTAACCGTCTTATACATTTCATCCTGGAGATGGGAAAATCCGTCCTCTTTTGTCTGAATAATCGTTCCGACAGCACCAACATTGACCTGCTCCAGATGGTTCGTCAACTCTGCTATCCTCATTTGGCTTTGTTTCTTCCTCTCCGTCATATGCTTTCCTCCATCCGATATCCAAAGCTGCGTATGGTTTTCAGACAGGAGGAATTGTGTAGTTTCTCCCGCAGACGTTTCATGGTAACCGTCAATGTATTATCATTCACATAATTTCCGTTGCTGTCCCATATCTGCTCCAGCAGTTGCCCTCTGGTGACTGTTTTCCCCTTATTTTCCATCAGTAACAAAAGCAGTTGATATTCCGACTGGCTTAACAAAACTTCTTCCTGATCACAAAAAACGGACATTTTATCTGTGTCCAGCGAAAGATGATCGCAGAAAAGCTGTGTTTCCTTTGTCTGTCCACTCCGGCGCAGTAATGCAAGGATACGGGAATACAGTACCTCCAGCTCAAAGGGCTTTACCACATAATCATCTGCACCATCCTGAAATCCCTGCACAATGTCCGCTGTCTCTCCCCTGACTGTCAAATAAAGAACCGGAAGCTGATTTCTCCAGAGACGGCGAATCCATCTGCAGGATTTCCAGATATGTTTTTACATTTTGCGCAATGTCTGGATCATCCTTGACATAATATATCTCAATCATTGCTGTCCTCCTTCCCAAAAACGAAAGATGTCTGCGCCAGCAGACATGTCAGTTTACTGCCTGAAAATACTTCTCTCTTTTGCATTCTGGTATGTCACATAGATATGGGCAATGCCAAAAACAACTCCGCTTATGATCAACAGAACATGCCCCAGAGTGACTCCGCTGAGCACAAACATACATACTGGTAAAACAGCAAGGACCATCGCTTTCCCAAAATCCTGTTTATGAAAATAGAACATCCAGACAATCCAGTATGCCAACAGCAAACATGTATTTCCAAAACCATACAGCAGAAATGCTCCTACAGAAGAAAAGCCAAACTCTGCAATTCCTATATTAAAAACCATTAAGAACATGGATGCATATCTGCCGGTCTGTTCCAGAATATTCATACCTTTATTTTTGCATTTGTTTTCCCGATCACGAAACTTAAACGCATAAATAACATTGGGAATCAGCAGCAATACCACCACAAACAGACCAAAAAGATTTATCCAGTCAGGTCCTGTTTTCCCTGCCAGAAAAATGGATGTCGGACCATCCGCACCTCCGATAACATTATAACGCATCCTTTTCACCGCCTTTCAAGTTCAGTCTGTTTCTTTCCTGGCCTTTGCCAGGAACTCCTCATAGCTCATCTTACCTGATCCAAAGTTCAGCATTTCCAAATACATTTTCTCACCTTCGGTATCCTCCATAGCAGATTTCGCCTGACAGACCGCATACTTAAAAATGATCTTATCTATCGCCCAGTCATCCAGGGAACTTCCGCCTTCTGCACATGGAATCAATCCAATTTTCTCTTCTTCATTTTCCATACACCACATTGCAGCAAACGAACCTCCAAGTCCAACACCTGCAACCGGCCTGTCATAGTTAATTGACTCTGCCATCATCCATTACGAAGCATTTGAATTCTTTCATCACATTTCTTATTTTTCAAACTTGAATTTCTCCGGACCATTCACGAAAAGCCCTCCACCAAAGGCTTTACCAGAACTTTTTACAACCATTTGTTCCCATCACTTTTTGGTTTTCTTCTTCGCTTCCGGCAGTTCTTTATACATTTCATTCAGAACTTCTGTCATAAGTTCTGTGTTCTCCACATCCTCTACGACCACCATCAATGTTTTGGAACCTTCGTACGGATATGCCCTGTCCGCATCCGGCATCAATCGAAGTGCAGACTCCGTTGGTTTTAAAAACAGGCAGTTATCACAGATGTTCCCTACAAGCTTATCCTGATAATAGACAAGATATTCTCCCATCATTTTTCTGGTGGACACGTCACCGATGCTCCGAAGAGTTTCTACAATATAATCATGAAATTCTCTTGATGTTGCCATCTACTCACCCTCCTTTTTATAATCAAACATCATCTTTGGAATCCCTCCAAAATTTTCATTTCCAATCTTCCTTATATTCACTTATTATACTTTCTGCAATGCGAATCAGCTCCTCTCGCACTTCCACAGGCTCCAGCACTTTCACCTTTGCACCGAAAGTAAGCAGCCAGCAGAGCAGATTTTCCTGATCTGTATAATCTGCGGTGAAGAGAAGAGTCCCATCTTCCTTTTCCGTAAAACAATGAATTCCGAATTCTTCCACCAATCTCCACTTTGAGTCATTGGTAAACAATGCCTTTACCCTTATTTTCCCCGGAAATATCCTCTGGATTGACAAATCCGGAACCGGCACTTTTCTTGGCTTAAACTCTGTCTCCTCCTTCAGCAGTACGTCCATCCGGTTCAGCTTGAACATTCGAAAATCTTTTCTCACAGCGCACCAGCCCCACACATACCAGGAAGACCATTTAAAAACCAGATAATATGGTTCAATCGTCCGGGCACTGTCACCACTCGGCGCATAGTAATAAAAGGTCAGCAGCCTCCTTTCCTCAATGGCATCCTGAATCAGTTCTATCTTTGGAGCTATCATCTCTTTGTACCAGGATGACAAATCAATCAGCATAGAATCCCTGCCGCTGACAAAGTCAGATGACCCTGATTTAATCTTTTCCATAAGCTGACCATAATAATGACTGCCGCTTACGCTGTCCAGGCTCCGAAGTCCTGCCAGAATCATCTGCATATCCTTTGATGTAAGCAGTGTCCTGTCCATCCGGTAACCATCCATGATGCTGATCCCACCACCGGCACCTTGTGAAGTACAGACCGGTATTCCCGCTTTACACAAATCTTCAATGTCCCTGTTAATCGTTCTGCGCGACACCTCAAACTTTTCTGCCAGTTCTGGTGCCGTAACTCTTTCTTCCTGCAGTAATACGGAAAGTATTCCAATAAGTCTATCTATCTTCATATGATCTTCACTCCGTTACGGTCCGTGTTAAACTGATGTCCACCGGACATCGAATACCCCTTGCACTTAATTATCATATCAAAGCAAACACGACAGCTGTATGTCATATTCATCATATCATTTTATCCGGAATAAAAAAAGACCTGCAGTCATCTATTTTGAACAACTGCAAGTCACATCTTCTATTCTCACGAATAATAAAGGGGGAAACGGATTTATGGCATCGCTTCCAAAGCCATACGGTACCACTGCTTCCTTGGAATTTGATAATGTCAAATCATCTTCCATTATTTTCAGGCAGTTCTTCATCATTATGCAGCATCTTATATTTTTCTTTTACATACGACATAAATTCGCCGCAGTTTACAGCCTCAAAATTCACATAGACTTTTTTATTTTCAACAAATACACAGTATTCCCCACCATTTCTAATATATCGCTTTCTATATACTGTTACTTGGTTGTAAGTAAAATTACTTTTATAATCATACTTCTCTCCATTTTCTCCAAGCTGAAATCAGCCAACCATTACAAAAACATTATAATAATATTCTCTTTAGCAGCCTGCTCTTTCTATCTTGTTTTCAGTATAACATAAAATTCCATCAAACTTCCTGTATGAATCGACCTTGCTCTGCCATACATTTTTCTTCTATGCAAAATGCATAAACCAGCCCAACGCTATACATGGGAAGCTACCGTCTTCAAGGGGCAGCTTCCCCACATCCTCCTGTCTTGCTTTTGTCAATAGAATATCATGCGAAATCCTATCAAACTCTACGACATTTCATGCTCCTTCTTAAAACGTTTTGAGATAATTGACCATCTCAATTCTTTTATTTTCTATTTATTCCGCATATCAAACCAACTAAATACAAAAATCTCATTACAGAGCTTCGTATGAAACCAACTGGCTTATAGGAATACGCTGCGTATCAAAACGATTAGGATCTGCCGGTTCCACATCAGAATAACCGACAACCAGAATGTTGATCGGTTCCAGATTTGCCGGAAGATCAAACTCCTTACTCAGAACATCTGGCTTGAAGTAACATACCCATACTGTGCCAAGACCAAGCTCTGTGGCCTGGAGCATCATATGGTCGGTCAGAATGGAGGCATCGATGTCACCAGTCTGCTTCTTGTCAAAGGGACGTACCCATGCCTTGTTGTGATCAGCACAAACGATGATTGCCAGAGGCGCTCCATAAATGCCAGCAGCCTTGCTGATCTTCGCAAGACCTTCTTCACTCTGAACTGCAATCAGGTGAACAGGCTGGAGATTTGCTGCAGTCGGCGCCACATGAGCCGCCTCCAGAATTTTTTCCAGCTTTTCAGGCTCCACCTTCTTGTTGTTATAGCTGCGTACAGATTGACGTTGTTTTGCAATTGTAATAAAATCCATAGTATAAATTCCTTTCTTTATATTGTATATTTGGTATGTCAAACCTACCTTGACTTTATTGTAACACTTGAAAACGAATCCGCAAGAATGCACTTTTTTGGAAGATACTTTCCAAAAAGATAGTATCCTGCAACAAAGGAGAACCTCTATATGAAATATGAAAAGAAACAATTTAACTGCCCGGTGGAAGCAACCCTGTCTTTAATCGGCGGCAAGTATAAGCCGTTAATCCTCTGGCATCTGATTGACCAGCCATTACACTATATGGAACTACAGCGGCTTATTCCAAATGCAACACCGAAAATGCTTTCACAGCAGCTTCATGACCTGGAAAACAACGGCATGATCCATCGTGAAGTCATTCCGGAAAAACCACCAAAAACAATATATTCTCTCACCTCATTTGGACAGAGCATCATTCCCATTTTAGATGCCATGTGTCAATGGGGAACCAGTTATCTGAACAGACTGGATGTGGAGTCTCCGTGCTGCAAAAATAAAAAAAGCGGGGATAGCTGATAACATTCGCTATACCCCGCTGCCCACCACAGTCCTTATGTACCCATAATCCGCATTTACAACTTCACCGATTTAGCTGCCACCTTCTTGATTGCTCTGAATCTTCCGGCACACTTTTTTCGTGAAGAAACAGCTACAGCTGCAAAATTTCTTTCAAATCGTTTTGGGTTGCTTCTCTGATCATAACTAACTCCTCGCAACATAAACTATCTTATCCCCACATAAAGTAATTCGCTCTTCCATGCAACTCCTCTCCACTTTCAGATACTCAATATTCTGAAACTTCATAAGCCGTATATTCATGACTATTACTATATCCGGTTAGTTTCTAAACTATAACCGGATACAGCCTGGCCAATTTAAT
>UQAW01000081.1 GCA_900539175.1 uncultured Lachnospiraceae bacterium
ATCCCACAAATTGTGGAATACATCTTGCGGAAAGCAATTTTCAAACACGCTCTAGTTATGACTTTCCAGGAATCTCTGAATAATTGCTGCACATGTCACACGCAACGTATCTCCCTGTGGATTGATCAGTCCCTGATCCCCAGTAACCAATTGTTCGGCTACGGCCCAGGACATTGCTTCCCGGGCAAATGCACTAACGCTATCTCCATCCGGGTATTTTTCCAGCAAATCGCTTCCGGTTGTATCATATTTTTTATACTTTGCGTAACGGTACAGCATCGTCACAAGCTGTTCTCTGGTCATTTTGTCAGCTGGTCCAAACCTCCCTTTTTCTCCATCGGATTCATATCCCTTGATTACTCCAACCGCTTCAGAGCTTGCCCACATAACAGCATCTGTATAGAACTGATTCTCTTCCACATCCAAAAATCTGTCCTGATAGATTGTTTCCGGTTCTCCTTCCATACGATACAGGATTGTTGCGAACTGCGCACGGTTCAAAGGTACTGCCGAGCCAAAATAATCTGCATCCATTCCAGTCATAATTCCCCTGTCATAAAGATACTGCACAGATTCTTCAAACCAATCTCCGGCATTCACGTCCTTGAAGATATCTCTTACCAGTTTCTTCGCTTCAAGCTGTTCATACACTTCAATCCTGTCCGCCGTAACATATACATCCGAAGAGGCAGGATTCTTCTCTCCTGTAACCCGGACTTTCAATACATGATGCCCCGCTTCCAGTGTGCCGGAATCATACAGCAGCAACTGACTTTGCCGGTTTGCCTGATAGTAGTCAACCATCTGCTCTGGTCCGTCATCTATCGAAAACGCAGCGATTCCATGATTTGGTGCCTTTGTCGCATAATATTTTAAAGAAGTACCTGTAAATGGGAACAGGATATATTCTCCGACCGTTTTTGACCAGGAATTATCTTCCATATAACATTCTGAATCCAACGTATATCCCCAGTTTTCTCCAACGTACTCAATTTTCAGTTCCTGGGATCCTCTGTCATTATCATTTACCACAGCTTTCGGAGCAACATAATCGGAATCAATCTCTACCTTATCCGCATTCAGATAATATCCGGAGGCACGGTCATTCTTCTGTCCGGTTACCCTGACTTTCAGTACATGTTCCCCGGAAGACAACGCTCCTGAATCAAAAAGCAATTCTGTGCCCACTCTGGAAACCGCATAACAATCCACCAGAACTTCTTCTCCTCCGTCAATTGAAAAGCCCGCAATTCCGTGCGCCGGTGCTTTCGCGCCATAATATTTAATATTTTGTCCAACAAAACGAATCTGGCAGAAATCACCTGCAACCTCTGTCCAATGATTATCTTCCTGATATGCAGTTCGTTCTGAACCATATTCCCAACCAAAACCCCGGTAATCAAAATTATAAAGTCCGCTTCCTCTCCTGCTGTCATTGATCACATAAATTTCCGGAAGTTCCGGCTTTACGCTGCCTGAACCTTCTGATACCGGAACCAGATTGTCCGAGGCAAACGGCTCAATCCGAATACTGCAGACGGCAGATTCCAGACCTTCTGATGTAATCTCAAACTCTGCGGTGCCGGTCTGATCACGTTTCGTTTGAACAAGAAATGCTGTCTTTCCGCCCTCAAGCTCCACATTGTTTTCCGCAATCAGAGTTGCCTCGATTCCTGATTTCTGTACCACATTGATTCTATTTGCGGCAAACGGAACCACATTTCCATTGGAATCCACCGCCGAAACAGAGACGCTGGTCATATCTGTTCCATCTGCCGTCAGCGTATCATAATCCGCTTCTGCAATCAACCGTACCGGCTCACCCGGTGTTGTACGAACTGTTTCTTCGACCGCAGAACCCTTGATGTAACCAACCGCTTTTAACTCTCCCGCTTCATACGATATATTCGTAAATTCAAAAATCGGATGCGGCAGGGACAGGTATTTGTTTGGCTGGATCTTCCCTTTGGAAACGCCGTTTACAAACAGTTCAATCTCATCACAGTTACTCATAATATATATAGAGTTTGCGGTATCCTGGGTCCAGTTATTTGCAATGTAAACCATCGGTTCACTCACATCCGGATCCTGCTGTGTACGATACAGATATGCCACAGGTTTTTCATGCCGGAACAAATCATACAACCCACTGTAGAAAACATGTCCGGTTTTGGTATAATTTACCTCATTATTGTAATCAAACATACTCCAGCCGAATCCGCCGGCTACCTTATCATTCCTGTAAAAATAATCCAGAACCTCTGCAAAAGAATCGACAAACTTCAATGCTCTCGTATCCGATACACCAGGCATTCCGTCTCCGCCCCAGTCATTGGAATGCTCTGTCACGATGTACGGAATATAACGTGGATTTTCCGGATACACATAATTCACTGTCAGGATATCATTGACTACTGTTTGATTGTCTCCCCCTTCATAATCAAACTCCATACGGACACCATGTGTCGGTCTGGTAGGATCTAATTCCTTCGCCAAAGCTTCGCATTCCTCATTAAAAGCAAGAGAGGCATGTGATTCATTGGGACGCGGACTCCAACTGATAATGGAAGGGTGATTTCTATCACGCAGTATCAACTCTTCCAGATTTGTTTTAAAATTTTCTTTCCACTCGTCATCACCGATATGCTGCCATCCCGGCGGCTCTGCAAATACCAGAAGTCCGATTTCATCGCAGCGATCCAGGAAAGACGGATCCTGCGGATAATGAGAACAGCGAACTGCATTGATTCCGTTTGCCTTAATAAGATCAGCATCCTGCTGCTGCAGTTTATCCGGTACTGCACGACCGATCCATGGCCACTGTTCATGACGGTTGATTCCTATAATCTCCAGTTTCTCACCGTTCAGATAAAAGCTGCCGTCCTCCGGGCCCGTCTTAAATTCAAAATACCGCATACCAAACGTAGTCTGATACGTATCAATCTTTGTATTTCCATCCTTAATCTCTGTAACCACAGTATACAGGTATGGATCATCAACACTCCAAAGATGCGGATTGACAATCTGATTTGTCTCAACTTCTATCGTAGTTTCTTCACCTGCCGGGAACATCTCATCTTTAGAAACTGCAGTTACCTTATGTCCATCCATATCTAATACAGTTGTCTCCACGGTATAGGTCTGATCCGTATCCCGATCATTCCTGATATCCACCTGGGTATTCACAACTGCTCTGTCATTTGTCAATCCCGGAGTCGTAACAAACGTACGCTCAATATGTACCGGATCCGTAATAATCATACTTACATCACGTACAATTCCACCAAACAGACAATAATCCACGACGCCACCCTCCGGTGGAATCTCCGTCTGCTTTTCTGAATCTACGCGGACTGCCAGTACATTATCTCTGCCGTCCGTGTAAACATCATCGGTGATATCTACCGTAAAACCAGTGTAAGCCCCCTCATGATTTACCAGAAGTTTTCCATTCAGATACACATCTGCCACGGTAGCCACCCCTTCAAATTCCACCTGAATCTTTCTTCCGGTATAAGCTTCCGGTAATTTAAAATGCCTGCGGTACCACGAAACAAAACGATACGACGCAATCTCGTTCGGAAACTGATTGCCTTTATGGGTATCCAAAATTGTATTGGCATGGGGCACAGAAACCTTCTCAAAACCCGAATCATCCAGCTTTGCTTCTTGTCCATTTTCATAATCCACACTGCTGTACAGCCAATCCGTATCAAAGTCCAGTATTACTCTTTCCTGCACTTCTGTTCCGGCATCCACCGTCAGAACCCCCACTTCCGGAACCAGCGAAAAAGCCAGAACCATGCATAGAAGCATACATAAAAACCTTTTTACTTTCATTACTCTTCTCCCTTTCTGAAATAAAATTATCCGCAGCCTTTACGACCACCCACTATCAATTTATACTATTTTCTCACAAAAAACTACGGATTATTTTTCATATTTTGTTGATTTTTTCTTCTTCGATGATTGTGGGAGTACGAAAGGCAGAGCAATCATCTTTCATAGTAAACGGACATCAACCCTGAACCAGAAGTCTCTATAACTACAAATATCCCAGGGAAAGAACTTTTCTATAATAACCAGTTCTTTTCCTGGGACATCAATTTTCATTTTTAAATTGTAAATTCTCACCCTACATTACTGAAGAATTTCAACTACTACTTTTTTGTCGCATTTGGAGGAGGCCGCTTTTACTACGGCACGTATTGCTTTCGCAATACGTCCCTGCCTTCCGATGACCTTACCCATATCAGAAGGAGCCACCTTCAATTCCACCAATACGGAATCCCCGCTTTCGGTCTCGGTAACGACCACTTCGTCCGGATTTTCAACCAGAGATTTTGCAATTACTTCTACTAATTCTTTCATCACAAGTTCCCTCCGAACCGTACTTATTTTTCGATACCAGCCAGCTTGAAGATTTTACTTACAACCTCTGTCGGCTGTGCACCATTTGCAAGCCACTTTTTCGCTGCTTCTTCGTCAACGCTGTATACGCTCGGATCACAATTCGGATCGTATGTTCCGATTTCTTCGATAAATCTTCCATCTCTCGGAGATTTGGAATCTGCTACAACGATTCTATAGAAAGGAGCTTTCTTCTGTCCCATTCTTCTCAAACGAATCTTTACTGCCATGTTATATTCACCTCCCTGTGAGTATTTATAATATATATTGAGAACAAACCACTTAAAACGGTAGTTTGAAGCCTCCGCGTTTCTTGCCCTTGCCTCCCATGAGACCAGGAATCTGCTTCATCATCTTTCTGGACTGTTCGAACTGCTTAACAAACCGGTTCACCTCAGCCACATCCACACCGGCACCTTTTGCAATTCTCGCTTTTCTGGAAGGATTCAGTAAATCAGGATTTGACCGCTCCTTCGGTGTCATGGAATAAATGATTGCCTCTTTGCGTGCCAGATCCTTCTCATCAATAGCACTCTCAATGTCCTGCATCTTACCGCTCATACCGGGGAACATTCCCAGAACGCTTCCGATGCCGCCCATCTTCTTCATCTGATTCATACTTTCCAGATAATCATCGAATCCAAACTGAGCTTTTTTGATCTTCTGCTCCATCTCCCTGGCTTTTTCCTGATCGATGCTCTCTTGCGCTTTCTCAATCAGACTCATTACATCTCCCATACCAAGGATTCGAGATGCCATACGTTCCGGATAGAACTGCTCCAGATCCGACAGCTTTTCTCCCATACCTATATAGAGAATCGGCTTTCCGCTGATCGCCTTGATAGACAATGCAGCACCGCCTCTTGTATCGCCATCCATCTTTGTCAGGATGACTCCGTCAATGCCCACCTTCGTATTAAACATCTCAGATACATTCACCGCATCCTGTCCGGTCATGGCATCTACTACTAATATTGTCTGATCCACATGGACCTGCTCTTTGATCTCAATCAATTCCTGCATCATCTCTTCATCGATATGCAGACGACCTGCCGTATCCAGAATCACAACATTCATGTTGCTGTTCTTCGCATGTTCAATGGCAGCTTTTGCAATATTCACAGGCTTCTGCTTATCTCCCATAGAGAATACTTCCACACCCTGCTTCTCACCATTCAACTGCAGCTGAGTAATCGCTGCCGGACGATAGACATCACATGCCACAAGCAGCGGTCTTCTTCCCTTGGCTTTCAGCTTTCCGGCAATCTTGGCTGTTGTCGTTGTCTTACCGGCACCCTGAAGACCTGCCATCATAATAACTGTGATTTCATTTCCCGGTTTCAATGCAATCTCTGTGGTCTCGCTTCCCATAAGCTTGACCAGTTCATCATTTACAATCTTGATGACCATCTGTCCCGGATTCAATCCGTTCATAACATCCTGACCCACCGCACGCTCCTGTACGGCTTTAATGAACTGCTTTACTACTTTGAAATTAACATCGGCTTCCAGCAAAGCCATCTTGACTTCCTTCAGGGCAACCTTTACATCTGCCTCAGTCAGACGTCCCTTGCCGCGTAAGTTCCGGAACACATTCTGCAGTTTATCGGTTAAACTCTCAAATGCCATCTACTATAATTCCTCCAGAATTTCCGAAGATATTTCTTCAATCTGACGCATCACATCCGGCTGCGTCTCACTATGTGTCAATTCCCGAATTCGGTTCACACGTTCTTTTATGTGAATGAATTTCTCTACCAGATGCAGCTTCGATTCATAATCCTCCAGAATCTTACTGCAGCGTTTAATCATATCGTGAACTCCCTGGCGGCTGATTCCCGCTTCCTGCGCAACCTCACTGATCGAGTAGTCGTTCAGCACCACTTCCTCATAGACGCTTCGCTGATGCTCCGTCAGTAATTCACCATAAAAATCATATAACAATGCCTGTTCTATTAATTTATTCATTGGCTATCACCTTAAGCATCATACAACAGACTTCACACTCTGTCAAGTATTTTTTCTTGACATTCTCTGAATTTTCAATCACTTCTCGTCACAAACCTGGAAAATGTAAAATTTCAGGTAATAGGATTCCTCGGCCGCCCAGAGAATCGGATGATCCGGTGCCTGGGTTCGAAATTCCACCTGCCGCAAACGCTTGTGCACGTTGTGAGCCGCCTGATTGATGGTCTTTGTGAAAAGTTCATAGGTCATAAAATGAGAGCAGGAGCAGGTGGCAAGATAGCCGCCGTCTTTGACCAGCTTCATGGCACGGAGATTGATTTCCCGGTATCCCTTGGTTGCATTTTTAACCGAATTCCTTGATTTCGTAAATGCAGGAGGATCCAGAACAATCACGTCAAATGTTTCCCCTTTGCGTTCCAGCTCAGGAAGGAGTTCGAAGACGTCTTCACAGAGAAACTGTACCCTGTCTTCCATGTGGTTCAGTTTTGCATTGAGCCGTGCCTGTTGCACCCCTGTCTCTGATGCGTCCACACCCAGAACTTCTTTCGCACCTCCCAGTCCGGCATTTAACGCAAAGGAACCTGTATGGGTAAAGCAGTCCAGAACCCTTGCATCTTTACATAACTTCTGTATGGATAGACGGTTATATTTTTGATCCAGAAAGAACCCGGTTTTCTGACCTTCCCGGACATCGACCATGTAATGGACGCCATTTTCCACGATTTCCACATTGGTATCGAAAGGTTCTGATAAGAAACCTTTTGTTCGTTCCATCCCTTCCTGTTCCCTTACTTTCGCATCGCTTCGTTCGTAGATACCGCGAATAGAAATACCATCTTCAGCAAGCACTTCCTGGAGATACTCCAGAATCTGCATCTTCAGCCTGTCAATACCAAGTGCCAGTGACTGTACCACCAGCACATCGGAAAATTTATCTACTACAAGACCTGGAAGAAAATCTGCTTCTCCGAAAATCAGCCGGCAGCTGCCGGTATCTACTACCTTTTTCCGATATTCCCATGCATCTTTCACACGCTGCCGTAAAAATGCTTCATCAATCTCCTGATCTTTGTTTCTTGTCAGCATACGAATTCTGATTTTGGAATTCCGATTGATAAATCCCCGCCCCAGCGGATACCCGTCAAAGTCATGTACCAGAACGATATCCCCATTCTCAAAGTTCCCAAGGATAGAGGCTATTTCATTATCAAAAATCCATAGCCCGCCGGACTTCAGCATACGTCCCTCTCCTTTTTTCAATGTAACGATTGTATTTCCCATAATTTCAACTCCTATCGCTCTCTTCTTTTCATTTGGCGGCTGCAAAACTCTCCTTACCTGAACAGATATTCATCCATACTCCCGGAACGAAAGCCCTGTAAATCCAGCGTAATATAGCGTAGTCCCAGTGTCTGAAGATTTTTGCAGATTTCATCATGCAATTCCAAAAACCGCGGAAACTCCTGACGCTCTACCTCAATTCTGCTCACATCCCTGTGCTGACGAATCCGTACATTAGAAAATCCCAGGCTTTTCAGATACATCTCCCCCTGATCCAACCGCTCCAAAACTTCCTTTTCTATCCGGTCTCCATAAGGCAGCCTTGTTGCCAGACAAGGAGCAGATGGTCGGTCAGATACCGGAATTCCCAAATCTTCCGCCATTTCCCGCACTTCTTTTTTTGTGATTTGGAACATGGCCAAAGGGCTTAAAATACCCAGTTCCTTCACCGCCTGAAGTCCCGGACGGTAAACGCCCAGATCATCCTGATTACTGCCCTCTAACACTACAGATATCCTTTTCTCTGAAGCAAACTCCAGTAATTTCATAAATAAATAATACTTACACAAATAACAGCGGTTTACCGGATTTTTCAGAATCTCTTCCTTTTCAAATTCATCCACTTCTAAAATCACATGTTCTGCCTTTGCATCCTCTGCGACTGCCTTTGCCACCGCCAGGTCTGCCTGGGGATGCAGCTTCGTCTGAAAGGTTACCGCATAAACCTTACTGCCATGCTTCGCAGCCGCCCGCACTGCAAGATATAACAGAAGGGAGCTGTCCACACCGCCGGAAAAAGCTATACAGATATCTCCTTTTGTCCAAACTGCCATCTGTTCTTCCAGCTTTTCTCTTTTCTGATTCATTCTGCCTCCATAACTAAACCTATCTGCTGACGCAGACATCACCATTTATGAAAGTCGATTGCTCCGCACTTTGTGCTCCCGCAATCGCCGCCAGTATTCGTAATCCGGGCTGTCGCCCTCCTTACTCATACCGGCTTGCCCGTCCAATGTCCATGACTCACTGCATGCAAGCATGCGCTCCTCATGGCCGCTGTCCGGAACTTTCATAGTAAGATACTTTGGGGACAGATCCGATACGAACGATCTCTCCCCAAAAATAATTGCTTCTATTGTTATTTCATTTTAAAATATCAAAAATTACTTCATACTTCAGACACTCTACAGATGTGCGCGCACCTGTTTTGGACGATATCCTGCTTTTTCCAGCGCATCAATAATCTGTTTCTTATGCTCGGTTCCAAATGCTTCCATCGTAATCCGCAGTTCCACTGCCGCATTCCGGTTGGTGCTGAAAAACTGATTATGATCCAGTTTGATAACATTTCCGTTCTTTTCAGCAATTACACTGGAAACACGTACCAATTCACCCGGCTTATCCGGAAGCAGGACAGAGATGGTAAAGATTCTGTCGCGGGCAATCAATCCGTTCTGCACAACGGAAGACATGGTAATCACGTCCATATTACCGCCGCTTAAGATGGAGACCACTTTCTTTCCTTTCACATCCAGATGTTTCAATGCCGCAACAGTCAAAAGACCGGAGTTTTCAACGATCATCTTGTGGTTTTCTACCATATCCAGGAACGCCACCACCAGTTCATCATCCTCTACCGTGATGATATCATCCAGATTCTGTTGGATATATGGGAAAATCTTCTCACCCGGGGTCTGAACCGCAGTACCGTCCGCAATAGTAGTTACCGGTGATACCGTGGTCACGGTTCCATTCTTCAGGGATTCCTTCATGCAGGCAGCCCCGGCAGGTTCCACACCAATAACCTTGATGTTCGGTTTCAACATTTTTGCAAGGGTCGATACACCGGTCGCCAACCCGCCTCCGCCGATGGGAACCAGGATATAATCTACAAGCGGCAGCTCCTGAATCACTTCCATGGCAATGGTTCCCTGTCCGGTTGCAACTCTCAGATCATCAAATGGATGGATAAACGTATAGCCTTCCTCTGCCGCCAATTCATATGCTTTCGCACAAGCCTCATCATAAACATTTCCATACAACACTACTTCTGCGCCGTAACTCTTGGTACGCTCCACCTTGATCAGCGGAGTGGTGGTCGGCATAACGATTACTGCTTTCACACCGTAACACTGTGCGGCGTAAGCAACTCCCTGTGCATGATTTCCGGCAGATGCCGTAATCAGTCCTCTGGCGCGTTCTTCATCTGTCAAGGTACTGATGGTATAATAAGCACCTCTCAGCTTATAGGCGCCTGTAAGCTGCATATTTTCCGGCTTGAGATAGACTTTATTCCCAGTCTGTTCACTTAAGTATTTACTGTAAACCAGTTTTGTCTCCTGGGTCACACGTTTTACTGTTTCAGATGCTTCCTCAAATTTTTCCAGTGTCAGCATCTTCTCTTCTGCCTTGCTTTTCTGTACTTTGTTCTCCTCAAGTGCTCCCGTCTGTAGTTCCTTCATCTGATTTTCTTCCATCTTTTCTCACTCTTTCTGCCTGTCAGGCCGTATGTTCCTTAATATCAAACAATGCATTTACAAATTGTTCGGAATCAAATTTCTGTAAATCGTCAATACTCTCGCCGACTCCAATATATTTCACCGGGATGTCCAATTCAGACTCAATTGCCACTGCAATACCGCCTTTTGCCGTTCCATCCAGTTTTGTCAGAATAATTCCTGTAACATTTGCCACCTCCTTAAACTGCCGCGCCTGTGCCAGCGCATTCTGTCCGGTGGTTCCATCCAGGACAACCAATGTTTCCAGATATGCCTCCGGATACTCTTTTTCCAGAATCCGATAAATCTTCTTCAGCTCCTCCATCAGATTCTTCTTATTATGAAGACGCCCTGCCGTATCACAGAGTAATACATCTGCATTTCTTGCCTTTGCTGCCGCCACCGCGTCATAGACCACGGAAGCCGGATCAGCTCCTGCCTGTCCTCCGATCAGTTCCACCCCGGCCCGGTTTGCCCACTGAGTCAACTGCTCGCCTGCAGCCGCACGGAAGGTATCTGCTGCTGCCAGAATCACCTTTTTCCCCTGATCTTTTAGTTTTCCTGCCAGTTTCCCCACCGAAGTGGTCTTTCCCACACCGTTTACGCCGATTACCAGTACCACAGATTTCTGATGTTCAAATTCATAAGCGGTCTCACCTACTGCCATCTGCATCTTGATACTGTCAATTAAAAGCTGTTTGCATTCGGATGGCTGCTTAATATGCTTCTCAGCAACTTCTTTTTTCAGATTTTCTATGATTGCGGTAGTGGTATTGATTCCTATATCACCCATGACCAGGATTTCCTCAATTTCTTCATAAAAATCCTCATCGATACTGGAAAATCCGCTGAAAATAGAATCAATTCCCGACACGATACTCTCTCTTGTCTTGCTTAAGCCCTTGACCAGGCGCTTAAAAAAACCTACTTTTTCTTCTGCCATCTGCGTTTTGCCTCCTCATCTTGCTACTTATCCAGTTCATTTTCTATCAGATTCACAGAAACCAACGTGGAAACCCCTTTCTCCTGCATGGTAATACCATAGAGACGGTCTGCCGCATTCATGGTTCCCCTTCTATGTGTTATAATAATAAATTGTGTATTCTTTGTCAACTTATGAAGGTACTGGGCAAATCTGGTTACGTTGGAATCGTCCAGCGCCGCTTCAATCTCATCCAAAAGACAAAACGGAGACGGCTTCAGATTCTGAATGGCAAACAACAATGCAATCGCCGTCAATGCTTTCTCTCCACCAGACAACTGCATCATATTCTGCAGTTTCTTACCCGGGGGCTGACTGATGATACGGATACCGGCTTCCAGTACATCCTCTTCCTCTGTCAGTTCCAAAGTTCCTTTTCCTCCGCCGAAAAGCTGTTTGAATACCTTATCAAATTCCACGCGGATCTCCTGAAATTTTTCTGCGAACTGCCTGCGCATACCCGTATCCAACTCCTCTATGATACCTTGCAGCGTTTCCGCAGCATTCACCAGATCCGTATGCTGGCTCTCCAGAAAGGTATGCCGTTCTTTCAGTTCCTTAAAGTCCTCGATTGCATTGACATTGACCGGACCAAGTTTTCGGATATCCTCTTTCAGACCTGTAACCTGCTTTTTGATCTCACTGCGCTCCACAGGCTCTTCCATCTGATATTCCTTTGCATGATTGGGCGTGATTTCATACTCCTCCCACATGTAATTCACATGGTTCTCCCTGGAATCTTCCAGCTTTTCTTTCTGGCTGTTCAGTCGGAAACACTCTTTATCCATCCGGTTGATATGACCGGACAACTCTTCCCGTTTTTCAAAGAAGGTTTTGTGAGACTGTGTCATCTCTTCTTTCTTCTTTAAAAACTCCTGAATCTGCGTATCATTGTCTGCCTCTGCCTTCACAGCAGCTTCAATTGTCTTCTGGATCTCCCGGATATCAGATTCCTTCTTGGAGATATCCCCGGACTCCTCCTCCATCGCCTGCGCAATCTGGATCTCTTCCTCCCGGAACCGGAGAATTTCCTCCTCCAGACGTTCCATATTCATCTGTAAAAACTCAGACTTCTGACTCACATTGGCATATTCCAGACGTATGGATTCCAATGCCCTGTTCCGGTCATTTTCCTGTCCGGTCTGGGCATCCAATGTCTCCTGACGCGCAGAAATCTGTTCTTCCAGTTCCTTCTCCCGACGTTTGGATTCCTCCAGTTCAGCCTCGATCTGATGCTTATACTGCCCGATTTCACCGATCTGTGATTCAATCTCCAACGCTTCCTTCTGCAGATCCGTAAATCCGCTCTGCAGATCTATCGTTTTCTCACGCGCCTGTGTGATATTCAATTTTACGGTATTCTGCTGCAGATACAATTTCTGCAGCTGTTCATTGATATCCGACCGGGTATCTCTCAGAACATTTCTCCGGCTTCGGTTTTCCTCCAGGGATGCCTGCATGGTATTCATGTCCTTTTTTAAGGCTTTGACGCTGGTTTCCAGCTCCTCTATTTCACGGCGCCGTCCAAGGAGATTACTGTTATTCCGAAATGCACCACCCGACATAGAACCACCGGGACTTAAGAGTTCTCCTTCCAGCGTAACCATCCGAAGGCTTTGCCGGTACTTCCGGCCAAGAGCAATTGCATGATCGATGGTATCCACCACCAATGTCCGTCCTAAAAGCTGACTGCAAAGCCCCTCGTAGATCTTTTCATACTCCACCAGAGAACTTGCAATCCCAAGCACTCCAGGCTCTTTCAGTGCGGCTTCATTGGGAAATGTCTGCTTTCTGTTCATGCTGGTCAAAGGCAGGAACGTTGCCCGTCCATACCTTCCCCGCTTTAAGAACTCAATCAGATACTTTGCAGTACTTTCATTATCGGTAACAATATTCTGAATGCTCCCGCCAAGAGCAGTCTCAAGAGCAGTTTCATACTTTTTCTGAGTCTTGAACAAATCGGCAACAACACCATGGATACCAGGATTTCGTTCCTTCTGCTCCATGACTTTCCGGATACTGTTTCCATATCCGTCGTAACGTTCCGTGATATTTTTCAAAGATTCCAGCCTGGAAGATTCCCTGTGGTAAGCGCTCTGTCCAATCTCCAACTGCCGGTTCTGTTCCGAAATCTCATTCTGCAGTCCGGCAATCTGTGCATCCACCTCTTCATAGCTTTGCTTCATCTTCCGGACATTTTCATTGATCGCCTCATACGATTTCTGCAGTTTCTCCAGAATCTGTACCTGCTGTGCCTCGTCACTTTTCAGATGGAGCAGCTTCTGATTCAGCTCCGATTTCCGGATTCCAATCTGTTCCAGCATGGTATCATAACGCTGAATCTTACCTTTTGTAGAACCTCGTTTATTCAGAATTCCAATGATCTCATTTTTTCCGTCTTCGATCGCCAGACGATTTTCTTCCATTAAAAGCTGCAGCGTCTGAAGTTCCTGTTCGCCTGTCTCTTTTTTCTCCCGAACCTTTGCAAGCTGAAGATTCAATTCTTCCTGCTCACCCAGATATGCATCCTTTGATTCCTTACGCTGCTTTAATTCCTCTCTGACAGTCTCGATTCTGGATCGGTAATGCTCATCATTCATCTCAGCCGTATGTATCTGTTCTTTCAGAAGCTCAATCTGGCTTTCCAGCTGCTGCTTCGTCAAGGCATTTTGGCTGGATTGTTCCCTGGACGACTGGATTTTTTCATCCAGAGTCTCCATTTCCTGTTCCAACTGCTCATATTCCTGCTTCGTACGTTCAAAACTTTCCCTGGCTTCTGAAAGTTCCCGGCTTGCCGCGTCATACTTTCCGCTGATTTCCTGCATCTGACTTTCGATATGTCCCATCTCCATCAGGAACAAATTGACATCCAGAACCTTTAACTCTTCTTTTTTCTTCAGATAAATTTTCGCTGCCTCTGACTGACGTTCCAAAGGTCCAAGCTGCCTGGTCAATTCTGATAAAATATCCGTAACACGGACCAGATTTTGCTCCTCCTCCGCCAGTTTTTTCAACGTGGCAGCCTTTCTTCGCTTAAACTTGACAATCCCGGCTGCTTCATCGAATAACTCTCTGCGCTCTTCCGGCTTTCCGCTCAAAATCTTATCAATCTGTCCCTGCCCGATGATCGAATAGCCTTCTTTTCCGATACCCGTATCATAGAACAATTCATTGATATCCTTCAGACGGCACCCTGTACCATTGAGCAGATACTCACTTTCCCCCGACCGATACAACCTTCTGGTGACTGTGACTTCCTCATATTCGATATTTAACTGATGATCCGAATTATCCAACGTAATCGCCACCGACGCATACCCCAGAGGTTTCCGTGTTTCTGTACCTGAGAAGATGACATCCTGCATATTACCGCCTCGAAGCTGCTTCGCACTCTGCTCACCAAGTACCCACCGGACCGCATCCCCGACATTACTCTTGCCGCTGCCATTTGGCCCTACAATACCTGTAATACCATCGTGAAACTCCAATATCATTTTATTTGCAAAGGACTTAAACCCCTGCATCTCTATGGATTTTAGATACATATGTCACCTACTTACCGCTCTTTTTAATCTTACAGATCGCATCATACGCCGCCTGCTGCTCAGCCGCTTTCTTTGTCCTTCCGGAACCGGAACCGATTCTCCTTTGTCCCACATAAGCCTCTGCCTCAAAACACTTATCATGATCCGGTCCCCGCTCTCCTGTGATCACATAAGAAACATCGCCCCCCTTTTCTCCCTGAATCATTTCCTGAAGGATAGTCTTGCTATCATAAAAGAGCTGCTTATGTTCCACATCGTCCAGAACATGAGCCAGGACAAACTCCTTTGCATTAGCAAAACCACCATCCAAAAAGATGGCTCCTATCACCGCTTCAAATGCATCCGAAGTAATTGAATCCCTTCCTCTTCCCCCGGTCGCCTCTTCTCCCTTTCCAAGCAAAAGGTAACTGCCAAGGGCAATCTCTCTCGCATCATAAGCGAGCGTAGGCTCACACACAAGACTCGCTCTCATCTTCGTCAGTTCACCTTCCGGCTTCTCTGGAAAGTTCTGATACAAGAACTCCGAAGACACCGCCTCCAGCACCGCATCTCCCAGAAACTCCAATCGCTCATTACACTCCAACCGCTCCTGCTTATGCTCATTCGTATAAGAACTATGCCGCACCGCCATCACCAACAAATTAAAATTCCGGAATTTATACCCAATCTTCCGCTCCAACTCCTTAATCTTCGCTATCTGATTCATCTTACATCCTTTCCTCTTTACATGATGTTGGGGTCAAAAGGTATTTTGCCCCCTATGATACACGGATTGCTCCGCATT
>UQAW01000082.1 GCA_900539175.1 uncultured Lachnospiraceae bacterium
CATGCTTTTCATGCTTGCATGAAAAGGCATGACTTTGGGAGGCGAAAAACATGAGAAAGTAGCCCGAAGAGGGCGGATTTCAAATGTTTTTAGGATTGCGGAAGCATGAAATGCGGAGCAATCCGTGTATCATAAGATTCTGATAAAATATGTTGACAACGCCTCATATATATGTTTAAATATTCATATGAACAGCTAGTCATATATAAACAAACCGATTGGAGGTTATCAAAATGAACAGCATATTAAAAATAAAATTGCAGCCATTCTTTCATGCACATGATGACTCTTGTGGTTGCGGGCATAATCATTCTCATGATGAACACGAACATGAGCACCATCACCACCACGATTCCTGTGGCTGCGGACATGAGCATTCTCATGCAGAACATGAACACCATCATCATACCCCCGGTCATCCCGAGGACTGTCAATGTGAGCAATGCCACCCTCACGCAGAATACTGTGATGTCTGCGGGCAAAGCCTTGCCAACTGCACCTGCAGCATGCCGGATGACGGACTTGAGAAACAGGTATACATCTTAGAAAATCTGGGCTGTGCCCACTGTGCTTCCAAGATGGAAGCAAAAATCAAGGAACTCCCGGGTGTGAAGTATGCGACCATCACTTATGCTACCAAACAGCTTCGTCTGGCGGCAGAGGATCCTCAGCAGCTGCTTCCCAAGATTCAGAAAATCTGTACTTCCATAGAGTCCGAGGTAAAAGTAGTTCCAAGAGGCGGAAAGCTTCCCGGTTCTTTTAAAACCAAAACCTATCTTCTGGAAAATCTGGGATGTGCTCATTGCGCTTCCAAGATGGAAGAGCAAATCGGCAAACTGGAAGGCGTGACAGATGCAACTATCACATTTGCCACCAAACAGCTTCGTGTTACCGCAAAAAATCCGGATCGCTATCTTGCCCAGATTCGTAAAGTCTGCACTTCAATCGAACCGGAAGTACAGGTTCTTGAGAAAGATACTTCCCCAAAAAGTCAGGATACTCTGCCGCTGGAAACCAAGCGTACTTCTTCCAGAGAACCTGTTTCCAAAGAACGGCGAGATCTGATTTCCATTCTTATCGGTGCCGCATTATTTATTATCGGTGAAATACTGGAACATATGGGATATGGAGAAATGATCACCCTTCCGATCTTTATCGTGGGTTATCTCCTCCTTGGTGGAAAAATACTTCTGAATGCCGTAAGGAATATCTTCCGCGGACAGATCTTTGATGAAAACTTTCTGATGAGTATTGCAACCGTCGGTGCATTCGCCATCCGGGAATATCCGGAAGCTGTGGGTGTCATGCTCTTCTACCGGATCGGAGAATTTTTTGAACACAAGGCTGTGGATAAAAGCCGCGGACAGATTATGGATGCGGTCGATATGCGCCCGGAAGTTGTCAATCTTCTGATCGGCGAAGAAGTACAGATTATTCCTGCAGAAGCTGCACAGGTCGGCGACATACTCCTGATTCGTCCCGGTGACCGCATTCCTCTTGACGGTGTCATTATAGAAGGTGACAGCCGTCTGGATACTTCTCCGATTACCGGTGAACCGGTGCCTGTTACAGTTGGTTTTGGTGATGAAGTTACCTCCGGATGTGTCAATACTTCCGGTCAGTTAAAACTGCGGGTAGAAAAAACATTGGATGAATCTATGGTTACCCGCATTCTGGACTCCGTAGAAAATGCAGCAGCCAGCAAACCGAAAATCGACCGGTTTATCACGCGGTTTGCCAAAATCTATACCCCTTGTGTGGTTTTGATTGCTCTGGCAACCGCAGTAATTCCTTCCCTCTTTAGCGGAAACTGGAACTATTGGATTTACACTGCACTTACCTTCCTTGTGATGAGCTGCCCCTGTGCCCTGGTATTGAGTGTACCACTTGCCTTTTTCTCCGGCATCGGCGCAGGCTCAAAAAAAGGAATTCTTTTCAAAGGCGGTGTTTCCATCGAATCCCTCAGCCATCTGGGCGCCGTCGTTATGGATAAAACGGGTACCGTTACGAAAGGAAATTTTCAATTACAGCAGGTAATCTCTGTTGGTGACTACAGCGAGGATACACTCCTTCGCATCTGTGCAAGCTGTGAACAAAACTCTACCCATCCGATTGCCCATAGTATTGTCGCTGCTGCAAAGGAACGAGGACTTGATCTGGAAGTACCTGTCTCTCTGAAAGAAATCGCAGGACATGGAATTGCAGCTGAATTACCCACCGGCAATGTACTCTGCGGCAACAAGAAACTAATGGAAAAGTATCATGTTGCTTTCAATGATCTGAAACAGCAATCCTACGGTGCGGAGGTCTTTCTGGCAATAAACGGTACTCTTGTTGGCTGCCTGTTAATCTCGGATACCATCAAATCCGATGCCAGGTCTGCAATCACCCAACTGAAATCCATGGGGCTGCATACCATCATGCTGACCGGTGATTCCCAGGAAAGTGCACAGGCAGTTGCTAAGGCAACCGGTATCGATGAGGTTCATGCCAAACTCCTTCCTCAGGATAAACTGAACATCCTGACCAAAGTCCGGGATAACCACGGCCCCGTCATGTTTGTGGGAGACGGAATCAATGATGCCCCTGTTCTGGCAGGAGCTGATGTGGGCGCCGCTATGGGAAGCGGAGCCGATGCTGCGATTGAAGCGGCCGATGCAGTCTTCATGACTTCCAATGTAAGCTCCATCCCGGAATCCATTGCCATCGCCCGCAGTACCAATCGCATTGCAGTACAAAATGTAGTTTTTGCACTGATTATCAAGATTGCCGTCATGATTCTCGGTTTGACCGGCTTTGCCAATATGTGGATGGCCGTGTTTGCAGATACCGGTGTAGCTATGATTTGCGTACTGAATTCCATTCGTACCCTTTACAAAAAATAACTCCGTAATGTAACTTTCATGAAAGGCGCCCTTTTGCAATATTCGAACACACACTGATTCGATGCAAAAGGGCGCCTCTTTACGATATAGCAAATATCAAAAAATCATTTGACCAAACTTCTTTTTTCCGTTAAAATAAATACTACATGATGTAACTAGGATACAATTTTCTTTCCTTTATTCGACCTTTTGGAGGCTTTTGAAGATGAACATTCAGCAAATAAAACATCTCACTGATGATGATACACTCTATAAACTTGCCGAGCTTTTTAAGGTATTCGGCGACCCGACCAGAATCCGGATTCTGCATCTTCTCTCCGGAAAAGAATTCTGTGTGCAGGATATTGCGGATGAGCTTTCTATGACCCAAAGTGCCATTTCCCATCAGCTTCGTATCTTAAAACAGGCTGCTCTTGTAAAATTCCGCCGGGATGGCAAGACCATCTATTATGCTCTTGCTGATGACCATGTTGCAACCATCATGTCCCAGGGTCTGGAGCATGTATGTGAATAAATGACCTTGCAGCTTTATCCTTCCCAAAATAACTCATCCAGAGTCTTATCCACTGCTTTGCAGATTGCGATACACAGGTTGATCGTAGGGTTGTAATCTCCTTTTTCTATGGCACTGATTGTCTGTCTGGATACCCCAACCAGATTAGCCAATTCCTGTTGGGAAAGATCCTTTGCTGCCCTTGCTGATTTCAGTCTTAGATTTTTCATAGATTTCTATGCTTCCTCCCTCTTATTGCAGATCCATTTTACAAAAATCACGAGAAACAGAACAAGAAACATCGCCCCACACAAAAGATTCGTACAGCGAAAGGTTAACATTCCGTTTACAATCAGCTCTCCGGCTTTTATCTGCCTTAGTCCAAGTAAAAGATTAAAAACTCCAATAAATACAAAGGCAATTAGAACTTTCCTGGGATTTTCATTTAAAGAAAAATAACCGTCATTCCAGATACAATAAACCGCATAAACAAGTACTCCCACACAAATCCCCAGAGTCATCGCGGCTCCGCTGTCCAGATATCGCCTTTCTGCCGCAAGATCTGCCATGCCATAAAGAAAATTATAGATGAGCAGCACAAAAAACCGTATTTGAATCCTCTTCCGCGCACCAACTGCTGACGCTCATCGTATTTACACTTAACAGAACCATCTTCTTTGGTCAGCTTCAAAATGATAACAACTACGATTCCCCCTATTAATAAACCACATAAAATTCCCAACACCATACTCTCATTCATAGCAAAAACACTCCTTTCCAATTCACTTGTGTAACATGCATCCGCACATGCCGGTCTGTTACTGTCGTTTTCTTTTCGATACCCTTATTGTATGCTATAGATGTTATTATGTCAAGTATATTTTACATTTTAATTAATATTCATTACATCCCAGGAGAAAATAGTAAAACCGGAAACCTGTTTTCAGATTCCCGACCCATTGTTTTGTTTCCGCAGCTTTATCGGCAGAACTCCAAACCGACTTTGCTGATTATTCACAATTTTAGAGATTTCTGGTTCCAAACCTTTACCGAAGAAAAATTATTGGATACTGCAATTATGCTGTTTTCAACTATTTTCTACACATCAGGACTAAAAATATGATATGATATATGTAAGATATCAGGGTCAAAAGGTCATGCGTTTCATGCTTGCATGAAAAAGCATGACTTTGGGATCCGTAAAACATGAGAAAGTAGCCCAAACAGGGCGGATTTCGAATGTTTTCAGGATTGCGGGAGCATGAAATGCGGAGCAATCCGTATATCATAGGGGTCAAAATACCTTTTGACCCAAACATCTATGTAATAGTTTATTTGTAAAGGAGTATAAGATCATGCCAGTATTTGATTTTAATGACACATCAGACAATAAAAACCATTCCGAATGCACCTACACTACCTTTCGTTCCAACGAGACTACAACCTCACCTGAAAAGCCGATTCTGCTTCTGGATAACCATAAACGAGCATGGAAACATCATTCCTGCGGAGTTTTTACCAATCCGATCAAACAGACAACTTTCGAATTCCATGAAGAGGACGGAACAGTCAGCGCTGACATTTTGCAGATCGATGTTCGTTTTGTCAGCCTGCTTCGTTGGCTCGGAGAAAGCCACATCAATGTACGCTTGTCTGGTAAGAATCGGGAAGACGGTTATGCCGTCTACAAAATCCGTGAGATTGCATTTGGCGGCGGAACCAAACTATCTGCCGAAGACGGTTTTCTTCAGTTTATGATCGACAGGCTGCTGGCAAGCAGTGCGCCATCCGAAGAGATAGAAGATGAAGATGCAGACGAAGTCGGTGACAGCATGAAACTTACCAGTCTGCAGAGTATCACAGACTTCATAACCTGTGCCGGCAGAACGTTACCTGACAATATCCGGCTCTGGGCACGCAGAAACCTTGCCGTTGCCCGTTCCCATGAGGTTACACCGGAAGAGAGACGCCATGCCCAGCGCGCCCTTTCCATCATGATGAACATTCAATGGAAAAACGATTATTTTGAATCTATTGACCCACAGGAAGCACGCCGCATCCTGGATGAAGAACTCTACGGTATGGAGCGGGTAAAACAGCGCATTATTGAAACCATCATCCAAATCAACCGCACACATACGCTTCCTGCATACGGTATTTTATTGGTTGGACCCGCCGGAACCGGAAAATCCCAGATTGCCTATGCAGTCGCCCGTATCCTGAAGCTGCCGTGGACAACTTTGGATATGAGTTCCATCAACGACCCGGAACAGTTGACCGGAAGTTCCCGTATCTATGCAAATGCCAAACCAGGAATTATTATGGAGGCATTCTCCATGGCGGGAGAATCCAATCTTGTTTTTATTATCAATGAGCTGGACAAGGCAGCTTCCGGAAAAGGCAACGGCAATCCTGCGGATGTTCTTCTGACGCTTCTGGATAATCTTGGATTCACAGACAATTATATTGAGTGTATGGTTCCCACTGTGGGCGTATATCCCATAGCAACCGCCAACGATAAGGATCAGATCAGTGCGCCTCTGATGTCACGTTTTGCTGTTATTGATATCCCGGACTATACACCAGAGGAAAAGAAAATCATATTTTCGCAGTACGCCCTGCCAAAAGTCCTGGGACGCATGAGTCTTCGCAAAAACGAATGTGTTCTGACAGCAGATGCCCTGGATGCAGTCATCGAAAAATATGCAGATACGACCGGGATCCGGGATCTGGAACAAGCTGCAGAGCATATCGCTGCCAATGCGCTTTATCAGATAGAAGTAAACCATGTCTCAGAAGTCATCTTTGACGCTGATATGGTGCGGGATCTGCTTGCATAAATGCATAAAAAAGATGTTGCCGAAGCCTTCTGATCTCCAGGCGGCTTCGCAACATCTTTTTTCTATTTCTTTGCTTTTAACTTTGTACTGCTAAAGAAAGTCCTCTCCGATAAACTGCATCTATTTAAGTTTCTTTAATATATACTGCCTGGTTCCCAAACCAATCTTTTCCCCTTGCTCCAAGGTAGCCCTCCATTCCACATTGGGATTGGAATCCTTAAAGTGATCGTGATGACATTCCCAGTCTTCCGCTGCAAGATGTTCTCCTAACTGGCTGTCTGCGATAGGCTGTGCACTCAGACAAGCATCAGCACATGCCTGATCCAGTGCTACCGGGTCAAAGCTGGCAAACATTCCAATATCCGGAAGAATCGGGGCATCATTTTCACCATGGCAATCGCAATTTGGACTGATATCCTGCACCAGAGATATATGGAAGCAGGGGCGTCCATGACAGACTGCCTGGGCATACTCTGCCATTTTCCGATCCAGCAGTTCATTCGCACTGTCATTGGGATTGTACACTGCATCAAAACTGCATGCTCCAATACAGCGGCCGCATCCCTTACATTTATCGTAATCAATTACAGCCTTTCCGTCTGAATAGGAAATCGCATCACTGCCGCATTCATGGGCACAGCGGCGGCATCCACGGCACAGATCTTCCTGAATGGCGGGTTTTCCGCTCTTGTGCTGATCCATCTTTCCGGCGCGGCTTCCGCAGCCCATACCGATATTTTTGATTGCACCGCCAAAACCTGTAGCTTCATGACCTTTAAAATGTGTCAGGCTGATAAATATATCAGCATCCATAATTGCCCGTCCAATCTTAGCAGTCTGGCAATATTCCCCATTCACTACAGGTACTTCCACTTCATCCGTTCCCCTCAGACCATCGCCAATAATAATCTGACAGCCTGTAGTCACCGTGTTAAATCCATTCATGTTCGCACAATCCAGATGTTCCAGTGCATTCTTGCGGCTTCCCGGATATAGGGTATTGCAATCCGTCAGGAATGGCAGACCCCCCTGTTCTTTGCAGAGATCAGCTACTGCTTTCGCATAATTTGGACGTAAAAAAGCCAAATTCCCCAGTTCTCCAAAATGCATTTTGATTGCGACAAACTTACCGTCCATGTCAATGTCTTTCATACCTGCTGCTACGCAGAGGCGTTTCAGCTTATCCAGTTGGCTTGTACCCACCGGACACCGAAAATTCGTAAAATAGACTGTTGATTTTTCCATTTTTCAGACCTCCTTACAAATAGATAATATATTAAAACAAACCTATGGATTTTCAAATGTCATCCTATCACGGAAGAATATGTCCGGCAGCCCGATAAAGCCTGTACCATTCTTCTCTTGTCAATGTAATCTCTGCAGCTTTTGCAATCTCCTCCAGCCGTGATGAATCCATGGTCCCGGCAATCAGCTGAATCTTTGCCGGATGTCGTAAAATCCAGGCAGATGCAATCGTAGTTTTCGAGACACCATATTTTCCACTCAGCTCTTCCAGAACACGATTCAATTCCGAATATTCATCGCTGTTAATGAAAATACCTTTTCCGTTTCCTGCCTGAAATGGTGACCATGCCTGTATCGTCATATCATTCAGTCGGCAATAATCCAAAATACTCCCATCTCTGTCTGCAGCACCGTCTGTCAGCATGTTCACTTCAAGTCCATTCGCAACCATATTGGAGAACGGAATACTGAATTGCAGCTGATCTGCCAAAATGTCCTGTTTTACATATTTTTTCAACAATTCAATCTGTGATGGCTTATGATTGGATACTCCAAAAAATTTCACCTTTCCGGAGTACTCCAGCTTATCAAAAGCAGCTGCCACTTCCTCCGGCTCTATGAGTGCATCCGGTCTGTGAAGAATAAGAATATCAAGATACTCCGTATTCAACCTCTTTAATATACCGTCTACAGACCGCAGAATATGTTCCTCCGAAAAATCGTACATGACTTCTGGGCATATCCCACATTTTGATTGAAGTATAACCTGTTCCCTCGCTGCGGAAATCTCCTGAAATCCTCTGGAAAATCGTTCTTCACACGCTCCTCCACCATAAATATCTGCATGATCAAAAAAATTGATTCCAAGTTCCAGACATTTTTGCAGATAGCCCGGAATTTCTTTTTCATCCAATTCTGTAATCCGCATGCACCCTAAACCAATCACCGGAATTTGAAGCGGGCTTGTTCCCAAATTAACTGTTCTCATCGGTTTTCTCTCCTGATTTAACGAGTGATCTTTTCTCTTAGTAACAGTATATGACCTTAAGTTTACTCAAAGTCAAGTGTTTTGTTGAAAAACCTTAAAATTTTTTATATAATGATGAAAGCGTCAAAAGGTCATGCTTTTTCATGCAAGCATGAAACGCATAACCTTTCTGACGCTTGTATCATATAATGAAAAAAGGAGTTTTTATTATGTATACGATGAAAGAAATCTGTGAAATTACCGGTCTTAGCGAGCATACTGTCCGATATTATGACCGCATAGGACTGATACCGCTTTTAGAAAGGACAACCAGTGGTATCCGAAAATTTTCTGAAAATGATCTTGAATGGCTGAAGCTTATTTGCTGCCTGAAGAAATCGGGGATGCCATTAGAGAGAATAAAAGAATTTATGCAGCTCTGCCTAGGCGGGCAAACAACATGTGAAGAAAGAAAAAAACTATTAGAAGAACATCGGGAGTGCATCTTTCATCAAATAGCCGATCTGCAAAATAGTTTGAATATTATAAACTATAAAATTGACAATTATAAAACTATAGGCCTATTTCACATTGATCATTGAAAGAGGCTGCCCACAATCAGGGCAGCCATTTTCATATCAGTCTTTTTTATAAAATTCCGTCTCATACCCATCTGCACGCATGACCAATCCAGTTGCCCAGGATGGTGTTCTCCCCATCTGCTCACAGATGGCATCCAGCGATATATCCTTACTGCATTCAATAATAAGTTCATCATGGACATGACCGCAGATAAAGCAGTGTGAAAGTGTCTGCATGGCAAAACTTAAAATATCTCTGGAGATTGCCTGCACGATATTCTCAACGAATTTCGGACCATAACTTTCAATCCTCTCCCATTTCTTGGTACCGCCAACACCTTCATAAGTGACAGATTCTCCGCCAAATTTATTCTCTCCCATCCTCGGTTTCACATAGGATAACTGTCTTCCGGATGGCAGCTTTATAAGCAGCATTCCACTCTGGTAATAAAAGCGGATACCTTTTACCTCTTTCTGCGTCCTGTTCTTTACCACATTTTTCACAGCACGGTCTACATCCCACCAGAATCGCACGATGTTCGGATTGGACTGACGCCACATATCCACAAGCGGTTGCAGTTCCTCTTCTTCAATCCCCATCTCCAATGCTCCCATGGATTTTAACGCACCAACCGAACCACCATATCCAAGTGCCAATTCCGCAATCTTACCCTTCTGTCTTAAATAGGCATTTTCTCCATGCTTTTCAACCGGAACACCAAACATGGCAGAGGCCGACGCACAATAAATATCTCCGTTATTTACAAAGACCTCCGTTCTCCATTTCTCTCCGGCAAGCCACGACAATACCCTTGCTTCAATGGCAGAAAAGTCAGATACAACAAATTTATATCCGTCCCTTGCCACAAAGGCAGTTCTTATCAGTTCCGAAAGTACCTCCGGTACAGAATCATATAACATGGAAAGTGCTGCATAATCTCCATTTCTAACAAGACCTCTCGCTTCTTCCAAATCTTCCATATGGTTCTGTGGCAGGTTCTGCAACTGAATGATTCGCCCCGCCCATCTGCCGGAACGGTTGGCGCCATAAAATTGGAACATCCCTCTCGCCCTGCCATCCGCACATACCGCATTTTGCATTGCCTGATATTTCTTCACGGATGATTTTGCCAACTGCTGACGGAGCTGAAGCACTTCCTTTAATTCCCCATCCACTTCCCCTATCAGCTTTGCTACTTCTTTTTTTCCAAGAGAATCCATCTCTATGCCCTGTCCGGAAAGCCACTGTTTCATCTGCATTACACTATTGGGATTATCCAGTGATGTCATCTCACACATAGTTTCAGACAGCTCATTCTTAGAAATCTCATCCAATGCAATAGTCTCTTCCACCATCTTCCTGTCAATGGCAATTCCCCTGTCACAGATTTCCTGGTCAAGCCAGAACTCATCCCAGAGAAAATCCGGTACCGGAAACTTTGCAAGTTTCTGTTGGATGGATTGTTCCACCTCCACATCTCTCTGGTTATATGCCTTAAACAGTTCCCACTTCTCCCGATCATGCTCCGGAAGATTTCTGGTTCTTCCGCCATTGCTCTTAGTCGCCTTACACGGCACACAGAAATAACGGATTAAATCCTTTCCTTCTTTCAGCTTCTGTTCTTCCAGTCCTAGCACAGCACCGGCCCCTGCAAGTGACAGCGGAAGTCCCATATATGCAGACCATATCATAGAACACTTCCATCCATGCGGATCTAGATAATCTCCAACGGTATCTTCTGGGATACTGTAAGAAGAAAAGTATTCCGGATGATTTCGTCTCAGCCATTCCGACAAACAGATTCTTTCAAAATTGCTGTTGAATGCCCACTTTGTAACAGTTTCATCAGCAAGTGCTGCCATTATCTCTTCTGGAATCATTTCTCCAGATGCCATATCAACTACATGCAAATCACCACCGTCCACGGCGTATCCCAATAACAGGATGTCAAAGTCTGGTGCCTGCACATATTTATAAACACCGCATTTATTAAGGTCATTGCTTGAAAACGACTCAATATCTATACTTATCGTATGCATAATTTCCTCCTATCTGAAAACAGGCATCAGCCATAACGGCCAATGCCCGATTTTCTGTTTCTTATTTCTTTCTGAATTTCTGGATTCCCTTGCCGATCCATTTGATAAAATGCGTGATCATGGCACCGATTGCCCAGATATCAAATACGATAATCATCCAAAAGGTTGTCAATACAACTGTTGTCTTTGCTGCTTCTAAAAATTGAACTGATAACATATATTTTCCTCACTCTCTTTAATCCACGGGCAGCAGTTTCCTACTGCCCGCATACTCATTGTCTTAGGATAAGAAATCCTCATCATCTTCTGTTGCAAAATCATCCTCGGCTCTACTCTTTCCGCCAAGTGGTTCTCCGTCCCTAATCTTCTGGAGATTGTTAAGACCACATGCGATACCCTTATTTCCATTGCTGTTGAAAGCATAGAAATTGATGGATGCACGGCCATACACACCGCTGTACACTTCGGAACGGTCAAGGATAGGATTACGGTCTGCATCCACAATGCCCGGTGCTGTCGCACTGTTGGCATTGATGAAATATGCATCTACATAAGCCTCATCATCCGGTCTTTCCGCATCTCCGTCACGGAGTGGTGTTTTAAGTACAGACAATGCGGGAACAGATTTTCCATTGCCTTTTAATTTACCTTGTCCTTCCTCATAAGCCGCCTGGATAGCTGCCTGAATCTTCTCAATCGTCTTTGTATCAGACTTCGGGATGATAAGGGATACGGAGAACTTCGGTGCTCCGCCGTTGATGGATTTTGCCTCCCACGCATTAACATAGCTCCATCTTGTGTTTACGCCTGTGATTACCTTTGTTGGATTATTAAATTTTGCCATTGTGAATTTCCTCCTTAATTTTCACTAAAATCTTCATATGCTGTATTCATTGCCGGTCTTTTGTCCGACTCTGGCACCAGTGCCGGCTTACCCTGTGGCTTGACAATATAACTGCCTACCACCTCTTCAAATTTCTTCTTTCCGAGCAGGGCGGTCATTGCAGTGATTCCCAGAAGTTTCTTCTCATATGGATCATATCCTGCTTCTGTAACTGCCGCTGCCACCACTGCTTCATCTGTGTATTTCCTGTTTGCTCTGCCCTCCACGACTTTAAAACCATCGTAGCGGATTCCGCTTAATGCCTTTTGCAGCGCATGTTCCTTGATATCCGAAGCCCAGGAAACCAGACTGTCAATCCTCCCAAGGATAACGGAAATCTCCGTATCATCCAGAACCGGCGGCATCTCAAAATCATATCTGGCAAGTTCCAGATTGTATTCTGCCCTCTTCCTGCAGGTAGCTTTGACCTTACAGAACTGGCAGTGTTCCCCTGCCTTAAACTCTCCCTCGCCCACATAGGCAAGTTTCGCTGTCGGTGCGAGAACTTCGTCTGCCCAAGTGAGTAGTTCCGCTTTGCTGATGGTGTAAGTGCTGATGTTCTCTCTTCTTGGCTGAAAGATGGTCATCTGGATATCTTCAATATCATAAATCCCATCAAACAACTCCAAGGCACCCAGTGCGTAACACATCATCTGCGGGTTCTTCTCTGCCGAAACAAGGATTCCAAGCCCATGTTTATAATCACAGATATGGAGTACACCGTCTGCAACGATGACGCAGTCTCCGGTACCAAATCCGTTTTCCACCCATCTTGAAAAATCCAGTCTCTGTTCGATAAGTACCTGTGGATCCGGACAGAGTTTCTTTGCTTCTTCAATCTGCTCCAGTACATAGGAACAATAGCTTTCTGCGCATTCCTGCATTTCCGAATCGTAATAATCCAGATTTTCTGTCGGGTCTTTTACATCCTTTCCAAGTGCTTTTTCTACCAGATAAGCACACAGTTCATGACAGTCAGTACCCTGTTTCGCATAAGGACTTGCCCTATCCTCATGTCCTGCACACAATTTTGCAGATGGTGGGCATTCCAGCCACCTGTGACTGGATGATGCTGATAAAAAAGCATGTTTACTCATTTCCAAGCACCTCCACCTCTGCCACAAGTGTTGCATATTCCTCTGGTGCGATTGCTGAAAGTTTCTCTGCACCATGCTTGATCAGAAGTTTCTTGATTTCTGCTGTAAATCCGGCTCTGGATTTTTCTGCCAGGATCTTTCTTACCTCTGTGAGTGATAAAGTCTTTTCTTTTGCAGGTACTTCTGCAAGTTTGTCTGAATCTGTTTTTAACTCAGCCAAAATCTCTGCAATTGTCTTTGTAATCAGATTGACCTGTTCGGAAATGATGATAAGACTCTCACTGCATTTCCCAATCTTCTCGATTAGTGCTGCCGTATCATTCGCTTTTGACATACTGTTTTTCCTCCTTCTTTACTTCACGGATATCCACTGATTCCACCGTCTGCCCTGGTGCCAGAAGATACACCTGTATGAAATCCCCGAACAGGAATCTCACCAGTCTCTGCGGTATCGTTCTAGTAGCACCACGGAGAACGGATGCCTGTCTCCCTTTGGAATCCGTGACATTGATCGTTACTTTGTGCTTCAATGCCATCTTGACTACCTCTCTTTCTGTAAGTGCTTTTTCCTTACATGTCACAGGCAAAGGAAGTCATCCGTTTTTTAACCTCTAGAGAAAAATTTTTTAAAAGTTTTTTCTGATATGGTTTTTTGCCCTTTCAAAATGCTTGGTCACATTTGGAACGCTTGTCCCCATCAACTTTGCGATCTTGGTAAATGAGAGTCCTTCCAACACATGATACTAGTACACCTGTTTTTGCTTGTCCGACATGGTTTCCACCACGTCACGCAATCTCTGCACATCTGCCGGAACATCTTCTTCCATTAAATAACTGGCACTTTTTAAGACTTTGCTCTTGTCTGTTTCGCCCTCATCATCCGTACTAATGTAATCCAGAGATAAGTTCCAGTTCTTCATATATTTTTGTCCTGGGTGTGCTTCTTCCCACTCACGCTTTTCTGCTTTCTGGTCATCAGTCATCGGTGGCTTGGAGTTTTTACAATTCATGTAAACCTCATGGTCATCCAGTGAATGAAGTGTCTTGATCCACGCCTCCGTCACACCATTCTCACCCGGTTTCAGTTCCAAAAATTCCGTTCTGTATACGCCCTCTTCAACCTCTGTGTATACCTCGTAACGGTAAGTTTCTCTCAGTTCCTGTCTTGTCTTTCTAATTTTCATTTTTGTCTCCTTTTCTGGTCGGAGACAGTGAAGACAGGACTTACCTTTTGACCGGATACCCCTAAATCCACAAAAATGCACAGTGAAGTAAGGGTACTTACATCCGCACTTTGGTCCTATGTCAAGAAAAAGTACAAATTAAATGTAACCAATTTTCTTTGTTCT
>UQAW01000083.1 GCA_900539175.1 uncultured Lachnospiraceae bacterium
TGTCTGCGTCAGCAGACATGTCCGTTTACTATGAAAGTCCCGGACAGCGGCCATGCGGAGCGCATGCTTGCACGCACAGGGACATGGACATTGGACGGGCGAGCCGGTATGAGTAAGTAGGGCGACAGCCCGGATTACGAATACCGGCGGCGATTGCGGGAGCACAAGGCGCGGAGCAATCGACTTTCATGAATGGTGATGTCTGCGTCAGCAGACATGTCCGTTTGGAGAAGAAATTGAAAATATGGAGGTATAGGATGAAGAATATTCTGGTGGCACAGTCAGGCGGTCCGACGGCAGCAATTAATGCAACACTTGCAGGGGTGATTACCTGCGCTTATAGTTCAGGACAGGTTGGAAGAATTTTGGGGTCCTGCAACGGAATTCAAGGGGTATTGGAAGAAAATTTTATTGACTTGAGAGAAAAGGTACAAAGCGCACAGGATATGGATCTGCTGTGTCAGACACCGGCGGCGGCTCTTGGTTCCTGCCGTCTCAAATTAAAAGAGTCCGGGCAGTTTGAACAGATTATCAATGTACTCCGCAAAAATGAAATCAACTGTTTTATCTATATCGGAGGAAACGATTCTATGGACACCGTTGATCAGCTTTCTGCATACTGTGCAAAGAATCACATTGAGGATATCAGTATCATGGGCGCACCAAAGACCATCGACAACGATCTGATGGGAACCGATCACTGCCCGGGGTTTGGTTCCGCGGCAAAATATATTGCTGCAACATTTTCTGAGTTGGAAAGAGACTGTCATGTCTATACCATGAAGGCAGTTACCATCGTGGAAGTTATGGGACGGAATGCCGGATGGCTGACTGCGGCCTCTGCTTTGTCCAGATTAGGCGGTGGAAAAGGTCCGAATCTGATCTATCTGTGTGAAACAGATTTTGATAACGACCGTTTTATCGAAGATGTGAAACAGGAATTGGAAAACTGCGACAGTGTGGTAGTGGCAATCAGCGAAGGAATCAAGGACAAAGAGGGACGCTATGTCTCTGAGCAGGTACAGACCTCTGCCGTAGACAACTTCGGCCACAGCTACATCGCCGGTTCTGCAAAAGTTCTGGAAAATCTCGTGCGTGATAAAATTGGCTGCAAAGTCCGTTCGATTGAACTGAACCTGATGCAAAGATGCGCCGCCCATATCGCCAGCGCCACCGACATCCAGGAATCCAAGATGCTGGGCATCAAAGCCTGTCAGGCCGCCCTTGAAGGAGAAACCGGAAAAATGGCTGCCGTTATCCGCAAGAGCAGTACTCCGTACACCGTAACCTACGAAACCGTCCCCGTCTGCAACGTAGCCAACGAGGAAAAGAAAGTCCCCGCCGATTACATCACCCCGGACGGTCACGATGTAACCGATAAGATGATCGAATACCTGCGTCCTCTGATTCAGGGTGAAAACCAGGTACTCTACGAAAACGGGATTCCGAAGCATTTGGTACTTTATTAAAAAAACGGACGGAAAAGAGAGAGGCACAGGCAATCCAAAATCTTTGCTTGCTTCTGCGTTTCCACTCAGCCGGAGCGTGTTGTAAAAATCATTGCACCAATCTGTACGTCCCAATTTATGCCCTGTTGCTGTGCGATTTGGTCAACGTAGCACCGCTACGCCTCCCAAATCATACAGCAACAGACCACAAATTTGACCGCACATCTTGGTACAAGCATTTTTGCAACCCACTCTTTTGCGTTCTCACTAAGTTCATCGCCAAAGGACTCTTTATTAAGTGATCACAGCAAGTGGATCTTCGGGCGCACTCCGAGGTCAGCGCAAAGCCTTTTGGATTGCCCGCGCCGCTCTCTTTTCCTGACTGTGGCAGATTTTAATAGTGTTTCTTTTTATTTAATAAAGGAATTTCACTTTCAGCAAAATGACGCAGAGTGAATTTTCAGCCTGTAAGACGGAGAAATGAGGCGTAGCGATGGTTACGTCGATTGGCGACAACACAGCAGATGGAAATTCAGGCAAGTCATTTGGGAAACTGTGAATGAGACAGAGTATATTAGTAGGAAGGTATCTGGAGCGGAAAATTAACCGGACTTGGTGTCAGGAAAATGGGCGGGCCGGAAGGTGAGGCGAGCAGTTGCGCTGACTTCGGAGCGCGTCCGAAGATCCACTTGCTGTGATCACTTAGCGAAGAGCCTATTGGCGATGAGCTTAGTGAGAACGCAAGTTAGCTGAGGAGAAGCGAAGAAGCAAGCAACTGCCGCCTCACCTTCCGGCCCGCCCATTTTCCGTCCCCATACCAACTCCCCCCCTGTTTCAACCAACTGCCCAAAGTTTTGGCGATTATGGACAAAAAAATTGTCAATGTTCATTATAAAAGTGTTGAAAATTTGTGAAAAAAAGGATATTATTATAATTGGATTAAATTTTTTTTAAATCACGAAAGTGTATTTAAAATTTTAATTTAAATTAGATTTTATGGAGGTCAGAAGAATGAGTAACACAACAGCAAGCAGCGCAAGACAAAGAATCGATTCTTTGCTTGACGCAAACAGTTTTGTTGAAATCGGCGGACAGATTACAGCCCGCAGTACGGATTTCAACATGGCTGCAAAAGAGACACCTTCTGACGGTGTCATCACCGGTTACGGTGTGATCGATGGAAACCTGGTATATGTATATAGCCAGGATGCTTCCGTACTTGGCGGTACCATTGGCGAGATGCATGCGAAGAAGATTGTCAGACTTTATGACATTGCCATGAAGACCGGAGCACCTGTAATTGGATTGGTAGATTGTGCCGGACTGCGTCTGCAGGAAGCAACGGATGCTCTGAACGGTTTCGGGGAGATCTATATGGCTCAGGCAAATGCTTCCGGTGTGATTCCGCAGATTACGGCTGTTTTCGGAACCTGCGGCGGCGGAATGGCTCTCGCTTCGGCACTTACCGATTTTACCTTTATGGAGGAGAAAAAAGCAAAACTTTTTGTGAATTCTCCAAATACTCTGGAAGGTAATATTGAAAGCAAATGCAACACGGCAAGTGCAGCATTTCAAAGTGAGGAAGCAGGACTTGTAGACTTTGTGGGCAGTGAAGCTGATATTCTTGCACAGATGCGGGCGTTGGTATCCATGCTTCCGGCGAACTATGAAGACGATATGTCCTTTGAAGAAT
This sequence comes from uncultured Lachnospiraceae bacterium, assembly GCA_900539175.1. GTDB lineage: Bacteria > Bacillota > Clostridia > Lachnospirales > Lachnospiraceae > Novisyntrophococcus. The sequence goes on from UQAW01000083.1 coordinate 3,142, forward strand.
GTACGGATGATCTGAACCGTGCATGTGCAAATTTGGAGAATTGTATCGGTGATACGGCAATTCTTCTTTCTCAGATCAGCGATAATTATACCTTTGTTGAGACAAAGAAAGCTTATGGAAAAGACATGGTTACAGCCTTCATTAAACTGAACGGTACAACCGTGGGAGCAGTTGCAAATCGCAGCGAAATCTATGATGCTGACGGAAATCTGGCAGAGACAATGGAACCTGTTATCAGTGCCCGCGGAGCGGAAAAAGCGGCCAAGTTCGTTCAGTTCTGTGATGCGTTCTCTATCCCGGTGCTTACGATTACCAATGTAAAAGGATATAAGGCAACAAAGTGTTCCGAGAAGAAGATGGCAAAAGCGGCTGCGAAACTTACCTATGCGTTTGCTAACGCCACAACTCCGAAAGTAAATGTGATTACCGGACAGGCATACGGAAGTGCTTATCTGACCATGAACAGCAAGTCCATCGGTGCGGATATGGTTTATGCATGGCCCACTGCACAGATCGGTATGATGGATGCAAAATCCGCTGCAAAGATCATGTATGAAGATACCGATGCAACAACAATCAATGAAAAGGCTGCCGAATATGCAACTTTACAGAATAATGTGATGTCTGCTGCCAGAAGAGGTTATGTGGATACAATCATTGACCCGGCGGATACCAGAAAATATGTAATCGGTGCTTTTGAAATGTTATATACGAAGAGAGAGAATCGTCCTGACAAGAAACACGGCACGGTTTAAGCGAGGTGGTTGAGATGAAACAGACATGGAAAAAATTAACAGGTCTCTTCCTTCCCGTTTTGTGTATGCTGATGCTCTTTGTAGTACCTGCACAGGCTGCAGAACTGGATGATGCTACCAAGGACAATATTTCCCAGAGCCTGACATCTTTTCTGGAGACAATGAACAATATGTCCCGGGAGGAGATGGAAGCGCAGATTGAAGGGTTCGACAGTGTATTTTTAAACACAATGGCTGAGAAGTATTATGAGACGCTGGATGAAATCGGTGCATACAAAGAAATTATTTCTACAGAAGTGGAAGTAAGTGAGGACGGAAAGTCTGCAGATGTGAGAATCAAAGCTGCATTTGAGCAGTATGATGCGACAATTTCTGCAAAATGTTATTATACCGTAACCAATGCTACCGGTTATGATGATCTCTGGTCCTCTTTTAATGTGGATATTGATTATCCGATGAGCGTCCTGATGAAGCAGGCAGGCCTGAATACTTTGATGGGCATCTGTATTGTGTTTTTTATGTTGGTGTTCCTGTCCTTTATTATTTCACTGTTTAAATATGTGAATAAGATCGGCGCATCAAAAGAAAACGTTTTGACGGAAGTTCCAAAAGCAGCTCCGGCAGTCCCGGCTGCTCCGGTTCCGGCAATGGAAACCTCCGGCAATATGAGTGAAGATGAGATTACAGCGGTAATTGCAGCAGCAATTGCAGCATATGAGGAAGAGAACGGAAGCGGCGACGGATATGTTGTCCGTTCTATAAAAAAAGTAAGTAATAAGAGTTGGAAAAGAGCTTAGGAGGATTTTGAGAATGAAAACCTATACAATTACGGTCAATGGGAACGTTTATAATGTAACTGTAGAAGAAGGAACAACTGCAGGTGCTCCGGCAGCAGCTCCTGCTGCAGCACCGAAAGCAGCACCAAAAGCCCCGGCGGCAGCACCAAAAGCGGCAGCTCCAGCAGGTGCGGCAGGCGCAGTGGATGTTACAGCATCTGTACCTGGTAAAATCTGTAAGATCGAAGCAAGTGCCGGACAGGCAGTGAAAGCAGGAGATACTGTTATTATTCTGGAAGCCATGAAGATGGAAATTCCGGTTGTTGCGCCGCAGGACGGTACAATTGCAGGCATCAATGTATCCGTTGGTGATGCTGTAGAATCCGGTGACGTATTGGCAACTATGAATTAATCAGTTGATAAAAACTGAAAATACGAACCGGGAGGTAAAGAAATGTCTTACATTACAGATACACTTTCAAATTTACTTCACCAGACTGCATTCTTTAATTTGACATGGGGCAATTACGTAATGATTCTCGTAGCCTTCGTCTTTTTATACCTTGCAATCAAGAAGGGATTTGAACCACTTTTGCTTGTGCCAATCGCATTTGGTATGCTTCTGGTTAATATCTATCCGGAGATTATGGCAAAGCCATATGTGGATGCCAATGGTATTGAGCACGCAGGCGGACTGCTTCATTACTTCTATATTCTGGATGAGTGGAGTATTCTTCCGTCCCTGATTTTTATGGGTGTTGGAGCCATGACGGATTTTGGCCCGCTGATTGCAAACCCTATGAGTTTCCTGCTAGGTGCGGCAGCGCAGATCGGTATCTATGTTGCATATTTCCTTGCAATCCTTTTGGGCTTCAACGGCAAAGCGGCAGCGTCTATTTCCATCATCGGAGGTGCGGACGGTCCGACGTCTATCTTCCTTTGCGGTAAACTGGGACAGACGGACCTGATGGGACCGATTGCTGTAGCGGCATATTCTTATATGTCACTGGTGCCGATCATTCAGCCGCCGATTATGAAACTTCTGACTACAGAAAAAGAACGTAAGATTAAGATGGAACAGCTTCGACCTGTTTCCAAACTGGAAAAGATTCTGTTCCCCATTGTTATCACTGTTGTTGTCTGCCTGATTCTTCCTTCTACCGCACCATTGGTTGGTATGCTGATGCTCGGAAATCTGTTCCGTGAGAGCGGTGTTGTAAAACAGCTTATGGAGACCGCTTCCAATGCGTTGATGTATATCGTAGTTATCCTGCTGGGTACTTCCGTAGGTGCGACTACAAGTGCAGAAGCATTTCTGAATCTGGATACCATTAAAATCGTTATCCTTGGTCTGGCTGCATTTGCATTTGGTACGGCCGGCGGTGTTTTGTTAGGAAAACTGATGTGCAAATTGTCCGGCGGTAAGATTAACCCGTTGATTGGTTCGGCAGGTGTATCCGCTGTTCCGATGGCAGCACGTGTATCACAAAAGGTGGGTGCGGAAGCCGATCCGACCAACTTCCTGCTGATGCATGCGATGGGACCTAACGTAGCCGGTGTTATCGGTACAGCCGTTGCAGCGGGTACCTTTATGGCAATCTTTGGAGTATAAGAAGGAGGATTTATTGAAAATGGCTGAGATAAAAAAGAAACCAGTTGGAATCATGGAGACAGTTCTCCGTGATGCGCATCAGTCTCTGATCGCAACACGTATGACCACAGAGCAGATGCTTCCGATTATTGACAAGATGGATAAAGTGGGATATCACGCAGTAGAGTGCTGGGGCGGAGCTACTTTTGACGCTTCTTTACGTTTCCTGCATGAAGATCCATGGGAGAGACTTCGCAAACTGCGTGACGGATTTAAAAATACAAAACTGCAGATGTTGTTCCGCGGACAGAACATTCTGGGATATCGTCCTTACGCAGATGATGTGGTAGAGTATTTTGTACAGAAATCAGCAGCAAACGGCATCGATATCATCCGTATTTTTGACTGTATGAATGATCTTCGCAATCTTCAGACTGCTGTAAAAGCAGCAAATAAAGAAAAAGCTCATGCGCAGGTAGCGCTTTCCTATACGTTGGGAGATGCTTATACCCTGGATTACTGGACTTCCATGGCGAAAAAGATTGAACAGATGGGTGCAGATTCCATCTGTATCAAAGATATGGCAGGTCTTCTGCTTCCGTATAAGGCAACAGAGTTGGTAACTGCTCTGAAGAAAACAACGAAGCTTCCGATCCAGCTTCATACACATTACACCTCCGGCGTTGCTTCTATGACCTACATGAAAGCAATTGAAGCAGGTGTTGATGTGGTAGACTGTGCAATTTCACCGTTTGCTATGGGTACTTCACAGCCTGCAACAGAAGTTATGGTTGAAACATTCAAGGGAACTCCGTTTGATACGGGGTATGATCAGAATCTGCTTGCGCAGATCGCTGATTACTTCCGTCCGATTAAGGATGAAGCCCTTGACAGCGGACTTCTGAATCCAAAGAACCTGGGTGTTAATATTAAGACTCTGTTATATCAGGTGCCTGGCGGCATGCTTTCGAACCTGACCAGCCAGCTGAAAGAGCAGCATGCAGAGGATAAATTCTATGATGTACTGGAAGAAGTGCCGAGAGTAAGAAAAGATCTGGGTGAGTGTCCGCTTGTAACACCGTCTTCTCAGATTGTCGGTACACAGGCTGTATTTAATGTTATCATGGGCGAACGTTATAAGATGGTAACCAAAGAAACAAAAGATGTGTTGAGCGGAAAATACGGCGCGACGGTGAAACCATTTAATCCTGAGGTGCAGAAGAAGTGTATCGGCGATGTGAAACCGATTACCTGCCGTCCGGCGGATCTTCTTGAGAATGAGTTGAAGACATTGGAAAGTGAGATGGCACAGTACAAAGAGCAGGATGAAGATGTTTTAAGCTATGCACTGTTCCCGCAGGTTGCTACCGATTTCTTTAAGTACAGAGATGCACAGAAAACCAAAGTGGATGCGAAGGCAGCCGACAAAGAAGACGGAGCATATCCGGTATAATTGATAAAGTGATGGAAAAGCAGAGAAAGATTCCAAAGAGATACGGTATTGCCGCGCAGAGAATCTATCCTCTGCTTTTCTTCTTGCACTTCTTTGGAAATATGGTATAATGAACGACGAATATGAGTGGATGAAATGGATTACACGACAGTGAATGCAAGAGAGTTAAATATCAGAATAGAGGTTTATAGGATATGGAACAGACGGATAATCTGCTGAACAGACTGAATCAGCAGTATCATTCCTTGAGCAAGGGACAAAAGCGGCTTGCAAAATTTATTACCGATCATTATGATAAAGCAGTATTTATGACTGCTGCAAAGCTGGGGGCAGAAGTGGGGGTCAGTGAATCCACCACTGTTCGATTTGCCGTACAGCTTGGGTATGACGGGTTTCCTAAGTTCCACCGTGCGTTGGAGGAGCTGGTACGTAACCGGCTGAATTCCATCCAACGGATGGAAGTGACTTATGGACGTGTGCCTCAGGAAAAAATTCTGGATAATGTTCTTCAGTCAGACATTGAAAAAATCAAGCTGACATTGGAACACACAGACAGGGAGGCATTTAATCTTGCGGTGGATACCTTGCTGCAGGCAAAGACAATCTATATTGTCGGAATCAGAAGCTGTGCCCCATTGGCACAATTTTTAAGTTTTTATCTGAATCTGATCTTTGAGGATGTCCGATTATTGCGTACCAGCAGTGCAAGTGAGCTTTTTGAGCAGATGATCAGAATCAGTGAACAGGATGCGATTATCGGCATCAGTTTCCCGAGGTATTCGATGCGTACGCTGAAAGCTATGGAATTTGCAAATAACCGGAATGCTAAAGTTATTACGCTTACGGACAGTGTCCATTCGCCGATGAACCTGTATTCGTCCTGTAATCTGATCGCCAGAAGTGATATGGCATCTATTGTAGATTCGCTGGTTGCACCTTTGAGTATTATCAATGCACTTGTTGTTGCGCTCTGTATGAAAAAGCAAAAAGAAGTCATGAACACACTTGAGACGATGGAGCAGATCTGGAATGAATACCAGGTCTACAGCAATGACGAGATTAATTATATTGACGATGAAATGAAGATAAAATTTCCGGAATTGGAGGACAACGATGGCTGAAGTACTTATTATAGGCGGCGGGGCTGCAGGAATGGCTGCTGCGGTATTCGCCGGGGAAGCGGGACATCATGTCAGAATTTTTGAGAAGAATGAAAAACTGGGTAAAAAATTATTCATTACCGGAAAAGGTCGGTGTAATTTTACGAATGCCTGTGATATGGAAGAATATTTTCATAACGTAGTATCCAATCCTAAATTTTTATACAGTGCATTTTACAGTTTTACAAATGAACAGGCAATTGATTTTTTTGAACGGCTCGGTGTGCGGACGAAAGTGGAGCGGGGAAACCGGGCATTTCCGGCATCGGATCACAGTTCTGATATTATCCGCGGTATGGAGAGACGGATGAAAGAACTGGGTGTCTCAATTCATCTGAATACTCGGGTCAGGGAATTATTAGAGGAAAATGAATCAATTGTTGGAATCTGTCTGGAGAACGGGAAGAAGATCTTCGGAGATCATGTGATTCTTGCCACAGGAGGATGTTCCTATCCGGTCACTGGTTCTGACGGGGATGGTTACCAGATGGCCAGACAGGTGGGAATTCCGGTTACAACCCTTCGTCCTGCGCTTGTGCCTTTGGTTGTAAAGGAGGATTATATTCCCATGATGCAGGGGTTATCCTTGCGAAATGTGGAACTGACGATACGGGATAAGAAAAAAATTCTTTACAATGGTTTCGGTGAACTTTTATTTACGCACTTTGGAATCAGCGGACCGCTTGTATTATCTGCCAGCTCTTTTGTGGGAAAGAAGCTTGGGGAGGGTCCGCTGCAGGCGACTATAGATCTGAAGCCAGCCCTTACTTTTGAGCAGTTGGATCAGCGGTTGATCCGGGAGTTTGAAGCGGCCAGAAATAAGCAGTTTAAGAATGCCCTCGGCGGTCTTTTTCCTTCCAAACTGGTGCCGGTCATATTGGCTTTGTCAGAAATTTTGCCGGATAAAAAGGTCAATGAGATCACAAGGGAGGAGCGTCAGGGATTTATAAGATTGATGAAATCATTTCCCATGACTATTGTGAAGACAAGGGGATTTGGTGAAGCCATTATCACGCAGGGCGGTATTGATACCAGAAGTATTCATCCATCGACCATGGAGACAAAGCAGCTGCGGAATCTGCATGTGATCGGAGAGGTTTTGGATCTGGACGCACTGACCGGAGGTTTTAATCTCCAGATTGCCTGGTCAACCGCTTATGCAGCGGTACAGGGGATTTCATAACAGGATACCAGGGAAAAGGTTATGCGTTTCATGCTTGCATGAAAAAGCATGACTTTAGGACCCGTAAAACATCCCAACATCATAACATGATACAGGAGGAGCTTAAGAATATGAGTATTAATATTGCGATTGACGGTCCGGCAGGAGCCGGAAAAAGTACGATTGCGAAGAAGGTGGCAAAAGAACTTTCTTTTATCTATGTGGATACCGGGGCTATGTATCGTGCAATAGCACTTTACATGCTGCGCAATGGAATTGATGTGAAGGAGGAGACGGCGGTATCTGCTGCCTGTCCTGAAATTCAGGTGATGATTGCGTACGAAGATGGTGAACAGAGAATTCTTTTGAACGGAGAAGATGTCAGCCTTCTGATTCGAAAAGAAGAGGTGGGCAACGCGGCATCCGCAGTAGCGGTTTACGCGGCGGTCCGGTCTAAGCTGACAGAATTGCAGAAAATGCTTGCACAGACACAGAATGTGGTTATGGACGGAAGAGATATTGGTTCTGCGGTTCTTCCCCATGCTCAGGTAAAAATCTATCTGACGGCCAGTGTGCATACCCGTGCCGGACGGCGGTCTAAAGAACTGGAGGAAAAGGGAGAGACTGCGGACATTCATATCATAGAGAAAGATATTGAGGAACGGGATTATCAGGACATGCACCGGGCAATCTCGCCTCTTTGTCAGGCAGAAGATGCCGTGTTGGTGGATTCCTCGGACATGGGAATTGATGAGGTTGTGGCTGCTATTATGAGGATTTATAAGGAGAAGTGCTGCTGATGGAAGTAACGGTTGCTAAGACGGCTGGATTTTGTTTTGGTGTCAAAAGAGCCGTGGAACAAGTATATGAGCAGGCAGAGCATGGAGGTCTGCCGGTTTATACTTACGGTCCGATTATTCATAATGATCAGGTGGTACAAGATCTGGAAGAACGCGGTGTGACGGTATTGGATGGAAAGAAAGCGCTGTTGCAGGCAGATAAAGGGACCGTCATTCTTCGGTCTCACGGTGTTGGAAGAGCTGTGGAAGCGGAAATTGAAGAGCTGGGTTTTCAGATTGTAGATGCGACTTGTCCATTTGTGAAGAAGATTCACCGAATTGTGGAACGTGAAAGCAGAGCGGGCGCTTATATCATCATCGTAGGAAATGACAATCATCCGGAGGTGGAAGGAATCAAGGGATGGTGCTGCGGACCGGTTTCGGTGGTTGAAAATACCGCTGATTTTGAAAATCTGCCGGACTTGACCGGTAAAAAGGTGTGTGTCGTGTCCCAAACGACATTTAATTACAACAAATTTAAAGATTTAGTTGAAAAATTCTTGAAAAAGAGGTATGATATTAGTGTTTTAAATACTATCTGTAATGCTACAGAGGAACGGCAGACGGAAGCAAAGGAAATAGCCAGACGGGTGGATGCTATGATTGTCATTGGAGGGAAGCATAGTTCCAATACCCAGAAGCTTTTCGAGATTTGCAAAGAAGAATGTAAAAATACTTACTTTATAGAGACACTCGTTGATTTGGATTCAAAGCCTTTTCAATCATTTCGTCATGTAGGTATTACAGCAGGGGCTTCCACCCCAAATAAAATAATTGAGGAGGTTCAAAAGTATGTCAGAATTAAGTTTTGAACAAATGTTGGATGAGTCATTTAAAACAATCAGAAACGGAGAGGTAGTCGAAGGAACCGTCATCGATGTAAAAGAAGATGAAATTATCCTGAACATCGGATACAAAGCCGACGGAATTCTTACCAAGAGCGAGTATTCCAATGACCAGAGCGTTGACCTCCAGGCAGTTGCAAAACCTGGTGATAAGATGGAGGTTAAGATCTTAAAGGTGAATGACGGAGAAGGACAGGTGCTCCTGACTTACAAGAGACTGGCTGCTGAGAAGGGCAATAAGAGACTGGAAGAAGCTTTCGAGAGTCATGAGGTTCTGAAGGCCAAAGTTACTCAGGTACTCAACGGCGGTTTGAGTGTTGTGATTGATGAGGCGAGAATCTTTATTCCTGCCAGCCTGGTATCCGATTCTTACGAAAAAGATCTGTCTAAATATGCAGATCAGGAGATTGAATTTGTAATTACAGAATTTAATCCGAGAAGAAGACGTATCATTGGTGACAGAAAGCAGTTAATCGTTGCTGAGAAGGCAAAACTGCAGGAAGAACTGTTTGCAAGAATCAATACCGGTGACATTGTAGAAGGAACTATCAAGAATGTGACAGATTTCGGTGCTTTTATCGATCTGGGCGGAGCAGATGGTCTGCTTCATATCTCGGAGATGTCCTGGGGACGTGTTGAGAATCCGAAGAAGGTCTTTAAAGTCGGCGAACCGATCAAAGTTCTGATCAAGGATATCAACGGTGACAAGATTGCACTCAGTCTGAAGTTTGAGGATCAGAATCCATGGCTGACAGCTGATGAGAAGTATGCAGTTGGCAATGTGGTAGAAGGAAAAGTTGCACGTATGACAGATTTTGGTGCTTTTGTAGAACTGGAGCCAGGCGTGGATGCACTGCTTCATGTATCTCAGATTTCTCATGAGCACGTTGAGAAACCTTCGGATGCATTAACTGTTGGACAGGTTATTACTGCTAAGGTTGTAGATTTCAATGGCGAAGAGAAGAAAATCTCTTTAAGTGTGAAAGCACTTGAGACAGCTCAGGAAGCAGAAGATACAGTAGAAGAATAATTGGATAGATTGAGAATGATAACAAGCATCAGGCGAACAATATTTTTGTTTGTCCGATGCTTGTTTTATGTTGTATTGTTATGGATTATTGGAAAAATAGTTGCTGAAGGAAATCCAATGCATAAGCATGAAAATCAGGCATATTCTGTAAAAGTGATTCTTTGTATTGAAAATAGGCAGGCTGTTTCCTGTAATCCTGATAGAAGATGGGCTCGAATCGTTCCCGAAGCTGTGGGAAAAATAAGCCTTCCATTTTCTGGTAACAGTTTCCTGCTTTTGCCTTTTCGCGATGTTCAGGATCAACATACACACCGATGCTTTTGTGAACTGCCTGATCCTCTGAAGGAAGGTAGTAGTAATTCTTGTAGTCTGGGAAAAAGTGTTTCATAATTCCTGCCTGACCATAAATCTGCAGGATGCCGCTGGATTCGGTAAGCGTTATGCGGGCCTGTGCTCCTTCTGATGACAGCTTACGGGGAATAGGGACGTCCAACTGAAGATTTAATGTGAGAATCCTATCCTGGAACGTAACTCCGGAAATGATAAAGGCTCCTTCTGCGATTCTTGTATATGCAAGCACCGGAAGCAGAAATACAAGTCCGCGTACGTCATCCAGATTATGTTGTAACAGAAGTCCAAGCAGCGAATCATCGCCGTCTGACAGATAATCTTTGTATACCTGAATTAATTCTCCGCCGGAATAACAGTCGGTTCTTTGAATTTGAAGAAATCGTTCAATATCCTTCTGACGGACAGCGGAAAGTTCCAGAAGATTCTGATAAGGTTTGACTTTTCGATATAGGTCCAGACTTTCCATATGTACCAACGGATTTTCCAGTTGATAAAAAGTATATTTATGCTGCAGGTAGGGAAGATCGAAGCCGTTTCCGTTGTAATGAATCACTTTTTTTCGCCCGCTACAAAGATGGGAGAATGCCTGAAGCAGCAGAGCTTCTTCGGTGGGGTGATCCAGAAACCATTGCTGAAGGATCCATTCTCCATCCGAATGGTATACGGCGCCAATCAGATAAAGATGGGATTTCTTCCAGAAAAGACCCGTGGTTTCAATATCAAAAAAGAGTGACTCTGTTTCCTGTTTCAGGTATTCTGATATGATATCGTCTTGAATTAATAGTGTGTTTTTTTTAACAATCATGGCACAATGCTCCTTATTGTGTTATAATAACATAGAATTAACAGAAAATAAAGACAAAGGAGCGTATTATCAGATGTTGAGTAACCAGATATTGGACTGGAGAATTCTCGGATTTGATCTGTATCATATCGTAAGCTGGTTTTGGATTTACAGTTTTTTTGGATGGATCTGGGAGAGCAGTTTTGTATCGATTAAAAACCGTAAGCTGGTGAATCGTGGATTTGTATCCGGTCCGGTCCTGACCATATATGGCTGCGGTGCAGTGGCCGTATATCTGCTGATGAAGCCATTTG
>UQAW01000084.1 GCA_900539175.1 uncultured Lachnospiraceae bacterium
GTGTTTTAGGATTGCGGGAGCATGAAATGCGAAGCAATCCGTATATCATAAGCGTCAAAATACTTTTTGACGCTTTCATTATTATTATATATATAATGGATACATGTTTATAAGCGGAAAATTGTCAAAAGTGGTGGGAAAGGCGTTGCAAAGCGTGGGAAATTTTGCTACAATAGCGGATGGAACAGCGTTAAAGAAATATCATTTTAAGAATAAATAAGGAGAATTTAAGATGAGTAAAAAACCAACCGTTTTAATGATTCTCGATGGATATGGTCTGAATCAGAATTGTGATCACAATGCGGTATGTGAGGCTAAGACACCGGTGATGGATCAGTTGATGAGTCAGTGTCCTTATGTGCAGGGGCAGGCAAGTGGACTTGCAGTGGGACTTCCGGATGGTCAGATGGGAAATTCAGAGGTAGGACATCTGAACATGGGTGCGGGACGTATCGTGTATCAGGAGTTGACCAGAATTACAAAGGCGATTGAGGACGGTGACTTCTTTGAAAATCCGGAGCTTCTTGCTGCAGTAAAGAATGCGAAAGAGAATAACAGTTCGCTGCATATGTTTGGTCTGTTGTCAGATGGCGGTGTGCATAGTCATATCACACATCTGTACGGATTGTTGGAGCTGGCTAAGCGTGAAGGACTGGAAAAGGTGTATGTACACTGCTTCCTGGATGGTCGTGATACGCCTCCGGCTTCCGGAAAAGGATATATTGAGGAGCTTACAGCAAAGATGAAGGAGCTTGGTGTAGGTGAGATTGGAGTGGTTTCCGGACGTTATTATGCGATGGACAGAGATAATCGTTGGGATCGTGTGGAGATGGCTTATCAGGCATTGACAAAAGGCGTGGGCGTAAAGGGAACGGATGCGGCGGCAGCTGTTCAGGCTTCTTATGATGATGGCAAGACCGATGAGTTTGTGCTTCCTACCGTTATCGAGAAAGACGGCAAACCGGTTGCAACAATCCAGGATAAGGATTCTGTAATTTTCTTTAATTTCCGTCCGGATCGTGCAAGAGAGATCACCAGAGCATTCTGTGATCCGGAGTTCGCAGGATTTGAGAGGGAAAAATGTCTGGACCTTACGTATGTATGTTTTACGGATTATGATGAGACGATTCCGAACAAGCTGGTTGCTTTCAAGAAAGAAGAAATCACAAATACCTTCGGACAGTTCCTCGCTGATAACAATATGACTCAGGCACGTATTGCGGAGACAGAAAAATATGCACACGTCACGTTCTTCTTTAACGGCGGTGTTGAGGAACCGAATAAGGGAGAGGACAGAATTCTTGTAAAATCTCCGAAGGTTGCTACGTATGACCTGCAGCCGGAGATGAGTGCTCCTGCAGTTTGTGATAAGTTGGTAGAGGCTATCAAATCCCAGAAGTATGATGTGATTATTATCAATTTCGCAAATCCGGATATGGTTGGACATACAGGTGTGGAGCCGGCGGCAATCCGTGCGATTGAAGCAGTAGATGCTTGTGTGGGACGTGCAGTGGATGCCTTGAAGGAAGTGGACGGACAGATGTTTATCTGTGCAGACCACGGAAATGCAGAGCAGTTGGTAGACTACGAAACCGGAGAACCATTTACTGCTCACACTACAAACCCGGTACCATTTATTCTTGTGAATGCAGATCCTTCTTATGGTTTAAGAGAAGGCGGCAAGTTGGCAGATATTATCCCAACTCTGATTGAGTTGATGGGTATGGAACAGCCAAAGGAGATGACCGGTGCATCTCTGTTAATTAAGAGATAGAAAATTTTATAGTAATCTGTGTATCATATGTGGAAGGTATCTCTTGTTTTCAACATCATAGAATCACAGTATATGAAATCAGAACAATATAAGAGCCATTCGATAAGTTGATATTTATCGAATGGCTCTTATATTGGTTGATCATTCATGTTTTTGGTGGTCCGTACCTCTCTTTCTCAAATTATAAGTTTATTCTTTACGTTTTCGGTGGACTGTACCTCCTGTGTTTTTGTTAAATATAATATAACAGATAATTAAGAAAGTGTCAATACATAAAATAAAAATAATATAAAAAAAGTTAAATAGTCAGAATATTTATAAGAAACAAGAAGATATTTATGCGAAGTATGAGATTGGAGTATTGAAATTGCCCGGCTTCGGGCTTTTTAATTTTTCTACTCAAAATTTCACAGTAAATTCATCTGTCATCTTTATGCTATCTTAATGCGGGAACGGATATCCTTTTCCTATCTTTATCAGATGGGTCGTATGATAAAGATTAAGTAAAGAAGTATAAAGGAGTATCATGTGCATGAGAGCGTTTTATAATAAAAAGAAAAAACTGACATCTTTTCAAATCATTGTCCTTGGTTTTTCTGGCGTGATTCTGCTGGGAACTATTTTCCTAATGCTGCCACTTTCCAGCCGTGAAGGAAGTGTAACGCCGTTTTTAGATGCCTTATTTACCTCTACCTCTGCGGTCTGTGTTACAGGACTTGTACTGCATGATACTGCTGCTTACTGGTCTGTATTTGGGCAGTTTGTGATTCTGCTTCTGATCCAGATTGGCGGAATGGGCGTAATTACCGTAGCTGCTTGTTTTGCAAGGGTCTCCGGTCGAAAAATTTCCTTGATGCAGCGCAGTACTATGCAGGAAGCCGTTTCCGCACCAAAGGTTGGAGGAATCGTTCGGTTGACCAATTTTATTGTAAAGACAACGCTGCTAATTGAAACGTTGGGTGCAGCCATTATGGCTCCTGTATTTTGCCGGGACTTTGGAATCAAGGGTCTTTGGATGGCGTTGTTCCATTCCGTATCAGCCTTCTGTAATGCTGGTTTTGACCTGATGGGGACAAAAGAAGCCTTTTCTTCTTTGACCAGCTATGTTGCAGAACCGGTAATTAATCTGACCATTATGGCTTTAATTGTGGTTGGTGGCATCGGTTTCCTGACTTGGGATGATTTTTGGATGAACAGATTACACTTACATAAATATAGGATGCAAAGCAAGGTGATTCTCTGTACGACGGCTATTTTGTTGATTGTTCCGGCAATTTATTTTTACTTTTTTGAATTTGCTGCTTTTACACCCGGCGAGCGGATTTTAAGTTCGCTTTTTCAGTCTGCAACGCCAAGAACAGCAGGGTTCAATACGGTAGATTTGACTGCTATGCAGGAGGCGGGACAATGCATGATCATTCTGCTGATGCTGGTTGGCGGCAGCCCGGGTTCCACCGCAGGCGGAATAAAAACCACCACAGTTGCGGTACTGTTTGCAACGGCGCTCTCAACATTTCGCAGAAAGGAATACACCCACTTTTTTGGGCGGCGAATTGATAATAGCGTGATCAAAAACGCGGCAACTATTCTGTTGATGTACCTTGTACTGCTTTTCTTTGGCGGGCTGGTGATTAGTATGACAGAAGGACTTCCTATACTTGCCTGCCTGTTTGAAACTGCTTCTGCGGTAGGAACAGTTGGCCTGTCTTTGGGAATTACGCCAGGCTTGGGCATACTGTCCCGATTGATTCTGATCCTGCTTATGTTCTTCGGCAGAGTTGGAGGATTGACGCTGATTTTTGCCGCTCTGTCCGGCACACAAAAACAGGCAGCAAAGCTTCCGCAAGAAAAGATAACGGTTGGATAAAAGGAGGAAACGATGCTATGAAATCAATACTTTTAATCGGTCTGGGAAGATTTGGGCGGCATATTGCTTTACATTTAAGTGAATTAAATCATCAGGTAATGGCAATAGATCATGTGGAGGAACGGGTGGACGCCGTATTACCATATGTAACAAATGCGCAGATTGGCGACAGCACAAACAACGCTTTTCTGGAATCTCTTGGAATCCGCAATTATGATGTCTGCATTGTAGCCATTGGAAATGATTTTCAAAGTTCTTTGGAAACTACTTCTCTGCTTAAAGAACTTGGTGCAAAACTGGTTGTATCAAGGGCGGCCAGAGATGTGCAGGCAAAGTTTCTTCTGCGCAACGGAGCAGACGAGGTGGTCTATCCCGAAAAACAGCTTGCCAAATGGACCGCCATCCGATACAGTGCCGATCATATTTTAGATTACATAGAGCTGGACGAAGAACATGCCATATTCGAAATGCCGGTTCCGGAAAATTGGACAGGTCGAACCATTGGACAAATTGATATTCGTAAAAAATACAGCATTAACATTATGGGAATTAAGAAAAACGGAAAGCTGGAGCTCTCTGTCTCCCCCGATATGATACTGGAATCCAGGAGCACAATGCTGGTATTGGGGCGAAACAAAGATATTCAGAAATGTTTTCACATATAAAAAGTCCTATCTGAGTTCAGGAGGTGAAAATATGCAGGATGTGTTATTATTTGCGGTTGTGGCAGCAGCAGTTGTGTTTGGCTGGTTTCTTATAGAAAGACTGGATCGCTTTCTTGAAAATAACTATCATACACAGAAATTACAGCCTCAATCCGGAGAGAATACCTTGCAGCTTGGTTTTTGTAATCCAACTGTTGCGGACAGTATGACTAATGTTCTGGAGCAGTATTCTAAAATATGTCCTGGTGCTTCTGTCCGTCTCTTCTATGGGTCAGAGGAAGAATTGATAAAAGGACTTTCCGTCAACAAAGTGAATGTGATTTTTTTGCCGGAGAATGCTGATTTTCCTGCCCGCACATATTATAATAGTAAGAAGGTTATGCTAAGTTACACTCCTGTTATGATGAAATATGTTGGCCTGACTATTGAACCAATTGCCAATGGACATATTATACAAAATGTTTTATGGATTGGAGAAACAAGAAACTCTTATGTCCGTTGCTTTATTGAATGTCTGGAAGGTGAACTTGCTGCGAAAGAACCGCAAAAATAGAAATTACCGGTGCAGCGTGATATAATGAAATGGCAAGTAAAGGGGAAGGTAAATGGAAATACTAAGTCAAAATCCGGATCAGTTTCTGAGAGCGATCCGAAATGATACATTAAATGGAAAACGGGGCAAGTTGAAGATCTTCTTCGGTTACGCCGCCGGTGTTGGAAAAACTTATGCCATGTTACAGGCGGCGCATCAGGCAAAAGAACGTGGTGTTGATGTGGTTGCAGGATACGTAGAAGCCCATTTCAGACCTCAAATAGCAGCATTGTTGGGCGGTTTGGAGCAGCTTCCTGCGAAACAGGTGCTTTACGGGGGGAGGACCTTTCGGGAGTTTGATATTGATAGTGCGTTGAAACAGAAGCCACAGTTGATTTTGGTGGACGAACTGGCTCATACCAATGCGGAGGGCAGTCGGCATGCCAAGCGTTATCAGGATGTACAGGAACTGTTGAATGCCGGAATCAATGTTTACACGACAGTCAATGTTCAGCATATTGAAAGCCTGAACGATACCGTTGCTTCTATTACCGGAGGTCTGGTACAAGAGCGTATACCGGATTCTGTTTTTGATCAGGCGGATCAGGTGGAGTTGGTGGATATTGAACCGGCGGAACTGCTGGAGCGCATGGCAAGCGGAAAGGTTTATCGGGAAGATCATGCGGAACGTGCAGCAGTCAGTTTTTTTACCGTAGAAAATCTGACTGCTTTGCGTGAAATTGCTCTGCGGCGCTGTGCGGACCGGGTCAATCTGTTGACGGAAAATGCCAGAATCCAGAGCCGGAGCAATTACCATACTGATGAGCATATTTTGGTGTGTCTTTCTTCTTCCCCTTCCAACGCGAAGATTATCCGTACTGCTGCAAGGATGGCAAGGGCGTTTCGTGGGAGTTTTACTGCCCTTTTTGTGGAGACGCCTACAACTGCCGGAATGAATGAAGAGGATAAGAAGCGGCTGAGGGAGAACATGCGGCTGGCACAGCAGCTTGGCGCACATATAGAAACCAGCTATGGCGAGGATGTTCCTTATCAGATTGCAGAGTTTGCAAGGCTTTCCGGTGTCTCTGAAATTGTAATCGGGCGGAGTACAGCTACCAGAAAAAGCATATTCAGCAAGCCGACTTTGACAGAACGCCTGATTGCCAATGCCCCTAATCTGGATATTCATGTGATACCGGATGCCAGTAGCGGAAACGTCTGCCGGAAGCGGACGAATAAAGCACTCCATGTAACTGCTATGCCGGTTCGTGATGCGGCAAAGAGTATGATCGCTTTGCTGGCTGCAACCCTGATCGGATATGCGTTTTATACGCTGGGTTTTTCAGAAGCCAATATCGTGTCCGTATACATTTTTTGTGTTTTGGTCATTTCGGTCATCACAACGAATCGCTTTTGGGGGGTAACTGTCTCCATTGTAAATGTGCTTGTATTTAATTTCTTCTTTACCGTACCGCGCTTTACCTTTCACTTTAGCGACCCCAATTATTTGGTGACCTTTCCGATCATGTTTATGGTTGCGCTTCTGACAGGATCGCTTGCCACCCGTTTGAAAGATAATGCAAAGCAATCTGCCGGTGCGGCATATCGGACGAAGCTTCTGTTTGAGACAAACCAGCTTCTCCAAAAGGAGACGGATGAGCAATCTGTTGTAAAGGCTACCGCAGGACAACTCTTGAAATTGCTGAAAAGAGACATTGTAGTTTACTTGGCGGATGGAGAGAAACTTGACGTCCCCAGCATTTTCCGGATACCAGACAGTGACCAGTGCGAGTTGGTTTCTGAAAATGAAGAAGTAGTTGCGGCATGGGTGCTCCAAAACAACAAGCATGCCGGAGCCGGTACCGACACCTTATCCGGTGCCAAATGCCTGTATTTGGCGATCAGGGTAAATCAACAGGTCTACGGTGTTGTGGGTATTGCAATGAATGAAGTTCCGCTGGATTCCTTTGAAAACAGTGTCCTGTTGTCTATTCTCGGTGAATGTGCCCTGGCATTGGAAAATATCAAAAATGCTCGCGAAAAAGAAGAAGCTGCGATTCTGGCTAAAAATGAACAGCTTCGTGCGAATCTGCTGCGAGCCATCTCGCATGATTTGCGTACACCGTTGACTTCCATTTCCGGAAACGCCGACAACCTATTGGCTAACTATCAGAAGATGGACGATAACACGAGGAAGAGGACTTTTACAGACATATACGATGATTCCATGTGGTTGATCAATTTGGTTGAAAACTTGTTGGCTATTACCAGAATTGAAGGCGGTCAGGTTAACTTGATACAATCTGTGGAATTGATGGATGAGGTGATTGCAGAAGCTCTGCGCCATATCAATCGTAAAAGTAAGGAACATACGATCCATATCACTTCTTCTGAAGAACTGCTCCTTGCAAGCATTGATGCCAAACTGATTGTCCAGGTCATTATTAATTTGGTGGATAATGCCATCAAGTATACGTCGGTTGGGTCTGTGATTGAGGTTCATACAGAGAAGAACACAGAGAAACGGCAAGTCGTCGTTTCTATTTCTGATAATGGTCCCGGAATTCCTGATGATCAAAAGCTACATATTTTTGAGATGTTTTACAGTGGAGCCAATAAAATTGCTGACAGCCGCAGAAGCATTGGTTTGGGCCTTTCACTTTGTAAATCCATTGTCACAGCCCATGGAGGAACAATCTGGGTGGCAGATAATCATCCGAAAGGCACAGTTTTTACATTTACATTACCTGCTGGGGAGGTTGAATTACGTGAATAAACCATTAATTTTAGTTGTGGAGGATGATCCTCCTGTCCGCAACCTGGTCACAACAACATTAAAGACAAACGATTACCGATATCTGGTAGCCGCGAATGGGGAAACTGCAATCCTGGAGGCGTCTTCCCATAATCCGGATATTGTCCTGCTGGATCTTGGACTGCCGGATATAGACGGAGTACAGGTGATCCGGAATATCCGTTCCTGGTCCAATCTTCCTATCATTGTGATCAGCGCCCGCAGCGAGGACAATGACAAAATTGAGGCTCTGGATGCGGGGGCTGACGATTACCTGACCAAGCCCTTTTCCGTAGAAGAATTATTGGCACGGCTTCGGGTCACTCAGAGAAGGCTGTCCTATATGACGGCGGAAATGCTGGCTTCCAGTTCTGTTTTTGTCAACGGGAAATTGAAGGTGGACTATGCCGGCGGATGTGCGTATCTGGATGGGCAGGAACTGCATCTGACACCTATTGAGTATAAGCTGCTGTGTCTTCTGTCAAAGAATGTAGGCAAGGTATTGACTCACACTTTTATCACCCAAAACATTTGGGGGAGAAGCTGGGATAATGATATTGCATCCTTGCGTGTTTTTATGGCAACACTCCGGAAAAAGTTGGAGCCGTCATCGGATTCTCCGCAGTATATCCAGACTCATATCGGTGTAGGATACCGGATGATGAAAGTGGAGTAATATGGAATCCAGCGCCTTTTGACCGCAACATCATATTAGATTTTGCTAATAAATCAAGAAAGGAAATTGAAGAAAGAGCTCCGAAATCTGAATAAAGAAATCTGAACTGCGGATACTATATGCAACGCAGACGATTGCGCAGACGCAGTTTATAATTGTCTGCTGTTGAGATAGAAAATCAGGAGGTAGATGTATGTTTCGCTATTTACCGATTCGCAGGGTATACGCAAGAGAAGTACTGGACTCCAGAGGAAATCCGACCGTGGAGGTTGAAGTCACTGTCGGTGAAGGAGTGATAGGGATAGATGGATATACGGGACGCGCTATGGTGCCTTCAGGCGCCTCCACCGGAAAGTTTGAAGCAGTGGAATTGAGGGACGGAGAAAAGCGTTACAAAGGACTGGGAGTGACAAAAGCTGTGGACAATGTGAATACAAAACTGGCCGAGGCGGTTCTGGGAGAAAATGCATTGAACCAGGCATATGTGGATCAGCTTCTTCTGGATGCAGACGGCACATCAAACAAAGAGCATATTGGGGCCAATGCAATTCTGGGGGTTTCACTTGCAGTGGCAAGAGCTGCCGCAGCGGCATTGCGGCTTCCGCTTTATCAATATCTTGGGGGCTGTCATACGAAAAGGCTTCCGATTCCCATGATGAATATTCTGAATGGAGGATGTCATGCGGACAATACAGTGGATCTGCAGGAATTTATGATTATGCCTGTAGGAGCCGCAAATTTTCGTGAGGCACTGGCGGTCTGTGCCGAGATTTATCAGGAATTAAAGCATTTGTTAAAAGAAAAAGGATTGTCCACTGCGGTGGGCGATGAAGGCGGATTTGCCCCTGATGTGAAAGATTCGGATGAGATTCTTGCATTGATCGTGGAAGCGGTGACACGGGCAGGCTATAAGCCGGGAGAAGATATTGGAATCGCTATTGATGCGGCTGCAAGTGAGTTGTACGATGAGGAGAAAAATGTCTATTACTTCCCCGGAGAGAGTAAGATGAATGGGGAAGAAGTCCAAAGAGACGCCAGAGAAATGGTGGAATATTATAAAGAATTGGCTGATAAGTATCCGATTCTGTCCATCGAAGACGGGCTGCATGAAGATGACTGGGATGGATGGAAGATGATGACGGAGGAACTTGGAGATAAGATTCAATTGGTGGGAGATGACCTTTTCGTAACGAACATCAAGAGATTGCGCTGCGGAATCGATCTGCACGTTGCCAATGCGATTCTTGTGAAAGTAAATCAGATTGGTACTCTGACAGAAGCATTGGATGCGGTCGAGATGGCACAACATGCGGGATATCACGCAGTTATTTCTCACCGTTCGGGAGAGACGGAAGATTCTTTTATTGCAGATTTGGCTGTAGCAACCGGAGCCGGGCAGATTAAGACCGGAGCACCTTGTCGTTCTGATAGAAATGCAAAATACAATCAGCTTCTCAGAATTGAAGATTATCTTGGATGTGTGTCAGAATACAAAAAAAACTGTTGAATTATTCCATCTCCTATGATAGAATATAAAAAGATTCGGTATCCGTAGCGGTATCGGATATTGAAGGTTCGTTATAGGAGGTGTAGACGTGGTAATCTTAAGAACGATATTAACAGTTTTGTATGTAATAGATTGTATCGCATTGCTTGTGGTCGTACTGATGCAGGAAGGAAAACAGCAGGGTCTTGGTGCAATCGCCGGTGTTGCGGATACCTATTGGGGTAAGAACAAAGGACGTTCCGCAGAAGGCACACTGATTAAGCTGACAAAGCTTATGGCTGTTTTGTTTATCGTGTTGTCAGTTGTATTGAATTTGAATTTTTAATGCAAGAGGCTGTTGCAAGGGATTGCAACAGTCTTTGTTTTTCTAAACGGATATGTCTGCTGACGCAGACGTCACCATAGCAGATGGAACGTTGAATGAAAAAATTGGCATTTTGTGAATATACGAGGTAAAAAGTTTGAACAGAAAAAGTAATCAGGCGTTTAAGAACAGAAAAAAGATGATTTACGACTTCATCTGCAATAAGAATTATGTTCCAATGAAAGCTAAAGAAATCGCATCCCTGCTTCAGATTCCCAAACAGAAAAGAAGTGAGCTTCAGGAAGTTCTGGAGGCACTGGAGCGGGAGGGGAAAATCATGGTGATTCACAGGGGACGTTACAAGAAGTGCCCGGTGAAGAATTCTGCGGATAAGCATGCGGGGTGTGAAGATTCCCGTAAAGAACAGAACCGCGGAAAAGAAAAAGATGTAAAACGCAACGAGAAAGACGAGTGGGCTGGAGCAGCATTCTGTCCGGAACCTGCAGAATGCAAAAGAGGAACCTTTATCAGTCATTCCAAGGGGTTTGGGTTTGTTGAGTTGGAAGAGGCAGATGAGGAAGACATTTTTATTCCGGCGCCATATGTGGGTGAGGCCTTTCATCGAGACGAGGTAGAGGTGGTACTTTTGCCGCAGCAAAGTGGGAGACGGCAGGAAGGACGAGTTGTTCGTGTGTTGTCTCACGGCATTACGGAAGTCATTGGAACCTTTGAGAGAAGCAATTCCTTTGGATTTGTGATTGCAGATAATGTCAGGATTTCGAAAGATATTTTTATTCCAAAAGAGTGTATTAACAATGCAGCTACCGGAGATAAAGTAATTGTGCAGATGCGCAGTTATGGCAGCAGTCAGAAAAGTCCGGAAGGAAAAGTAGTTGAGATTCTGGGAAAGGTTGGTGAACCTGGAATTGATGTTCTGTCTGTAGCAAGAGCTTACGATATTCCGATGGAGTTTCCGATAAAAGTCATCAACCAGGCGGAACGTTGTCCAGACCATGTGCTGGAAAATGATTTTAACGGAAGACTGGATCTGCGCGGATGGCAGATGGTCACGATTGACGGGGAAGATGCCAAGGATCTGGATGATGCAGTGTCGGTTTCCATGGAAGACGGCATGTACAAACTGGGTGTTCATATCGCTGATGTAAGCAACTATGTTCAGGGAGGAAGCGCATTGGACCGGGAGGCGTTAAAGCGGGGAACCAGTGTATATCTTGTAGACCGGGTGATTCCAATGCTGCCTAAAAAGCTTTCCAATGGAATCTGTTCATTAAATGCAGGGGAGGACAGACTGGCGCTGTCCTGTATTATGTGGGTAGATAAGAAAGGTCTGGTGAAAAAGCATCAGATTGCAGAGACGGTCATTCATGTGGATCGGAGAATGTCCTATACGAATGTCAATAAGATTCTGACAGAGGAAGATGAGGAATTGATTGTGGAATACCGCGATCTTGTGCCGATGTTTCGGATGATGAAGCAGTTGTCAGATCTTCTCCGGGCAAACCGCAGCAACCGGGGAGCCATCGATTTTGAATTCCCCGAGAGTAAAATTATCTTAAATGACAGGGGAAAACCAATTGATATTAAAGCGTATGAACACAATGCTGCCACGAATCTGATTGAGGATTTTATGCTTCTGGCAAATGAGACTGTGGCAAAAGAATATTGCAGAAAGGAAATTCCGTTCCTGTACCGGACGCATGAGAATCCGGATATGGATAAGATGGAAGGCGTGCTGTCTTTTATCAGAAATCAGGGGATTTCTGTGAGCAAGAGTATGGAAGAGATCACACCGAAGGAAGTGCAGGAAATCCTGTCCGCAATTGAAGGTTCACCGATGGAACCTTTGATCAGCAGACTGCTTCTTCGTTCTATGAAACAGGCACGTTATACAACCGGATGTAGCGGGCACTTTGGGCTGGCTGCCAAGTATTACTGTCATTTTACCTCTCCGATCCGGCGTTATCCGGATCTGCAGATTCACAGGATCATCAAAGATGATCTGCGCGGACGGATGAATGACCAGAAAAAAGAATATTATGTGTCAATTCTGGAAGAGGTGGCAAGGCAGACTTCTGCCACAGAGCGCCGCGCTGAAGAAGCAGAACGCGAGACGGATAAGATGAAGATGGCGGAATACATGCAATATCATATTGGAGAAACATTCGATGGGGTTGTTTCCGGTGTTACCGGATGGGGAATCTATGTGGAATTGCCGAATACTGTGGAAGGTCTGGTACATGTAAATACCCTTCGGGATGATTATTATGTGTTTGATCAGGAGAACTATCAGATGATCGGTGAAATGACCGGAAAGACTTATCGCCTTGGAGATAAGGTATGTGTCAGAACAGCAGATGTGGATCTTGGTAATAAGACCATAGATTTCGTATTGGAAGAGATGGGAGAAGAGGATGAGTAAGGAAAAAGGAAGCCGTATGATTGCCAACAATAAGAAGGCATATCATGACTATTTTATCGAGGAAAAGTATGAGGCAGGGATTGCACTTCACGGTACGGAGGTGAAGTCCCTGCGTATGGGGAAATGCAGTGTTAAGGAGTCATTTATCCGAATTGAACATGGCGAAGTATTTATCTATGGTATGCATATCAGTCCGTATGAGAAGGGGAATATTTTTAATAAGGATCCCCTTCGTGTGAAGAAACTTTTGATGCACAAAAATGAAATACTGAAACTGCAGGGAAAAATCACGGAGAAGGGCTATACACTGGTTCCGCTTCAGGTATATTTTAATAAGTCTCTGGTTAAAGTAGAGGTAGGGCTTGCGAGAGGTAAGAAGTTATACGATAAGCGTCAGGATATCGCAAAGAAGGATATGCGCCGGGAAGCAGAGCGGGATTTCAAAGTGAAAAATCTATATTAAAGAAGAACAAAATTGTGATTGACTTCTGATTGCACAACTGTTATACTATCCATGTAACAAACAAAACCAAGGATGCTGGAAAGAGTAAGTTCTGCTGAAATGCATCTGCTTGTCTGCACCGGTTGCAATATCGAATAGATCAGATTCGGGCTTGTACTGGTTTCGACGGGGGTTTTAAAGTTTGGGAAGCCATCCGCGGCTCTGGGACCGCGTCACCAACCTGGAAATTAAATTTAAACG
Source organism: uncultured Lachnospiraceae bacterium (assembly GCA_900539175.1). GTDB lineage: Bacteria > Bacillota > Clostridia > Lachnospirales > Lachnospiraceae > Novisyntrophococcus. Next base: position 13,263 of record UQAW01000084.1, read on the forward strand.
CAGACGAAAACGTTTTGTGTGCTGCCTAATGGCAGCTGTCAGACTTTAGATTCCCACATCTAAAACTCTGGCATCAAATTCCGTGGGGAACTTCGTACCTTAAGCTTTGCGGGTATGGAAGAATTTATGAAGCTACTGAAGTCGTAAGCCTGTCACCGGGCGTGGGACCAAGGGAATGTTAAAACAGTGACTGTGATGGGAGATGCCTGAATGGAGAGGCTTTCGGACAGGGGTTCGATTCCCCTCAGGTCCATTATTTTGTGAATGAAAAAACTTAAGAGGAAATGCAAAAGCTGTCAATTTTTCACATTTGAAAATGCGATGGCTTTTTTGCGTTCCAATAACCTGAAATATTTGCCAAAGTCATGCTTTTTCATGCAAGCATGAAACGTATAACTTTTGGTTCTGATATCATGATTGTTACAAAAATATTGACAATATGATATTAAAATGATATCATACAAATATCAACTGAAACGTAGTGAAAACTACTTCTTATGAAAGTCAGATGCTCCGTGCTATGCACTCCCGCATCTGCCGCCAGTATTCGTAATCCGGGCTGTCGCCCTACTTACTCATACCGGCTTGCCCGTCCAATGTCCATGACTCGCCGCATG
>UQAW01000085.1 GCA_900539175.1 uncultured Lachnospiraceae bacterium
TTCATGTGTTAAGTTTTCAAAGTGCTATTGGTTGTCCATTTGTCGGGCAACTCATAAAATATAATTGATCTTTTATGGATATGCGTATGATTGTGTGGCCGTCCATGGATGATTTCCAGAGAAGCTGAAAAACTTATGATTTAAGAAAGGTGGTGCAAGCGGTGTACAATCCACAGCTTGAGACTTTTTTGCGGGTAGCGGACGCAGGAAGCTTTAATAAGGCAGCAGAGGAAGCTTATATCACACCGACTGCTGTCATTAAGCAGATCAATCTGTTAGAAAATTCGTTGGATGTGAAGCTGTTTGAACGGACACATCGCGGGCTGATCTTGACAAAGGCAGGAAAATCACTATATCAGGATACCAAATACATCATCCAATACTGTAAGGATTCTGTAATGCGGGCGAAAAATGCCATGCAGGAGGATGTGAATGTAGTCCGCATTGGAAACTCTCCCATGACACCAGCCCAGCTTCTGATGCAGTTGTGGCCGAAGATTCAGGAACGCTGCCCGGACATTAAATTTGAAATCGTTCCATTTGAAAACACTCCGGAAAATGCCAGAGAGATTCTGGCTAACCTGGGAAGAAAAATTGATGTGGTTGGTGGCATTTTTGATGAAACAATGCTGGATCTTCGTTCCTGTGCGGGTCTTCCGCTAACCCAGGAGGCTTTCTGTTGTGCAGTATCTATCCACCATCCCCTTGCCGGAAAGGACAAATTGAAGCTTCAGGATCTATATGGTGAGGATCTGCTTCTGATGCGCCGTGGCTGGAGCCGTCATGTGGATGAATTGAGGGACGATATTTTGCAGAACCATAATCAGATACATATTGTGGATTTTGAATTTTATGACACAAACATTTTTAATCGCTGTGAACATAGTAATGATGTACTTTTGGCAATTCATGGGTGGGCAAATGTGCATCCACTTTTAAAGGTGATACCTGTGGAATGGGGGTATAGCATTCCGTATGGCCTGCTTCATTCTCCAAAACCAACGGAGACAGTAAAACGTTTTCTGTCAGCAGCCCGGATGGCAGCTCAGGAACTAATGCTATGAGCTATAACCTTTTCGTATAAACTGATGAACAAATCGAGACTTCTTTTGAAGTCTCATTTTTTTTATACTGTTTTGTAGAAAGGCTGGTGAAGAAGTATGCGGAAAATTTTGATGGCTGTTTTGTTGATTGGAATTCAGGTTTCTTTGATTGGGTGCGGCAGGGGCAGTGATTCAGAAAGCAACAGGGATTTCGGTTCAGATAGAGCAGAAGAATCAGGGACAGTTTTGGAGGAAGGCTTACAGATGGAAAAATCAGAAACACAAACGCAGACATCAAAGGAAGGGTATTTTATCGATACAAAAATAACAGAGGTTTTATCAGATCCGGTATTTGGGAATTATGGCAGGTTGATCTTTCCGGTGGACAGCGGATATTACAGCGGGAGTACACTGGGGGACTTAAAGCTTACCTGGTATAACAATATTGACCCGGATAAAACCGTAGAGATTGCAAATTACATGAAATCCCATGCCGAGGCAGGCGATACCATTTTTTATGATATTTATACAGAGGAAGAAAAGGCGGCCGATCCGGCAAAGGAGGATACCGGATTGTTCTTTTTTAAAGGAACTCCAGGTGAAAAGTTTGCCGTCTGCAATGCAGGCGGGGGATTTGCTTATGTAGGCGCTATGCATGACAGCTTTCCCCATGCATTGGAATTATCAAAGATGGGGTACAATGCTTTTGCATTGATTTACCGTCCCGGCGTACAGACAGCCTGCGAGGATCTGGCAAGAGCCATCAGTTTTATTTTTGAACATGCAGAGGAATTGGAAGTGGATATGGATTATTATTCCCTGTGGGGCGGCTCTGCCGGGGGAAGAATGGCAGCATACCTTGGTTCCTACGGGACGGCAGCGTTTGGCGGTGATGTCCTGCCGGGACCGGGAGCGGCTGTGATCCAGTATACCGGGCATAGCGAATATGGCAAGGATGATCCGCCGACTTATGCTTGTGTAGGCACGAATGACGGAATTGCAAGCTGGCGCACGATGCAGGCAAGGCTTGAAGCAATGGATGCCCTGGGAATTCCCACGGAATTTCATTCCTATGAGGGGCTTTCCCATGGGTTCGGATTAGGAACGGGAACGGTGGCTGAGGGATGGATCAACGATGCAGTGGCATTTTGGGAAAAGCAAATGGAGGATTGAGAATGGAATATGTAACTTTGAACAATGGAGTAAAAATGCCGATTTTAGGATTTGGTGTTTATCAGATCAAAGACCCAAAGGAATGTGAACAGGCAGTGGCGGATGCAATTTCCGTGGGATACCGTCTGATCGATACGGCGGCTTCCTATGGCAATGAAGAAGCAGTGGGGCGTGCGGTACGGCGCTGTAAGGTTCCAAGGGAAGAATTATTTATTACAACGAAATTATGGATTTCAGATACCAGCTACGAGGGAGCCAGAAAAGCTTTTCAAAAATCCATGGATAAGCTGGGGCTGGATTACCTGGATCTCTATCTCATCCATCAGCCCATGAATGATTATTACGGTGCGTGGCGTGCCATGACGGAACTCTATAAAGAGGGAAAAATTCGTGCGATTGGTGTATGCAGCTTTTATCCGGATCGGCTGGCAGATCTGGTCGCCTTCAATGAAGTGGCTCCTGCGGTCAACCAGGTGGAAACAAATATTTTCTTCCAACAGAAAAAGGCACAGGAGGTCATGGAGGAAAAAGGGGTACAGATGGAAAGCTGGGCCCCCTTTGCAGAGGGACGGGGAAACCTGTTTGGAAATCCGGTTCTTAAAGGGATTGGAGAAAAATATGGAAAAAGCGTGGCTCAGGTAGTGCTGCGCTGGCAGATTCAGAGAGGGATCGTATGTATTCCCAAGAGCGTAAAAAAAGAACGGATGGAGCAGAATATCCAGGTATTTGATTTTGAATTGTCGGACGCAGATATGGAACTGATTGCTGCGTTGGATACAAACTGCAGTGCATTCTTTGACCATCGGGATCCGGCAGTCATTGATATGTTGGCAGGGCTGGTTCGGAATGGCTGAAATGTTGCCTCTCACGGTGGAACTATGGGATCCGGCTCCTTGGTTTTGTAAGGGCTTTTGATCTGCCTGGAGCGTATTCCAAGATATGAAAAAGAAAGGATGATTCAATGATGAAAAGATGGATTGCTTTATTTATGAGTATCATGCTGATGTTTTCTCTTGCCGCCTGTGGCACTGATTATGTCAGTGGCGTTGACAACAGACAAAGCGGTACCGACAATAGCCGGGAAGAGAGTTCTGAAAATAGCCAGATTCAGACAGCAGAAGAAGGCACAGAGCCTTCTGATGTGCCGGAAGCAGGAAATGACAAAGATGGGAAAACATTGGTAGTGTATTTCTCATGGTCTTCTTCCGGCAATACGGAAAAGATGGCAACAACGATCCAGGAGCAGACCGGTGGTACGATCTATGAGATTATCCCTGTGGATGCTTACCCAACGGATTATACAGAAACAACTGAGGTCGCACAGGAGGAAAAGGATAACAATGCACGGCCGGAAATTGCGAATCTGCCGGAAAACATTTCGGAGTATAGCCGGATTCTGGTGGGTTATCCCATTTGGTGGCATACAGCCCCTATGATTATTGGCACATTTCTGGAACATTATGACCTGACCGGAATTGACGTTTACCCATTCTCCCAGTCTGCTTCTATGAATGAAGAACAGTTTGAAGAATCCATGGAGTTTGTCCGTGGGTGTGCAGGCAACGCCAATGTACATGACGGGCTGTTTGTAAATGCAGATGATACCGATGCGATTATCACGTACCTGAATGAAAATGGATTGATGGAATAAAGGAGACATTTTATGAAAAAAGCATGACTATTTTGCTGGTAATTATTATGGGGATTGCTCTTACTGCCTGCGGAACGACAATCTTTGTTATTGGCAGTTTTAATGGCATTTTCGAGGTTGTACCTGTATGTGCATTATCCAACAGATGTTTTGGGTGGTGTTTTCGTGGGAATCGCATCAGGATATATTGGTTATAGAGTCATATCTAAATCAGAAAAATTAAATTATTTTAAAGGTATTGACCGGTAGTAGCAATCGGATGATATACTCTTTTTACAAGAATAATACAAATGTGATAGGAATGAAAGGAAAAGAGTATGGATTTAATACAGGAAAAGAAACTGGGATTTGGATGTATGAGAATGCCTTTGCTGGATTCCGAAGATAATACTTCTTTTAATTTTGAAAAAATTGAGAAGCTTTTTGATGCATACTTGAAAAAAGGATTTACTTATTTTGACGTAGCTTATACTTATCACGGGTATCATGCAGAAGAAGCTGTAAGGAAGGCATTGATAGAGAGGTATCCGAGAGATCAATTTCAGCTTGCTACAAAGTTACCTCTTCGTGATTTTAAAGACGAGCAGGATCTGGAAACTATTTTTCAGGAACAACTGGATAATTGTGGGGTAAAGTATTTCGATTTTTATCTGCTTCATAATATGGGGCAAAATGTATATTCAAAATGTTGCAAATATCAGGTATTTGATTTTGTACAGAGAAAAAAAGAAGAAGGAAGGATTCATGAAATTGGAATGTCATTTCATGATACTCCGGAATTACTGGACGAAATTTTAAGCGGGTATGGAGAGTATTTGGATTTTGTACAACTGCAGATTAATTATCTGGACTGGGAACAGCCAAATGTCCAGTCACGTAAATGTTTGGAAATTGCAAATAAGCATAATAAGCCGGTTACAGTGATGGAACCGTGCAAGGGTGGTCTGCTTGCGAATGTTCCTGAAGATGTGGAAAAATTGATGAAAGATTATCAACCGGATGCAACGGCTGCAAGCTGGGCAATGCGCTTTGCTGCCAGTCAGAAAGGGGTTTTCCGTGTGCTGAGTGGGATGAATGCTATGGCACAGGTGGAAGATAATACAAGAATTTTTGCAGAGTTCGAGCCTCTGGATGAAAAAGAATATGAAATTATCTGGAAAGTGGCGGATATGATTAATTCCAGGACAGAAATTTCATGTACAGGCTGTGGTTATTGCACGCATGGATGTCCGAAAAACATTGCCATTCCACAGTATTTTTCTCTTTATAATAATATTATGCAGATGCAGGGAAATGCTTCAAGCCACAAAGCATATTATTTTAATCTGGGGGTAAATTACGGGAAGGGCAGTGAATGTGTTGGCTGTGGGCAATGTGAAAAAGCGTGCCCGCAGCATCTTCCAATAAAGTCTTATCTGAAAAAAGTGGCTGAAAAATTTGAGACAGGAGATGCTTTCCCAGTAAGAATTAGTTAAAAAAATAACCGTGTATCATGTATTCCTATCATAGATACACGGTTGCTTTTTATTCTTCTGTCCGGATCAGATTGCTTACATACGGGCGGGCACCGGAACGTATTTCATTATAGAAATTCTGTTTCCAATCAATATAGGCAACACAGTCCTGCAATTCTTTAATAGGGATAAGTAGTTCTTCCTGTTTTTTGACAGCATTTCTTTCCGGGGTATAATGGTGGATTCACCTTCCAGGCACAAATTCAGATATTCTTTCATCTCCTGGATACTCATACCACATTTCTTTAGACAGGTAAGATCTTTAATCCATTTTACATCGAATATCCGGCGGTTGTTATGATTCCTTTTGACGTTGGGGATTAATCTTTCATTGCAATAGAATTTTAAGGTCTGATAGGTCATATCCAGTTCTCGGCAGACCTGCATCATCGTATATATCATTCCTGCCTCCTGTATGTACTTCACAAAATATTCATAAAGAAATAAAAATAAACTATTGACCGATAGTTACTATCGTAAAATATAATCGATTACAAGAAAATGAATCAGCTTAAATCTACGGTGGAAATCACGCCTGAGGTCCTGCGGCAGATTGCGGATACCTGCAACATTATCAAGTGTAATCCTCGTGAGCTTGACCGGGAGGAAATTTATCAGATTCTGATGGAGTGTCTATAAGGAGGTGCTGCTTTGAAGCTTCGCTTAATGATTCGCAGATAGAAGAATTACGAGAGGAAATCCTTTCGCAATCTGATATAAAAGTGCTGGTTGCTTATTTTTCCTATTCTGGCATAACGAGAAATGTTGCAAATGCAATCAGCGAAAAAACTGGCGGTATACGGAGAAAGGCGAATTAGTGGAACGAGCCAGATTGACGGGGGGCTTTCAGAATTAGGATTGATTGGAGGATAAGTACATGAAACGACCATATACAGTATGTCATATATTAAGTGCTCTGGATGGGAAAATTACAGGGGCTTTTATGGGAACGGAAGCGGTCTGGGCAGTAAGTGAAGAATATGCTCGTATCCGTTCTGAATATCAGGCTGATGCCTGGCTTTATGGAACAGTGACAACAAAGGAATTTACCGGAGGGCGAAAGCCGGAGCTTGATCCGGCGGCAGAGGTTCCTGACGGCGACTTTGTAGCAGATAATCATGCGCCGCTTTATTATGTTTCCGTGGATACGCAGGGAGAAATCGGTTGGGAATCAGGAATCTTCCACAAAGCAGGAAGGCCCGACGCTCATGTAATTGAAATCCTGACAGAACAGACGCCGGCAGCTTATCGGGCTTATCTTCGTGGGTGTGGTGTGTCTTACATTTTGGCAGGTTCGGAAATGTTGGACAGCAAACTGGCTTCAGAAAAGTTATATCAATTATTTGGAATCAATACGTTGCTGATCTGTGGCGGAGGCACAATTAACTGGACATTTTTGCAGCAGGGTGCAGTGGATGAATTAAGTTTTTTGATTGCCCCGGCTGCGGATGGAAATCCAGATTCCGTAACAGTGTTTGAAAAATCAATAATGCTTCCACCGAGTGATCCGGCAGTTTTTCAGCTCAAGAATGTAGAGCGGCTGAAAGGCGATGGCATCCGGTTGGTATATGCAGTAAAAGGCAAATAGCGGGAGGCGGAAATGAGAAATGGCACATATCTTTTCCCCTGTATGTTGTTCCTCACGCTGGTGTTAGGCGGGTGCGCCAGTACCCGTCATAATTCCCAGACAACGGAAATGCAGGCAGATGGTATTGTGGATGAAGAGGAAACGGAAATCTTTTTCGAATCGGAAACAGAGGACAGTTCGGTAGCGGAACCTCTTAATTACGAATATAAAACACAGGAGCTTTATACAAGGCGGGATGAGAACCAGATTTACGGTGTAGTTTATATTCCACAAGATGCCGGTGAAAAAATGCCGACAGTGATTTTCTCTCATGGTTTTGGTGGGAATTATCAGGTCGGAACGCAATATGCCGAAGCGCTTGCCGCAAAAGGGTATGTGGTATACTGCTTCGATTTCTGCGGAGGAAGTCCGGGAAGCCGGAGCGATGGCTCTACTCTGGATATGTCCATTTTCACTGAGCAGGCAGATTTAGAATCGGTAATCCATATGATGCAGGAGCAGGCTTTTGTGGATGAAGAAAACATTTTCTTAATGGGAACAAGTCAGGGGGGCGCTGTATCGGCTATTACTGCTGCCGCTAACAAAGAAGAAATCAAAGGTACAATTCTGTTGTATCCGGCTTTTGTATTGGTGGATCGTACAAAGGAACAGTTTGAGAACGTGGAAGATATTCCGGATACCTATCATTTAATGTGGATGACAGTGGGGCGTTCTTATGCAGAAAATTTGTTGGATTATGATATTTATGAGGCAATTTCAGCTTATAACAAGGACGTTCTGCTGATTCATGGAGATGCCGACAGTATTGTTCCTCTTTCTTATTCGGAAAAAGCGGTGGAGGTTTATAATTCTGCCCAGTTGGAGGTTCTGCAGGGAGCCGGACATGGTTTTCCGGGTGAAGATGCCGGACAGGCAATCAACTGGATATTGGAATATTTGAATACGCACAAAGAGTAATCGAGAAAGGATGTTACACAATGAAAATCAGAAAAAGCATTTTACTTCTTACTTTTCTGTTGGCTCTCAGTTTTGTACTGGCAGCCTGCGGAAACAACAACCCTTCCGCAGAAACATCTGCTGCGGTTGACGAAACCGAAACTGAGACGGAGAGGTTGCAAACAAAAGAACCTACGGAAGATGTGAGTGAGGAACCCACAGAAGAACCAGAAACAACGGAACCGGAAACCGTAGAGACAGACACGAATGGCGGAAATGTTTTAATTGCATATTTTTCTCATACGGGAAATACCGAGAAAGTAGCGCAGATGATTGCGGAATACACTGGTGGTACTTTAGCTGAGATTCAGCGGGCAGAAGAATATGGGGATTTGCAGGAAGAAGCCGAAGCGGAAATTCTGGATGGCGTACACCCGGAGATTACCGTGTCTGTGGATAGTATCGAGAGATATGACACAATCTTTGTGGGCTATCCCATTTGGTGGGACGAAGCCCCGGCTATGATAGCGACCTTCCTTGCAGAGAATGATTTTTCGGGTAAGACGATCATCCCCTTCTGCACCAGTTCCAGCGACGACATTGGCAACAGCCTCCATATTTTCAGCGAGCTTTGCCCGGATGCGGAAATTGCAGAGGGACTTACCGCAAACGACCTGAATGATATTGAGCCTTGGATTCAGGAGCTTGGACTTATACCTTGACGGACGAAGTACGCCCATCCCGGAGGGATATGTGTTACGGTATGCCCTGTGGGTATGGAATAAAGGAGAACGCCTATGTTCAAAAAAACACTGAGCACCGGACTGCTTTTCCTTTTGCTTTGCTCTCTGGCGGCTTGCGGAGCGACTGAACAGCAACAGGATATAGGGGCAACAGACACATCTGAAAACAGCAGCTATGAGAGCGTAGAAGGTACTAAAATCAAAATGATTACTGAAAATACAGAGGTGGTTATTACATTAAATGATTCGAGGGCTGCTGCCGATTTGGTGGCAATGCTGCCACTGGAAATGACACTGATCGAAAGGAACAGTTTTGCAAAAGGGATGACGATGCCGGAGCATCTTTCCTCTGTGGAAGCAACAACAAGAGAATACGAGATTGGAGATTTTGGCTACTTGGTAGAGCTTTTTACAGGGATTGGCGTCGATATGTATTTTGATGGTGTAGTTTCTGCGGAAAAAATAAAAGAAATTGATATTGCAACGTTGCTTTCTCTGGACGAGGTTACAGGCATTATGAAAGAGTGCCTTCGCCAAAAGCAATAGACTGACTGAAAATTAAAGGAGAAGAAACAGGAAATGAGTAAGAATGTATTGATTATTTCATCCAGCCCCCGTAAGGGTGGCAATTCAGATACACTTTGCGATGAGTTCAAGAAAGGTGCAGAGGAAGCGGGCAACCGTGTGGACAAAATCCGACTCGCGGAGCTTTCCATTGACTATTGTTCTGCCTGCTATGCCTGTAAGAAATTAGGGTATTGTGTGAAACAGGACGATATGGAACAGGTCATTGCGAAAATGCGGGATGCGGATGTGATTGTTCTGGCTACTCCCGTATATTTCTACACCATGTGTGCGCAGATGAAAACCATGATTGACCGTACTTTGGGGGGAGCGCAGAAAGCTGGTCTGGAAAATAAGGAATTTTATCTGATTGCGACTGCTGCCGATGGAAAGGCGGCAATGGAACGGACGATTGACGGACTGCGCGGTTACTTAGAATGTCTGCCGGGAGCAAAAGAGATGGGAGTCATCTATGGCGCAGGAGCCTGGCAGCTTGGCGATATTCAAAGAAACCCTACATTGCAGGAAGCATACCAGATGGGCAAAAACATCTGTTGATATAGATCGCTATAAAAAAGTAAAGGAGCAAAATTCTATGAAAAAATTAACAGCCATTCTTCTTTCTGCTCTGCTGGTTCTTTCTCTGGCTGCTTGCGGAAATAACAATCAAAATGCTGCGGAGGATACCCCGGCAGAGACAGTGGCTCCGACAACGGAACCCGATGAAAGTAGTATAACAGAAGAAAACACAGAGGAATCCGCAAATGATGAAACAGAAAATACCGAAACTTTGGATACAGCGGAAGCCGGAAACGGAAATATTTTGGTTGCATATTTCTCCGTTATGGAAACAGACGGAGTGGATACCGTAGCCGGTGCAAGCCGCGTGGCAGTGGACGGCGAGGTTTTGGGAAATAACGAGTACATTGCGCAGATTATTCAGCGTGAAACAGGCGGCAATCTGTTTGCCATCGAAACAGTGCAGGATTATCCTACAACCCACGATCCCCTTTTGGAATTTGCCTATAATGAGAAAGCCGACAATGCCAGACCAGAGCTTGCGACACAGATTGAAAACCCGGACAGCTATGACGTGATTTTCCTGGGTTATCCGAACTGGAACGCCGATCTGCCGATGCCGCTCTACACATTCCTTGAAGAATATGATTTCAGCGGCAAAACCATTATTCCATTTACCACCCACGGCGGAAGCGGATTTTCCAGAACCATTCAAACGATCTCGGAATTGCAGCCGAACGCAACCGTTATTTCCGACGGGCTTTCTATCTCCCGAAATAGTGTATCAGGAGCAGAAAGTGATGTTGTGGATTGGGTGAATAGCCTTAATTTAACCGCAGAATAAACATTCTGCGGTTATGAGGGCGTTGGACGTCCAAATGAGTAATGATAACAGGTAAGGGCCTGCCCGTGGTTTGACAGGCAGGTCTTTACCTGCAAATGGGAGGAATGTTTCTGATGAAGAAAAAATTTATATGTAAAATTGTCATTGATATGATAATGACAGTGTTATTACTGTTTTTAATGGCACGGCAGCTCACAGGGGATTCCGCCCATGAATGGATCGGAGCCGCTATGCTGATTCTGTGGATTACCCATCATATTTTGAACCGAAGCTGGTACAGCCATCTCTTCAAAGGAAAATACACGCCTGCGCGTATTTTGCAGACGGTGATTAATTTTGCAGTACTGCTTTCCATGTTCGGTTTAATGATAAGTGGAATCATTCTTTCCAGAGAGGTCTTTGCTTTCCTGCCGATTTCCGGAGGGATTGCGCTGGCAAGACCGCTTCATGTGCTTTCCGCATTTTGGGGATTTGTGCTGATGGCCCTGCATCTCGGTTTGCACTGGAATATGATTCTCGGAATGGTGCGCAAAGCTGCCGGGGCGGTTTCTTCTAGACCGCTGCGAGTCTTTCTGCGCATAGCTGCAGCCCTGATTGCCGGATATGGCCTTTATGCGTTTCTGAAAAATCAATTTCTGTCCTATATGTTTTTAACATCCTCCTTTGTGTTCTTTGATTTTGAAAGACCTGTCCTGTTCTTTTTTACGGAGTATATGGCTATCATGGGCCTGTTCATTTTTCTGGCACATTATGCTTCCAAGGGGATTCAAAGGGTGACTGGAAGGAGGAAAAAACTTGTGGAGAAAAAGAAATAAATTCTTTTCCTTTCTGCTCTTATTTGGGGTGTTGCTTTCCGGATGTAGTGCGAAGAGCAAACCAGAGGAAGAACATACAACCGGCGTGTTTGCAATGGGTACATATATGGCGCTGACTGCTTATGGAGAGTCAGCAGAGGCGGCACTTACGCTTTCTGAGGATAGAATTAAGGAACTGGAAGCTTTGTGGTCAACCACAGACGAGAACAGCGATATTTATAAGGTGAATCAAAGCGGCGGCGTACGAACAGAAGTTAGAGAAGAAACCGCAGAGATTTTGCAGTTTACGCGGCAATCCCGGTTTTGCTTTACGCACCCCTTACTGGTATTGTTGTAAAGAAAATGCGTAAAGATGCCCCAAATCTTATGAAGTATCTGCAATATGTGGCAGTTGTGATTTTGCTGATTTTAGTTTTTATGATTTGATGTGAAAACCAGATTTTTTTAATTTACCCCTTGACTTTTATCCGTGTTCGGATTATAATTTTATCCGGTTTCGGATAAAAAGAGGTGAAATATGGAAGTATCAACGATTTTTGTACTTGCGACATTCAACCGGTTCCATAAAAAAATGAATGTCCTTTATCATGACTATGCAAAGTCGGTCGGATTGTCCGACGCAGCTTTCTGGCCACTGTATTCGTTATATGAAAGTGTTAGAGGAAGAAATTGCTAAAATTGAATAAGATGTCATCGGAGGACGGATCATCGCAATGATTGATTGTCGAGTAGAAGATGTCGGGTGCGCCCGGTTATTGTAACAGATAACCGGGCGCTTTTATGTTCTGGAAAGGAGGAAGACCATGAGCCATGACATAAATATATTATTGAAAACCCTGAATTGTCAGACAAAGAGGATAGAAGCAATCTATTATAAGCTTGCTTTGAATTTTAAAATGTCTGAAAGTGCGTTCTGGATTCTATATGCTTTGGCAGAAGCCGACCATGAATATTCTCAGCAGGAGATCAGCGAAGAATTGTCCATATCAAGACAGACAATTAATTCTGCCATCCAGGGTCTTGTGCAGAAGGAGTATATTTTTTTGGAGCCGTCAGCTGTTTCTGCCCGAAAGAAAACGGTTCGTATGACAGAGAAAGGAAGACGTTTTGTAGAAGAAAGTATTATACCTTTACAAGAGGCGGAACGGGAAGCATTACTGAAAATGGATCATTTTGCTCAGAATCAGTACGTTACTCTGTCACAGGTATATGCGGCGAATTTGCAAGCAGAAATTGAGAGAAATTTCACTATTACATAAAGTAGAAAATTAAATTTCTGATTCGAAACTAAAAACCTGATCAAAATTGGAGGTATCAGCATGAAAATTATTACAATCAGCAGAGAATTTGGAAGTGGTGGACGCGAAATTGGAAAACGCTTGGCAGATGCTCTCGGCGTTCCCTGCTATGACCATGAAATTATCGACATGGTGGCCGAACAGCACGGATTTCATAAAAATTATGTGGCTCATATTTCGGAAAAGGATATTCGTGTATTTTATCCATCTACGATTGCTCATCGGTTCATGGCCCATCAGCCGGCGGCACAGCAGCCTATAAAAATTGCAGTGGCAGAACACGAGCTGATCCGGCAGTTGGCAGCGCAGGGCGATTGTGTCATCGTTGGCCGCTGCGCCGATGTGGTTTGCCAGGATATGCATCCGTTCAATATTTTTGTTTACGCAGATCGGATATCCAAGCTGCAGCGATGTGAAAGCCGTGCGGATGAATCAGAGCATTATTCTGAAAAAGAGATGCTTCGGAAAATGAAGAAAATTGATAAGGAACGCGCGGCATACAGGGGCTTGTTCACGGAAGAAGAATGGGGCAGGAAAGAATCCTATCACCTTTGTGTCAACACTTCTGGAAGGGAAATCAAATCCCTGATTCCTGCTCTTGCGGCTTATGTAAATACATGGTTTGTGCAGGAGTAACGGGAGGTGTGTCATGGAATCATCAAGAAAGAAAATTATATTTCAAAATGTAGCGCCGGCGATTTTGTCAAATGCGTGCGTGTTCCTGTTTTCGGTTGTTGACGGAATTTTTGTAGGAAACGGCGCGGGCAGTCAGGCGCTGGGAGCGGTCAATATCGCCTTGCCCTTTGTACTTTTGGCCCAGGCATTAAATGCAATGGCAAGTATCGGGGGTGTCACCATTACGGCAATCCGATTTGGACGTGGTGATAAGGAAGGCGCGCAGAACGCTTTTATGCACGCCTTAACCCTGAATTTGATTGTAGGTATCCTGATTACCCTTTCCGGCTCCGTATTTACCGGGGCGGTTGTTGGCCTTTTGGGAGCATCAGAGAGTTATTTGGCACTGGTAAAAGAATATGTGTTTTGGTATGCGCTTTTTGCGATTCCCAATGCACTTTCCCTGAACCTGCAGTCATTCTGTAGGAATGATGTGGTATAAAAAAAGTTGACACCCCATTCTCAAGGATTTGAGATATAATCT